>JAQUQM010000006.1 GCA_028716085.1 Dehalococcoidia bacterium | reverse complement strand
CTCAGCCCGCGGTCTCTGGTCCGCTATCAAAAAGGGCGCCCGGTTTCTGGTGAATCTACCACAAAAGGTTACAGGGGTTCTTCTTCCCCGCCAGCTGGCTCCCTTCGCCGCTGCCTATCTTGAGCTGCAGATGGGTAACTTTGGTGCCTGGCGGACAGCCAGCCGACTGAACGACCTGGCACAACTGGATGACAGCGCCAGGAAAGCCCGAGATGCATTAAGGAGCGAGGCAAACCGGCTTAATGAACAGATAGATGCCTTGAGCGCCGAGCGTGACAGGTTATACGGCACCGGTCCCACTGAGCTGGGGATGACGCCGAGCGAATGGATGGGCCGCAAGCATGAGCTGGACAGGCTTCTGGCGGCGCTGCAGCAGGCGCATGACGGCCTGAACCGGGCAGCCAACAATTTGACTTCAAGGAATATAACAAGGTTCGCGCTTAACAGTGTTCTCAACCAGACACTGGGCAACGTCAAGAATGTCGCGCTCAATGAAGTGAGAAACGAGATCAGAAACTTGAATCACGGCAGTATCCTCCTTACATTCCTGGCCGCAGGCCCGGGTAAAAATCCGGACGCTATTATGGACCTGATCTTGGAAGGAGATATCCGCCGGGCAGCCGGTAACAGAGGTTTCGACAGTGCGTTCGTAGACAGGGTCAGGCAATCGATGCTCAACCAGATAAGGCAGGATGCTGAATACGTTCGTCACAATTGGCAGCAGGTGCTGGGCAACACCATTTCACAGCTCAGCCGAGCGGGGGATAAAGCATCAAGCTCTACTCCCACGATATCTCAGCTTATAGACCCGCCTTTCACACTGACAGAAGGACAGTTCATCAGCGGCAGCGGATCTTCCAATGTAAACATAGATAACTTTATTAATTTGTACGTGGCCGAGATTCTACCCAAAATATCAGTAGAAATAGACAGCGATAATAAAATCAACGTAAACCAGACTGTGCCGGTGAACGTTAGTGCCAGTGGCGGGCAACTCAGTGGAAATGCCGCGGTGACGATGCAGGGTTTGTATATCAACAATATATTTACGGGAACATTTGACGTCAATGCACAGGCGATTGCTGCGGGACAGGGGAGATCATTCACCCTGGATCTCAAATACTCAGGCAAATTCAGTTCGACCACTCTCTCATTAAATGATGAATATGAGCCATTACCGGTGACGTTGTCGTTTACAGGGCCCGCCAGTAGCAGGGGCGTCGTCGAGCTTTATGCAACCCTGATGGAAGGTATCAGCAAAGCTTTCGGCGGCGAGTGGAAAGAGGATTCCGGCCAGCCCGTACCGGAGACATTGAGCAAGTCCTACAACAGCAAAATAACCTATTCGATCCAAAAATAGCCGACCTTGACCGGTCGTCAAATCCTGTCTGGTATAATACGTTTGCCTTCTATTTGCACGCACGCAGATTTTCAGAAAAGGAGAACCTGCCATGGATCTGGAAGAAAAAGTAATCCTCATCACCGGGGCTTCATCCGGCATCGGCAAAGCTGTGGCGGTGGCACTGAGCCATAAACATAACCGTATCGTAATCACCGCGCGGCGCGAGGAGCGGCTGCTAGAAGCCGCGGAAACCATTAGCCAGAACGGTAGCGAAGCCCTAGTCCTGGTGGGTGATGCCCTGGATGAGCAACAGGCGGCTAAGATCGTTCAGGAGGCAATTCTTCGCTTCGGACGAATCGACATAGCGTTGCTCAACGTTGGCGCCGGCCCTTCGCTCAGTATCGCCACGGCCACGCCTGAGGATATTAAGAAAAACATGCGTCTAAACTACTATTCTATGGTTAATTTCTTCTGCCCGCTGGTACAGCAGATGAAAACACAACCTTCAGGAGGGGTCATTGCCCATACCAATTCGCTGGCCGGTTTCCTGGGGCTTCCCTCTCAGGGCCAATATTCAGCAGCTAAGGCGGCATGCCGCACCTTCCTCGATGCCGCCAGGATCGCATTGAAGCCCTACAATATCAGGGTGCTCACCATCTGCCCCGGCTTCGTGATTACGGAGAGGAATAAACACCATGGCATGCCTAAGGCTTTTACCATGAGTTTGGATGAAGCAGCCCACCACATCTTGAAAGCTTTGAAGTCGGAAACCAGGGAATACCTGTTCCCCTTTAACCTGACGATGGGAATCGCACTGGCAAGAATCCTGCCCCGCTCCATAAGGGATAAAATTCTTTCCCGTTCGGTTTCCTCGCGTCAATAACAGACAATCTATATAAGGCGCAATATAACAGGCCTACTCGCTCCATTCCTTGGTGACGGTGGCCAGGTTCTGGTGGATGATCTGCATAATGGGGGGTATCTGCGATATCAGCATGATCACCACCGCTGCAACGACCGCTATGATATAAGAACGCATCGACACCTCCGGCGGCGCCATGCTGATCACATCTTCGGCGCTGGTGGACATCGCCTGGAAAAACATGTTGCTTATATATTTGCCAGCAGGTATGCCCATTACCACTCCGATGGCAGCGATCATGATGTTCTCCAACGAGATCATGAAGGCCAGCATCCTGTCTCCCAAGCCCACCGCGCGCATAACGGCCATCTCCCTGGTGCGCTGCGTTATATTGACCATCACGCCGTTGAAAATGATCGCCGCCCCCAGTGCCGTGCCCATAAGCAGCATAATCCCGATCATGACCCAGAAAAATCCCATCTGTTCATCGATCATTTTTTTAGTATCAGCTACGATCTCGATGGAGGCAACCTGCGGCATATTGTAGATCCTTTTCAGAGTATACGGCTCCAGCTCACCGTCGAACCTGACCATGATGGCGCTCGCTGCGCCGAAGTCGCGCTGCAGCTTCTGCACCTCCCTCAGCGGCATATATGCCCTGCCGCCGATATACGACCAGACAAATCCCGCCAGCCTTTTATCTGTTTCACCCAGCGTGCCGGTGAGCGGCTCCAGCCTCAGAATATCGCCTACTTCCGCCCCCAGCTTGTCTTTATAGGAATAGGGCAGCAGGATGCCGTCGGCGGTCACATCTATGCGTGTCCTGTCCTGCTCAATCAGGTGAAGCATGGTCGAGTTTTCCGGTATGCCCTCTATGCTGGTATCGATTTTTTTATCCCGAAAGCGTATGCGATACGGTATATCCAGCACCGCCTCGGCACCTGCGATCCCGTCCAGGTGGCTGATCAGGCTTACATTGGAAGCAGCGCCCTCGCCCTGCAGGTGTATCAGGGCGTCATATTTTTCAATGGTATTCCACTGCAGGGCAAATGCCTCGTCCACCGCGTCCACGAAAGACATAGCCACCAGCACCATGATGATGGCTGAGGCGATGCCCGAGGCCATGAACAGGCTGCGCCTGAAATTACGCAAAATATTACGCACAGGCATTTTAATGAAGTAGGGAAACGGTTTGAGTATAAACGTCAGTGCCTTCATTACAAACCTGTTGCCGCCTCCCGGCGCCGGGGGCCGCATGGCCTCCGCTGGCTGTATGCTGATGGCTGACAGGGCGGGTACTAAACCCGCAATCAGCGGTATGGACAGGCCGGTTAGTATCCCCGCCAGTATGGTACCCCAGTGCACCTCGGTCTCAATAATAGGTATATTCAACTGCGCAATGTAAAACTCGGTCAGGCTGTTGGCCAGGAAATGTCCCACGATTACCCCTAACATCGAGCCCACGACCCCGACAACCAGGGCGAATCCCAGGTAGTGAAACACAATGATATTCTGCCCGTAACCCATGGCGCGCATCAGCCCGATCTGGATACGCTGTGATTCCACCAGCCGGTTAAGCAGCACATAAATGGTCAGCGAGGCCATTGCCAGGAACAGCATGGGGAAGAGGAAGGCCAGCATGGCAAATTGCTCCATGTCCTGTCTGAGTATCTGCACCACCGGCAGGTCTTTTCTCGCCGTCATATAGGCGGTGCGTAATCCCTGCACAATATCTATGCGCCGGTTCTGTAAAATAACCGGGTCGTCCTTGGAAGTCATCCGCTTTATATAATTGCGTTCCAGGATCGTTTTCACCTGGTCCATGATCTTATCTGGGTCCTTGTCGGGCGCAATGGACATGGTAATCTCGTTGACCATACCTTCCATGTTGAATATTCTCTCGGCGTTCCTCAGCGGCATGAAAATCACGCCGAATGTGCGGGGTGTGGGCATAGGCTCCTGGGCGCTCTTCACTATCCAGATATGTTCCGGGCTCATTACGATGCCCCTGATATGGAAGCGCATCTTGACCTGGTCGTATTCCAGCGTCAGCCAGTCGCCTGGTTCGAGGCCGTAGTAGGTGGCAAAATGCCTTTCCACCAGGATTTCACGCCCGGACGACCTGCTGAAATAGTTACCGACCTCGATCTCCACCCTGTTGACACCGGGCATCTCGTTCTCGGGCAACGAGATAACCCTGCCCACCACCTTTTCACCACTCTCTCCTCCCATATCAATAAAGAGGTCTTCTACTATGCGTCCGTAAGCGTCAACGCCGGCTATCTCGTTCATGTCTTTGACGGCATTGCGGCTCACGCCGTCAACCGAGATCCAGTAATCGGCCATATTAAGGCGGTCGTAGAAAACGTTATAGGACAAATTCAGATTCAGGTAAGCTTCATAGCAGCAGACGAAGATTAAAATGCCGATGAATATAATCAGTGATACCGCGCCGTACTGGATTCTGCCCTTCCACAGGTCGCGCAGCGATTTCAGGAATAACCTTGGAACCTTTACCATTCCAGTAAATCAGGGTCGAGCGGATGCTCGTTCGCCATCATTTCCACTATCCGGCCGTCCCTCATGCGTATCAGCCGGTCTGCTATGGCTCCTACGGGGGCGTTGTGCGTAACCACTATAACCGTCTTGTGGCTGGACTGGTTGAGCGTACGCAGCAGCTTGAAGATACGCTTGCCCGTTTCGAAATCGAGGCTGCCGGTGGGTTCGTCGCAGAGAATAACAGGGGGATCGGTTGCCAGGGCGCGTGCAATGGCCACGCGCTGGTTTTCACCGCCGGACAGCTCGCCGGGGAAATGTTCCATGCGCTGGTCCAGTCCCACTTCTTTAAGCAGCGTCTCAGGAGTCATGGGATTTTTGGCAAGCTCGGCGGCAAACTCCACGTTTTCCCTGGCGTTTAATGTGGGGATCAAGTTGAAGAACTGAAAGATGAAACCGATCTGTCGCCGCCGGTATTCCGTAAGCTGCGACCTGCTCATCTTGGAGATGTTGATGCCGTTGACCTCCACCAGCCCGGAGGTCGGTACATCCAGCCCGCCGATCAAATTGAGCAGCGTAGTTTTCCCCGAGCCGCTGGGGCCGAGCAGCACGATAAACTCACCGGGAAAGACTTCCAGCGATATATCCCTGAGCGCTATGACCTCTGTATGGTCCATGCGGTAAATCTTGGTGACTTTATCTAATTTTACACTCGGTTGCATCAATGCTTGCTCCCGGGACGACATAAATCCCTGCCGGACACGGCGTTTTTCGTATTATAGACCGTTTCCCGTTCTACTGATAGTAGCAATAATAACCTGCCCTGACAATATTACCGGCACGCTGCCGGTGTTCGCCGGCTGCCGCTCACGGCTTTGACCGCCTGTCATAGCTGCGTTAATATGTTATGCCAATGGCACAGTCTTACCGCAATATCACTCCCCAAGCGGCACGCCGCATCAGGCTCGTCATGGCGGACGTGGACGGCACGCTGAACACCGGAGGGGATGATCTCAGCCCTGCTGTGCAGAATGTTATCAACAGGCTGCAGCAGAGCGGCATTATGGTGGGGCTGGTTTCCGGCCGCACCGATCCCATGCTGGTCAGGATGGCCGTCGGTCTGGGCATCGGCGGTCCGCTTATCTCCGAGAATGGCGCCGTTGCCAGGCTCACACCTGACGGCGGATTGGTTGACCTGGGTTATTCACGCCGGCCCGCGCTCAAGGCACTGGAGCAGTTGAAGTCCAGGTATCCGGACCGTATCCGGGAACGCGAGGACAACAGTGAGAGGCTGATCGATGTTGTCTTTTGGGCCGAAGGCATACCCGCCGGGGAACTGAAAAAGGGATTAAAAGATGTTCAACTGCTTGACTCCACCTATATACTGCACCTCATGCCGAAGGGCATCGACAAAGGTAAAACTCTGTTGAAGCTGCTGGGTCGGATGAATTTGGGAAAGCTGGGGAAAAATGAGGTGCTGGTGGTAGGCGATTCCATGACAGACCTTCCATTGTTCAAACTATTTCCCCTCAGCATCCTGATTCCCAACCCAAATATACCCGCTGCCGACAGCAGGATACTCCGCAAATCCTCCATGTATATCAGCGATCACGAAGCCGGCGAAGGCTTCGTAGAAGTCGCATCGCACATAATTAATGTGCGAACATAAAAAGTAAACATATTGAGTTATCGTAGCTCTTAGCTTGATTAATTTCTCAGTTTCCCCGCAAACTCTTTCACTTTCCGGCTTGCATCATGCTTCAGGGGCCAGCCATGCCCAAAGCAGGCTACATCAAACTCAATCCCGGCCAGCTTGTGAATTGACTTCAATAGTTGGGGAATATCCGCAGTAAAGGCCAGCGACGGCAGCTTGATATCGAGCCGGCGTGCAATCAAATCACCGGTGAACATCAATCTTTTCTGCTTGAGATAGATACATATGCTGCCGGGCGTGTGCCCCGGCGTATGAATGACCCTGATGCCTCCGGCAACAGGCAATTCCTCATTATCGCTTACCGCAATATCAACAGTTGCAGGTTCGGCTTGCAGCAGTTTTAATAACGGATGCCACAAGGCTTTATACAGCGCGGGGCGGAAAGGTCCCGGCTGCGGTAACCTGCCTTCAATATATGGTGCATCTGCCTGATGCGCTATTACCTTCGCCCCCGTCATCTTCTTCAGCGCGGCCAGGCTGCCCACATGGTCGGGATGGTTATGCGTGACTATGATATGGGTAATGCGATGTGCCGTGAAACCGAGGTTGTGCACCCTTTTCAATATTCGCACGGCCTTCCCCGCGTATCCGCTATCGATCAATGTGAGTTCACCACCCTCGGCCACCAGGTAAACATTGGCGCCCAGGTCCGCCTGGTCCCAGGGACCGCTCAGCTTGTAAACGCCGGGCACAACCTCCATCATTACGTTAGATTATATCCGCTTGACTGCCTGGTTAGAAGTCCATATACTCGAATAAAGTTGAGCAGCGCATTGAAGCCACCCTATCTCAAAGAAGTCGACCGGCGGGGAAATCTCGTTGTGTGGATCGTCGACGGCACATATGTCCGCACCCACATCGATGAGGAGTTCACCAACTTCGGCCAGCATTACAGGTTTCCCTATATACCCGTCAATGAATTATGGATTGATCGCGAAGCTAAAGAAGATGAGACGGAATTTTTCATCGACCACCTGCTTGTGGAACACAGGTTAATGGCAAAGGGTGCGTCATATGATGATGCGCTGGAGCGGGCCGACCAGGCCGAACGCAATGAAAGACGCAAGGCCGGGGACTTACAACATGCCACGCATAATTATCAGGATTTACCTGACCCGGCCCAGGTACATGACAGCCTGTGGAAGAAACTGAGTAACGGTGTCAGCGTGTGGATTGTAAACGGGCGTATGGTGAGAAGTGTGTTCGACATCGACTTCACCGAGGGTGGCCACGACCACGTCTACGAGTTTGTGCCTCACAACGAGGTATGGATCGATGATGATCTCGAGGAAGAGGAACGTGGCTATGTGCTGCTGCACGAATTGCATGAACGCAACCGTATGGCGCAGGGCTGGACCTATACCCATGCACACGCAGAATCAAGCAGACTCGAATACCGTTGTCGTCATCATCCCGATGAACTGCACGACCACCTGGAAGCAGAGGGCTGGGCGTAGCTGCGGCATATTGAGCCAATGCCAGGCCGTCAGTTCAGAATTACCTGTTAAATTAACCGCACTGTTAAGGAGTCCTGGCTATGGAAATGAAGTGGAAGAAAAGCTCGCCCGAGCTGGGTAAATTGCTCGACTCTGCGCTATTGCGCTTTACGTGCGACAAGAGGCCCATGTTCGGCTCCCCCGTTTTCTGGATTAACCGCAATATGTTCGCCGGAGTGCATGAAGACAATATTTTCATCCGTTTATCGGAAAGCGATAGAACTGAAATCATGAAGAAATTCCCGGATGCCAAACCCTTCGAGCCCCTGAAAGGCCGCATTATGAAGGAATATATCGTAGTACCCAAAAACCTTTATGAAGATACAACGGCATTCAATGAATGGCTTAAGCGTGCCCATGCCTTCGCCGCATCTTTACCTGCTAAACCCAAAAAGAACAGGTCCTAAATCTGTTTGGCTGAAGTACCGGATTGTGCTAAGGTTAACCCAGAGAATTTAAGGAGAGGCCTGTGAAAATCGAAGAGCTGCGGCAGTTGATCAACGAGCATTTCGAAAACGAAGAATACGAAAAATCGCTGGATTTCTGCTGCTCCCTGATTAAAGAGCATGAGGGTGAATTGACCGCCGGTGATTTGATCAACAAAGGTTTATGTCACTTCAGGCTGGATCAGAATGACGAGGCTGTCGCTTGCTTCAACCACGCCCTGCAAATCGAGCCGGAGAATATTATGGCACTTACCAATAAGGCAGTCAGCCTGTATAACCTGGGTAAAATCGATGAGTCCTTCAAGCTGTTCGGCCAGGTCTTAACGCGGAATCCCGATATCTTCCCGGCCTGGTACTATATAGGCCTGTACAACCTTAAGAAGTTCTCGAATTCAGCCGATGCCGGGACTAAAGCCATCGTGGTCAACGCCTACCGCCAGGTAACCCGCATGGCTCCGGATTTCGGCAGCTTTGCCATCCACGATCCTGCGAAAGGTATAGACTACACTCTGGAGCTTTTCCTGCTTCTGAACGATGATATCCCGGATCTGTCCGTAGAGGAAATTACCGCTTTATAGTAAGCGTTCAGCGGCTTCGGTAAGCTTATTCACTATCAGAACCATGCCCGAGGTATCCTGCCCGCAATATTCCCCCAGGTTTTCCCGTATAACTTCTCTTTCCGCTTCGCTGAGGCTGCCGCGTTCCGCCGCCAGAAAAGCCACCCCGGCCACCTTTCCATTGCTTATGCCCAGCCCGTCATAATCCACCCCTGTCATAGCGGGAAGCACGCTCTTCAGCGACGCGCTGCCCTTTTGCTCCGGGTGGTAATAATGGAAGCTCTTGAACGGGCGGTACAGGTCGAGCATCCTCGGCTGCAAACTATCGACCCATCCCTGATACTGAGGAAAGGCCCCGGCAAGCTCTCTTAATACCTGCTCCTCGAAAGGCGAATAGTAAGCCACTATGCTTCCCCTGTCCCCCAGCAGGCCCTTCAACTCCCGGGCCAGGGCGGGACGGGGATCTTCCATACCTTCGGCCAGGTACATATGGTGCCGTGGTTCAGCTCCGGTATTCTCCACAACATGAAGCGAAAACTGGAAGGGTATCTGTTGATAGGGATGCGTTCCGTCGTACAACGGTATGGCTGTAGCGAAAGTCTCGAAATCCAGATAGTACACCGGGTACTGCAACCGGTTGAGAAACAGCCTGATAGCCTCCCTGTTGATATGGGCTTCACCTTTAATCACGCTGTCCTGCTGAATGCGCTGTTTCTCATTGCTGAAAAAATCGTCGGGGATATCTTTGATCTCCTGTATGCCGTTCTCCAGTAGTTCGAAGCGCCTGTTACCCCCATAATATAGGGCGAGGACATTATGTTCCGGCAAAAACTCCCAGCACTTGTCCTGCAGCGGGCAGGAATAAGGAGATGTACAGTGCGGACCGATGGCAACTTCAGGGCATTGTTCCTGCGACATTACACCGAGCACTGCTTCCACCTGCTCCTGTAAACCGTCGGATACGGCGTCCACACGGTCGGTGATATCCTCGATGATAAAAAGCTGTGCCGGATCGATTTCGCCCTTTTTAACGTACTTATTGTTGATATAAGCGAGTTTGCATTTTCCGATCTTCAGCCCGCTTCTCCGGCAGCATAGCCTTTGAAAGGCGACATCCGCCATATTCACCTCTTTAACGCTGGCGGCGCTTTTCACCTCGATGATATCCCACGCACCATCACCCGCCGGGTTTAAAATATCCACCCTGCAGCATATATCGCCTGCCACCATATTGGCTTCAAACAGGGGCCTGCCGCTGGATAGCTGTTCTTTGGTGATCCTGATACTGGCCTGAAAGTCATCGGTGGGTATGTCAATACCGTCGGGGAACAGTTTCTTGGCGAGGTTGCCGACTTCGTGACCCTGGTCGAAGATGAATTGCGTGGCCTCATCCACAGGCGGTATCTCTTCGCGCGCATACAGCAGTTTCCAGAAGTATTTATGGCACTGTAGCCCGTAGAGGAAATTGGTTTTCGAAAGTACAGACGGCGGCATCCTATTACAGCTCCTTCTGCAACCATCCCGCATCAAGCAAGGATGTCGTATAACAAAATCTGCGGCAATGATACTTCAGAATCGGCCTTTTTACAATACCTTCCGTATTATTTACAATAGCCGCATGCCGGGAAAAACCGAAACTGCGGTCACGGTCTTTGCAGGCAAAGGCGGTGTGGGCAAGACCACCTGCGCTGCGGCGGCAGGCCTGCATTTCGCTCAGGAAGGGGAAAAGACGCTGGTAATCTCCACCGACGCGACCCCTTCACTGCAGCACATTTTCGAGATCAAGCCCAGGGTAAAACCCACCCCTGTCACACAAAACCTGTTTTTCAGCGAGCTGGGAGCGGCGGAAGTTCAGCAGATGTGGGACGGCAAATTCGGCAGGGATGTTTTCCAGGTTTTCTCGTCCTTCGTGGACATCGGCTATCCCGAGTTCGTGGATTTCATGTCGTCCATGCTGCCGGGACTCGCCGAGGAGTTTATGGTCGACTATATCCGCGAGCTTGTAGAAAGCCATGCTTATGATGCCATCGTGTGGGATACAGCTCCACTGGGACAGACCCTGGCTCTGCTGCACACTCCCGCCATGCTCAGCAAACACCTCAAAGCAGCGCCGCGCATCTATACCCGGTTAAAGGCCGGGTCGGGCACCAGGGAGCCCATCCTGGATATCATCCGCCGCTGGGAAGCTCTTTCCGCACTGGATGTTTCTTTCCTGCGCAATAATGTTGGTTTCAATATCATAGCCATACCCGAGGCCTTAGCTGTTAATCAGCTCGATAGTATTTTCGAAGAGATGCACAAATTCGGATTCAAGGTGAGCTGCCTCATCATTAATAACGTGGTGAAGTCGCCGGATTCGGCTTTTATGCAGGAGCGCGCCACACAGCAGAAGGAATATTTGGAGCTGATCCGGATGAAATACTGCGGCTTGCAAACCACCGAGCTGCCCTTGTTCCCCCGCGAGATCAAGGGATTGGAGAGAATCAGGGAGATTGAGAAGGCGCTTTTCGGGAAACATAATCATCTATAATAGTGAAAATCCCAAACTCTAAACCCTAAGTGCTAAACAAACTCCAATACTAAAGCTCCAAGCTCCAAACAAATTCCAATTAATAAAATCCTAAATACCAAACCCTAAATCCTAAACAATTTCAAAACACAAAGCTCAAAATGTTTTGGTTTTTGTAATTTGTATTTTGGATTTATTTAGAGTTTAGAGTTTGAATATTCGGGTTTGTTTAGAGTTTAGGGTTTAGAGCTTAGAATTTGGAATATTGTTTGGAATTTGGTTCTTGGATTTTGGAGCTTGTAATTAATTACACTCTCGTTAATCTCTTCGTAATGAAAGGCGTCACCGCCACCAGTGCTCCCAGCATGATCACATATACCAGCAGCTGCCCTGCTCCCACAAAGGGATCGCCCGTGGCCAGCCGCGCCACCAGCGCGAACGGAGAAGGATTGACGAAATAAGTGAGCGAGAAGAGCACGAGTATGACAAGGGAGTAGATGAACTGCGAGCGCTCACGGTCCCGGAAGACCAGTGAAACCAGCAGCGCCAGCAGCGCTACGATGGCAATTACCAGCATGGAAAGTATTAGAATTATCCAGGCGTTCTGCACGGAGAATCCATTAAGGCCGAGGAGGATGATCCAGGCTATGCACTGCAGTGCGCCTACGACTACCGAAGCTGCAATCTTGGCGCCCGTGATCTGATTGATGGACACCGGAGCCGAAAGCAGCGTCTCCAGTGTTTTATTTTCCATTTCTTCGGAGATGGAGTCGATCACCATGCTGCCCGCAATGAAGGCAGGGAAGAACATGAGAATGGGGATGATGATAGTGTAAAGAAACTCATTGGTGGAAAAGGGCTTGCCCTTGATATCCTGGTATCTCACAATAAGTCCCTGTTGCTCCCGCAGGTAATTTTCGTATTTTTCCAGAGGCTCTTTGAGCAACATCAGCACCAGCGTCGCCTGCGCATCCATCTCCGGCAGTACCAGCTTCATCTCAACCACGTCCTTGCTGTCCTCCGGAATATAAACTATGGCATCCAGCCTGCCCGCTTTAAAAGCAGTTTCAGCTTTGGCGGCATCGCTGAACACTCTCACCCTGTGGTGGCGCTGCTCCAGTAGGTTGGTGAACTGGCTCTGCGTATCTCCCAGCACCCCCACGTCCAACCTGAGCTGGGCATTCTGGCCTATGGAATCGGGGTCGTAATAAACCATAATTCCCAGCAGGATCACCGAGGAAAAGGATGCGATAAAAAGCTGGATCAGGATAGCAAACATGATGGTCTTTTCTTTGCGCAGCGCCTTGAGCTCGCGCAGCACCATGGAGAAAAATCCTTTCACCGCAACACCCCTATGACAGAAAGGTTATACAACCCGTGAACTATCGAACCGGCCAGCAGCGCCAGGGGGTAGCTTTTGATACCAAACCTCCATGTGATCAGGCACACGATCGTAGTGCAGACACAATGTAACAACAGCGGTATCCAGAGGAGGTTGCCGGCAAATACCGCATTGGTAAAGACCGACTCGGAAATGACACTGAGCGACATGAACAACAGCACTTTTTCGCCCAGGAAAAAGAAGACGGCGGAAACTACCGCCAGCAAAATGACCCTGGCCCATGTTTTAACCAGGCCGCGTTCGATGGTCACGGCGACTGTCACAGATTTGGCGGTTTCCTCGATTGCAACACATGTGAATATGAGAAAACCCAGGGCGATGGGAGTGGGCAAATTGAGGGAGAGGGTTATCGCTGCCAGTTCAAACATAAATACTACCGGGATGAAGAGCAGGCTGAAAACAGCCGCTGAGGCAGCCAGGTGCCGCTTGTCCATAGCGAGGTAAATGGCCTCACGGATCTTTACGTGGAGGGGCTTGAAGTTCATCAGGTATTCCTCGTTGAAGACACGCGTCCCCACCGTTATCGCCAGCAGGAAAACGAGCAGCATGGGTACAGCCGCGAGCATGTACTGCAGAACCGTAAAGCTTTCGCCGCGGAACATCTGCACCGCCAGCGTGAGCGGCGAGACGTAACTCAGGTCATTTATTCCCACAAACATGGCGGGGAAAACCAGGTATCCCGTTATGACCGTTACCGCCACCAGCGAGAAAAAAGTCTGGTCTCGATATGTGCGATATTGCAGGGCTACACCCAGATAGATGGCAAAGATGAAGAGGATCACGGGGAGGAAGATGGCCAGCGCCAGCAGCAGGTCTCCGTGAAATATCAGCGTTATCAGCACCACGATGATCAGAGAATAACCGACATAGGGCAGCATCTTTCCCAGGATAATCTGAAGCGGTGTTACCGGCGCCGAGAGCAGTATATTGAGTTTACGTCCCAGCTTTTCTTCAATGAAGCCGCTGGTAAAAAATATACTGATGAAGAAGATGGGCAAAATGTAGGCGAAGGCCAGCAGCACCTGCGCCAGCGGTATGGGAGGGCTCATCAAAGACGGCACGATCAACTGTTTATTGCTGGCAAACTCCGCTTTAAACTCGGGCACCAGCCTGGAACTCAGCGACACCTCCAATTGTTGCTTCACCAGTTCGTCGGATTCGCTGGGCACATAAGCTGCGGGCGGCTGGCCGGCCAGCGGATTTTCATCCTCCATCGGATTTCCCCCGTTGACGGTTGGCGAATTTGCGGGGGTATCAGCTTCCTGCCCCACACGCACGATATCGGCAAGCGTAACGGCGGCTGCCGACATATTTTCGGTAGGCGCCTTCAGGTAATTTACTTCCACCCTCAGCGGGAAGGCCTGGTTGAGGGGGTACTGGTCGGCTATGCGGGCGATTTCTTTTTTCTCCAGGTATTTCTTTATCGCCCCCGCCGCATGCTGCGAGCGGTCGTCCGCTCTATAAAAAGCTGCCTTGCCCGTCACATAAACATCGATCTGACCCGATTTGAGCGCGACGCCGCTCTGTGACGGATCTACCTGCACCAGGTGAAAACGCTGGTCGAAGATCAGCGGTGCGCCTGGAGAAACTCCCACGATATAGAAGTCTTTGGCCAGCACCATGCCCTGAATGAAAACCAGGGAGGAGACCACCCCCGCCGATATCAGCAGGATCAGCACGGCAGCGATCATTTTACCGCCGAACCGTGCGCGCAGGCGCATTATTTCGCGACCTGCTATAATCAGCGTATTGCGCATAGCGAATTATATTTTATACTCGGTAAGCCGGATATGCGAGAATCAATCGTAAAACTGACCGGGCTATCCAAGCGTTACGGGGATTTTGCCGCCGTAGCGGAACTAAATCTCAGCGTAAATCAGGGTGAGATCGTAGGTATTATCGGCCACAACGGCGCCGGCAAGACCACAACCCTCAAAATGATTGTCGGGCTGATAACACCCAGCGAAGGTACGGTTGACGTGATGGGGTATGACATGCAGAAACACGGGCTCAAGGTGAAAAAATCGCTGGGTTACCTGCCCGAGGAAAATCCGCTGTATGAGAACATGACACCGGCCGAATATCTATCCTTTTTCGCAGATATCTACGGCCTGCCTCGCGACGTCACCAAAGAGCGCAGCACTGAACTGCTGGACTCACTCAAGCTGGATGCGGGCAACAAGCTGATCGGTGAGCTTTCCAAGGGCATGAAGCGCAAGGTAGCCATCGCCCGTACCCTTATACACGAACCGGAACTTTTAATACTCGATGAGCCCAATTCAGGCCTGGATCCCCTGACATCATTTTTCATCATCGACTACCTGAAAAAGCTGCGTCAAAAAGGAAAGACGATCATACTCAGCGCACACAATTTATTCCACGTCGAATATATCTGCGACCGTGTAGCCATCATCAAGCAGGGCAAGCTTATCGTCTTCGATACTATGGAAGCCATCAGGAAGAGCATGGGAAAAAGGGAATTCGAGATCATTTTCAGGTCGGACGAGCCGCTGGACTATGAAAGAAAAGATGATAATTATTTCCTGAAGACACCGCATATCGAGGAGATGGCGGAACTGCTGCGTAAAATATCAGACCGCAACTGGGCCCTGGTGGACCTCGCCATCAAACAATCTGCCCTGGAAGATATCTACCTGGATATTATGGCGGACGAGAAAGCTACCTAGTCGCTCTATGAAAAAAGCAATTATAATCCAATAAAAATTCTAAACACGAAATCCTAAACTCCAAACAACTACAAAACTCAAAATTCAAAAACGGTTTAGAACATAGCACTCAGAGTTTAAAAAACAATTGTTTGGAATTTGGATCCTGGAACTTGGTATTTAAGAAAAGGGCTGCACAGCTGTAAATCCATGCAGCCTTATATAGTTATTCTACTTTCTTAAACATCTTCCCCTTTGTACCGCACACAGGGCAGGTGTCGGGGGCTTCCCGCTCAGAGGTATAGCCGCAAACGGGGCAAACGTAGTAAGGATACTCCTCTTTGCTTTTGCCCAGGTTATCCAGCAGGCCCTGATACAGTCTGGCATGAATCTGTTCAACGGCATTGGCAAACTCAAATGAGCGCTGGGCTTCTTTATTTCCCTCAGCTTTGGCATCGGCAATCATCTGCGGGTACATGCTCTTGAATTCATGGGTCTCCCCGCTAATGGCCGCCTGCAGGTTCTCCTCTGTACTTTTTATGCCTTTTAAAGCCTTGAGGTGGTTTAAGGCATGCACTGTTTCGGCTTCGGCAGCCGCCCTGAACATCCTGGCAACCTGTGCATATCCTTCCCGATTGGCTGCTTCCGCAAAAGCCAGATAGGTACGGTTAGCCTGGGACTCGCCCGCGAACGCTGCTTTTAATCCTTCTTCGGATTTAGACATGATATTGATCCTCCTTACATCCGCTGATTTCCAATAAATATTAACAATCGAGGCAAATGTTGTTAATGACTTTTGTCACAGAAGGATATTTAGATCGCCAGGGCGAAGCTGAGATAAAGCTGGGCAGCCTGTACAACCTGGCTGAAATTCACCGACTCCTCGGGCGTATGCGCCGTTTCCAGCCGGCCGGGGCCGAGGATAATGGGGTCGACACCCGCGCCCCACAGCACGTTGCCGTCTGAGTGGCTGCGAAAGTCCTGTGTCTCCCAGGACATTTTCATGTTTTTGCATACTTCCCTCAGCTTGCGCACCAGCGGCCTTTCCTGGGAAATACGGTAACCCGATTGCGTATTTTCGAACCTGATGTAAGCGTCCAGGCTGGTGATTTCCCTGCTTGCACTTTCAACCAGCTCTTCCAGTTCGGCCTTTAGTACATCCATACGTGAATCGGGCGGAAGGTGTAGGTCCAGCCAGGCCTCGCAGGTGTCCGGTACTACGAATCCTCCCGGAAATCCTGAAAGCTGACGGATATTGTAGACAAGGCCGCTGGAAACAGACGTGGCATATTCCGTCACGCGGAGCAAGAGCTTGAGCATGTTTTCAATGGCATTCTGCCCCAGCTCAGGCATGGAGGAGTGCGCCTTTTTCCCGCGGGTGCGCAACAGCACCTCCAGGTAGCCGAAATGGCCCAAACAGGGAAGCATATTGGTGGGCTCGGCCACTACTGCCCAGGGAAAGCGGTACTCCCTCACCAGCGTCTTGGCGCCGTCGCTTTCTTCCTCTTCACCCACCACCAGCGCCAGGCCGACCGAGGGGAACCTGCCCCTTCGCTCAGCCAAGGCATTAAAGGCTTCAATCATAGCCGCACAACCGGCTTTCATGTCCGAGCTGCCCAACCCGCAGGCTTTGTCCTCTTCCTCGTAGAAACCAAAATCATCCAGGTCGTGCGCAGTAACGGTATCAAGATGGCCTACAAAGCACAGGTCGACTTCATCCGTCTTGGGGGGAAGTACCACGATATTGTAGCGGTTCTCATCCACAGGCTGTTTTTTAACATTCAGCCCGGTTTCCTTCAAGTAATCCTCGGTGAACTGAAGAATCTCCTCCTCCTTGCCTGACGGGCTGTAGATATCCACCAGCTTCTTCAGAAGCTCCTTGAGCCTTTCGGGCTTGACTTCAGGAGTTGTGCTTGTGGTTATTGCCATTCTTCTTCCCTCTCAAACCTCGCTTTTTCTCTTTCTGCTGTTCGGTGGCGCTCGGGTTATAGGTCAGATAAATGTGCTGCTCGGGGCTGCCGAATCCTTTCGCCCTGAAGAAATGCAGGGCCGGCAGGTTGTCAGCTTCGGTATCTACAAGGAAAATACGTACGCCGTCCTCAATCATTTTGTCCGCGAACTTGTTAAACAGCCTGCTGGCTACGCCCTGCCGTTGAAACTCAGGCGACACCACCATCCATACCAGGTAGCCGTATTTCCAGGCGGACTTTTTCTTGATGACGATATTCCCCAGCGCGAATCCGATGATTTCACCTTCCTGCTCCGCCACCAGGCAATATTCATGGTCTTCATTAAACATGGAAATAACTTCAAATTCGTCCCAGGTGCGGTATAGCGTAGGAGTTTTTTCCGCCGTGAAAACCTGTTCGCCCAAATGGAACACGGCAGGTATATCATCCACTTCCATCTCCCTGATCTCAATATCGGATTTTTTCCTCGTTCCGTTTTCGGGAGACGAGTGAGGCGTTTCAGTGTTATCTGTGTGAAGCTGCTTGCCCGATTTCTTATGGCTTCCCGCAGCATTGTCGGTACTCATAAAACCTCCATAAATAGCGTATCATGCCGGAAGGGAAAATGATAATGCTCTTACTGTAAAGACTGGACAGGGCTCTCAAAACTGATAACCCAGTGCCCGGGCTTTGTCATAGCACTTGCTGGCTTCATCGTTTCGCTTAAGCGTTTCCAGTGTCAATCCTTTGCTGTACCATAGTGCGGGATTTGTAGGCTCCAGCCCCAGTGCCTTATCAAATGCTACCAGCGCTTCGTCATGCCTGCGCAGTTCATATAGTGCTTTGGCTTTATAACCCCAGGCAAGCGAGCTGATCTGGTTGAGGGAAATTGCCTTATCGGCAGACTTCAAAGCATCGTCAAAAAGCTTGGCTTTCATCTGGGCATAAGTCTTCTTCACCCACAGGTCAAAATTGCCAGAATCAAGTGCCGTGGCTTTATCAAAGCACGGCACGGCCTCGCTAAATTTATCCTGACCAAGCAGTATCACGCCTTTGTTGCCCCAGTATAAGGCATAATTGCCGTTCAATGCGATTGCTTTATCCAGGCATTCCAGTGCCTTGTCAAACTGCTCAATGTCATTATATGACATACCCTTATTATTCCAGGCACCGGCGAAGTTAGGATCAAGTTTAATTGCCTGGTCGTAGCAGTCGATTGCCTCCTGATACTTTACCAGGGCATCCAGCGTCTGCCCCTTGTTGTACCAAACTGCCGGATTCGACGGATCTGCATCCAGAGCTTTATCGAAATTCAACAGCGCTTTCTCGTATTCCCCAGCCTGGTACATAGCAATGCCCTTCTCATTCCACTGTACCGCTTCCGGATTCCCGGGGTATTCAGTTGGGGCAGGTGCACAGGCGTATCCCAGAACAAACGCGGAAGCTACCAATACCAGGGGCGCATATTTAATTAATATTTTAGCCAAGGGTCGAATAATGCAAATTTTCATCTTGAAATTCCTCTTTGTCAATCAAATGAATTGTCAATGAATAAAGCATGAGTACTGAACCGGGAATATTTTACATCAGCAAATTGTAGCACCGCCCAGAGTTCTAATACAATTTTATCCTTGTTCCTCCACATATAATACAGATTATCTATTGACAACCCGGAACTGCGATAAGGTAATATGTAGTTGTCCATCAATATGAGCTAACGGCTGCACTTTAAAGGATAGTGAGGATTATCCTCTGAAAACGACGGAGATAAAAGGGAGGTCAAAATGTTGCTAAGGTTTTCTTGTCCGATAATTGCACTTATTCTCATTCTAGTATTTGCTTCACCTGCACTGGCCCTAAATTCGTCTCCTGTGCCGGAAGCGTCTCTGGCTCAGGCTGAGGGCGCAATTTCAGTGTCTACCAGCAACGCAAGCAATGTAACAACCAGCTCAGCTATGCTTAACGGTTTCCTGAGTTCCCTCGGCCCTTACGAGTCTGTGGTCGTATATTTCGAATGGAGTAACGGAAGCACGACTGAGCAGACTATGAGTACACCCGGGCCATTCAGCCACTATATAAGCGGCCTGAGCATGGGTACTTCCTACAGCTTCCGTGCCGTAGCGCTCGCCCCCATACCTGGAGGACAGAAGGCCGAAGGCACTTACATCTCCTTTACAACACAGCACTCGATACCAGAGGCGCCGATCCAGGTTGAAACAAGCGCAGCATCCAGTGTCACGCATAACTCAGCGCTACTTCATGGTTACCTCTCATCCTTCGGGTCATACTCTTCTGTCAGGGTATGGTTTGAGTATGGGACTTCCACCGGTTATGGCGCGAACTCCGGCGAGCAGATCATGAGTTCGGCCGGCGCCTTCAGCATCCCCATATCGGGACTCAATCAAAACACCACCTACTATTTCCGCGCGGTAGCTATGCCAACGGTTGTCGGAGTATCTGCGGTACATGGCTCTCCGGGCACCTTCACCACGTCGGGCGGCGGTGGCAGCTTGAGTGTCAGTACCGGCGCTGAGGCTGATGTTACTACCACATCTGCCACTATTATCGGCTATCTTAATACCATGGGCGGCTATCAAAGCGCCAATGTCTGGTTCCAGTGGGGGCCCACTACCTCCTATGGACAGATTACCTCCATGCAGACAATGTATTCACCGGGCATGTTCAATGCTAACTTGCAGGGTCTGACTCCCGGAAAAACATACCATTTCCGTGCCCTGGCAGTTCCTACTACGGGTGGCGGCGTAACCGTTAACGGTTTTGACAGCGTTTTCAGTACTTCAGTCGCGCCCTCGGTTTCAGTAAGCACTGGTCCTGCCTCACAACCAACGGCCAGCTCGGCAACGGTGAGCGGCTATCTTAATAGTATGGGCTCCTCTGATACCGTATATGTCTGGTTCGAATATGGAACGGATACTACATTCGGCAATACCACTGCACAGCAGCCAATGCGCGCACCAGGCAATTTCACCACCAGTTTGACCGGGCTGCTACCCGGCCTAACGTACTATTTCCGCGCAGCAGCTTTTTCCAACGGTTTGACCACACACGGCCAACAAAGCTATTTTCGCACGACTTCCGCCTCTCCAGTAACGATATCCACCAACACAGCCAGCAGTATCAATACGACCACAGCCACATTAAACGGTAATATCAACAGCATGGGGACTGCCAGGTCAGTGCAGATATGGTTCGATTACGGCACAACATCGGATTATGGGATGACTTCGCAGACACAGACTTTTGCCGTACCGGGATCCTTTTCATCAACGATATCCGGCCTGGTCCCGGGAACGACCTATTACTTTCAAGCCGTGGGACAGACTCCCGACGGTGCAAAAGCTTACGGTAATCAGGACACCTTTACTACAGTGGGCGCTTCCAAGCTGGCCGTCACCACGTATCCTGCTTCCAGTATTACTTCGTCAACAGCGGTGCTGAACGGATTCCTCAGTGAGACAGGAGGCACAACTTTTGCACAGGTATGGTTCGAGTATGGACCCACAACTGAATTCGGCAATTCCACATCAATGCAAACTATGTCGTCCGCAGGTTCATTCAGCGGAACTGTTACCGGCCTCAAATCCGGCCTCACCTATTATTGCCGTGCCGTGGCACTAAATCCGACCGCCGGAGGTCGCTCGGTACACGGCGATATCACGTCATTCGTGACAACAGGATCACCCACCCCCACACCTCCTTCCGGGGAAATACCGGCGTTTATCTGGCTAATGGGTGCCGGATTTGTAATTATCATAATTATTCTGATCATATTAATTATCACGAGAAGATAAATAACAACACCAATATTGGAGCCCCGGCGTAACTTGTACGCACTTCCCGGGGCTCCCTCCAGCATATTCAACTGGAATACGGCAAACAATTTAGATATAAACCGGGGCCGGTGTTATAATATTGCATATCGTTTCCGCATCCCTCCACTGCGAACTGAGAACCGAGAATTATTAAAGAAAATGGGCAAGATATATTTTATAGACGTAACCAACAGGGATGGCGTACAGACCGCCAGGCTCAGCCTGTCCAAGCTCCAGAAAACGATGATCAACATCTATCTTAATGAGTTTGGAGTATTTCAATCCGAATTCGGCTTCCCTACCACCAGGCACGAAACAAACTACCTGCAGGCTAATCTTGAGCTGGCAAAAATGGGAGTATTGCAGCCAATTCGGCTAAGCGGATGGATCAGGGCAACCGTGGAGGATGTTGAAACGGCATTCGAGCTGGTACCGGAGATCGAATATCTCAACATTTCTATCTCAACATCCGAACAAATGATTCAGGGTAAATTCGGCGGCAGGAAATCCAGGGTTGATATCCTTGAGCAGATGGTGGAAGCACTGGAAGCAGCCCGTAAGCTGGGAGCCAAAGCAGTTGGCGTTAATGCCGAGGACGCCTCCAGAACCGATATTGACTTTCTCATCCAGTTTGCCAGAGCTGCCAAAGATAACGGCGCTGCCAGATTCCGCTACTGCGACACACTGGGATACGACGATCCATTCACCATTTATGATTCAATCAGAAAGATCGCAGAAGCCGCTGCATTACCTGTCGAAATTCACTGCCATGGAGACCTGGGCTTGGCCGTAGCTACTTCAATCAGCGGGGCCAAAGGAGCCGTGGATGGAGGCCAGGATGCCTTCATAAATACAACAATCAACGGTATAGGAGAGCGGGCTGGCAATGCTGACCTGCTTTCATGCGCGCTTGCCCTGATGAAATCCAAGGGATTTTCCAAAAAATATCAGCTGGGCAGACCGGTGATGTTGAACAAGTCCTATAAACTGGCCAAGTACGCCAGCTTTGCCTTTGGTGTTCCCATACCCATCAATCAACCTGGCGTTGGTGATAATGCTTTTGCTCATGCCTCGGGTATACACGCAGACGGAGTCCTCAAGGATCCTGATAATTACGAGCTTTACAATTTCGAGGAGCTGGGCAGGGGTGAGCCTGAGCTTGTTGAGACCGGCAGAATGATCTGCTCGGGTGAATATAGCGGCATCTCGGGTTTCAGTCATATCATGGGTAAAATGGAGGTTTCATTCGCCAATGCCAGCGAGGCCCGAAAAATACTCGAACTCGTGAGATATGCCAACGTGGAAGCCCAGACACCGTTGGTTGAAGACGAACTCATTTTCATTGCTAAATACCCCGATATTACCAGGAAATTGCTTACGCTAACACCTCTGGAATAAAGGTCCGGATAATTAAAGCCGTGAGTTAAACTCCTGGGTATCAATTCCCGGGCAAGAATCGTAACAATATGAGACTCTTTAATATAGACGCATAGCTATGTTTATCTACGGCTGTAAAGCCTGGATGGCTGTGAGTTCTTTCCCGGCTGCTTCAAGCAGGCCATTGTCTTCGGTCAATTTTATCGTTGTTTCAAGGTCGTCAATTGCCGGGGCATATTTTTTAGTGGCCCTGTAGATAAGGCTGCGTGTATAGTAAAAACGCGCGTCTGCTGCATCAAGGTCGATTGCCCTATTGACATCCGCAAGAGCTGATTCCCACTTCTCATTCTTGTAGTAAGAAAAGGCCCGTTCATTATAGGCGGGCGCGAAATCCGATTTCAGGGTCATTGATTTGCTGAGCTCGGGTATGGCCAGGTTATACTGCCACTGGTTATTATAAAACCGCCCTCTTTCGTAGTATGTCCGATAATACTCCGGCGCTGTATTAACGGCGTTGTTGAGGTCCACAAGAGTATAGGGATTAAGCCTTTTACTTTTGTAGTACCAGGCACGGCTTATATAGGCATCCGCCAGCTTTTCCCTCAAACTATCGGAAGAGGAAACCTCAAGAGCTTTCAAGCCTGCTTCTATAGACTTATCATAATCGCCCGCATCGAGCAATTGTACTATCTTCTTTTCATTAATCTGATTGATTTTCATCTCCACATTTATGGAAGAATCAAGCTCTGCTGCCCTTTTATATTCCGAGATCGCTAAATCATAGTTTCCCTTGTCCAGGGCAATATCGCCAAGCTTCATGTGATCTGCCGCGGAATCATTGCAGGCGATAAGAAAAGGGATGCATATTGACATACTAAACAATATTATGTTTGAAATCATCTTAAACATCATGGCATTTTTACTCCTGAGAATATTCAAATCAGAGAGGGAAGCGAAGGTCAACCCGTCTTAACTAGCCTGTTTTGTAGTATATTATAGAGCCTGGATAATGCAGAGAGCTACCACAGAATGAAATATGCCTGATAATATTCATGTTCAAGATTTAAAAAGAGAAGTACTGTCACTTTCCAATAAACAGCGCGCCGACTTCGTGCAAAAATATTTTAAAACCGGCGCCGGGCAATACGGTGAGGGGGATATTTTTGCAGGACTTTCCACATCGGACATAAGAAAAATAGCTACTAAATACCGGGGGCTCAGTACCGCGGATATCGAACGGGCTCTTCAAGACGAGGTCCATGAGATGAGGAGTGTTGCTCTGGTTATCATGGCAGCGCAATATAAACGAGCCCCGGAAGCCACTAAAAAGAAATATTTCGACCTGTATCTTGGAAATACCGGGTATATTAATAATTGGGATCTAGTTGATATCTCCGCTCCTTATATCATCGGCGATTATCTGCTTGGGAAAGATAGAGGCATTTTATACACACTGGCTAAATCGCCGTCATTATGGGAAAGACGCATAGCCATTATGAGCACATTTGCCTTCATTAAGAACGGCGAAGTTGCGGATACACTCAATATTGCCAGGCTTCTACTCGATGATGATCACGATTTGATACATAAGGCCAGCGGTTGGATGTTGCGTGAGGTTGGTAAAAGAGGAAATCAAAAAGCGCTGGAACAATTTCTTGACGAAAACATACGCTATATGCCGCGAACCATGCTCCGCTACGCTATTGAAAAATTCCCCGAGAGTAAGCGACAACATTATTTGTCCATTAAAAAAACTCCTAAATAACGGCAACAAAACATATACCATAAGTTGGCTTAAAACTGCTGCTGCGAAAAACAATTTTTTGGATGCTGTATCGCATAAGATTTATTAGTAATATCTCAGTAAAAAAGCCCCATCAAAAATCCATCGTAGCTTCAATTTGAAAAATTTATCAAAATTTTGGCCCAAAATACTTGACATGATTTTTCATTAATGCTATAAAAAACCCAAGGAAAAAATATTACGATTGCAACAAATAGGAAAATTTTATAGTTTTTAAGGAGGCATAACCTAACTTGGCGCCAACAACGTCTACTAAACAAAAGGACCTTTTCGATCTCGCTGCAGAGGAGGAACCTCCAGGCCACGCTTCAACTGAAGTAGAGGAACCTCCAGGCTTACGCCTGTTAAAAAACAGGCAAAGGTTTTTCGGCAGCGTATCAGATGTAAATTGGAATGACTGGAAATGGCAATTCCGTAACCGTGTCACCAGCGTAGAAGACCTTTCTAAACTTACTCCGCTTTCAATTCGCGACCAGGTCACAATGATGCTGGTCACCAGTAAATACCCTATCTCCATCACACCCTACTATTTCTGTCTAATCAAACAGGATGATCCATGTGATCCCATCAGGAAACAGGCCCTGCCTGCGTATGATGAGATTGCCCTGTCCGGTATCCTCTCGGAAGATCCGCTTGAGGAAGAAAGGGATTCTGTCATACCTGGGCTTGTGCATAGATATCCGGATCGTATTCTCATGGTCGTGACAGATATATGCCCGATGTTCTGCCGCCATTGCACGCGTAAACGGGAATGGCGTCGCGGAAGGTGGGTTCGTACTCCGCAGGAGATTGAGCGAATGCTGTCATACATTCGTGAGCACACAGGTATCAGGGACGTCATTATTTCAGGTGGTGATCCGCTAACGCTCTCCACCCGCCATCTGGAAACTATTATTAGCAAGATTAGAGCTATCGATCATGTTGAGATTATACGCATAGGCAGCCGCGTGCCGGTGGTCCTTCCCCAGCGTATAGATAATGAGCTTTGCGACATGCTTGCCAAGTACAGCCCTATATGGATGAATACCCATTTCAATCATGTTCACGAACTTACGGATGAGGCGAAAGCTGCCTGTGATATGATATTGAAACATGGTATTCCGGTTAACAATCAGTCGGTGCTGCTCGCCGGTATTAATGATTCCATAGAAGCCCAGATGAAATTGTGCCACGGCCTTCTTAAAGCAAAGGTGCGTCCTTACTACCTCTTCCAGGCTGATGAGGTTGAGGGGACAGAACATCTCCGGACCACAAGAGAGAAGGGGCTGCGCATCATCGAGGGAATGCGGGGGCATACCTCGGGGCTTGCTATACCAACCTACGTAGTTGATCTACCCGGCGGCGGCGGCAAAGTACCCTTGCAGGCAAGTTATCTGCTTTCGAGATCCAACGGGCAGATCACATTCCGCAACTATAGAGGCGAGATATACCGCTATCATAATCCCAAAATGGTTAACGGCGACTCCGGCAGGAATGGCAGGCATACAAACAGCAAACTGCAGATGCCTTTGCCCGATCTGGTAGCAGTATGATACTGCTGTAAAGAAGCCACCTCATGAAGATCGGCCTGACTTATGATCTCAAAGAAGATATAGAAGCAGGCCGGTATTTGCAGGATGACGCCCTCGAAGAATACGACTCCCGAGAAGTTGTCAATGCTATTGCCGGAGCTTTGACCTCATTCGGTCACGATGTAGTTAAGCTTGGTGGTGGCCGTAAGTTTCTTTCCAGGATTCTGCGTACTCAGCCCGATTTCGTATTCAATATTGCGGAAGGAAGAGGCAATTATCGCAGTCGTGAAGCACAGGTCCCTTCGGTACTGGAGATGCTTCAAATACCGTACTCCGGTTCGGATCCTGAAACGCTTGCCATCACGCTGGATAAGCCTTTAGCCAAACAGCTTATTCAGGATGCAGGAGTTACCACTCCTCCCTGGATCGTAATAAACTCACTGCGTGAATTAACAAACCTGCCGGACAGGGATCTACCTATGCCAGCTTTTATTAAACCCGCGTTCGAAGGTTCCAGTAAAGGCATACGCCTGACATCGCGTGCCGACGTCGCATCCAGAATTCGTTCAACTGCCAGGGAATTGCTTAAAAAATACGGCCAGCCGGTGCTGGTAGAAAAATATATCGCCGGAGAGGAAGTAACCGTTGGCATAGTGGGAAATGCACCGCCTGCAATAGTCGGAATCATGCACATTATACCCAGAAAAAAATTTAAGACTTTTATATATTCACTGGAGGTGAAGCGGGACTGGCGCAATCTGGTCGAATATGAATGTCCCTCGAAATTCAGTAAAAGTATAATCAAGCGAATAAAAGAGGCGAGCCTTCTAGCTTACAAGGCACTTGGCTGCCGGGACTTTTCCAGGATGGATTTCCGCCTCAGTGAAGATGGTATTCCCTATCTCCTTGAAGTAAATCCGCTTCCAGGTCTTAATCCTGTATCGGGAGATCTGCCCATCATGTCATACAAGATGGGCTGGAGTTATAATGCCCTTATCAGATCAATCCTTGAAGTCGGCTTGGCGAGATACGGTGATGCCTTTATCAGTAGCCATAATATATAACGATCCTTTCACCGATATACCCAACCAGATCGGTGAATCCGAGGCGATTGTTGGCGTACTGGAAGAGGTTGTCGCCGTCAAAAAAGCCCTTCTTGAACTCGGGCATACAGTTCAACAGGTCCCGCTGCACAGGCCCCTGGACAATGCAATCAACACACTTGCATCAGTTCGTGCTGATTTGATTTTCAATATCTTTGAGGGATTTGACGATGATCCCTCATCGGAACCTGTTATCGCCCGCTGGATGGAAGACAGGGAAATCCGTTTTACGGGTAATCCTTCCCATGTACTGGAGTTGACTCTGGACAAGGTCCGCACAAAGCTGGTTCTCAATAAAGTCGGCATTAAAACACCGCTATATCAGCTGTTGAATTCTGCTACATTAACGCGCTTTAACCTGGAATTCCCCTGTATTGTTAAGCCCCAAAGTGAAGACGCCAGTCACGGGCTATTGCCGGAAAGTGTGGTATCCAACGTGGAGCAACTGGCAAACCAGGTTGAACGCGTGAGTAACAGTTTCGGCGGTATTGCTCTGGTGGAAGAATTTGTTGACGGCAGGGAGTTCAATGCCTCCGTACTGGGCAACGAAACACTATCGCTGGTCGAAATTTCCGAGATCACCTATTCACTTCCTCCGGGATTACCCAGGCTACTTACCTTTGAATCCAAGTGGTTTGAAGAAACCGAGTATTATGCGGGAACCGGGGTTACCTGTCCAGCTCCAATTGACAGCGGTTTGAAGAAAACCATCAGCGACATAGTGCTTAAAGGATGCACATCTGTGGGCTGTAGAGGTTACGCCCGTGTGGATATGCGGCAGGACCCTGCAGGCGATATCAAAGTGCTCGAAATAAATGCAAATCCCGATATATCCCCTGAACTCGGAATCGCACGCCAGGCAGAAGCCATTGGCCTGACATACACGCAGCTCATTGAAAAAATTGTAAATCTTGCGCTGGAATAAACCATGCCGATAAGAATCAGAGCCATGAAATCCCCGGATAAGTCGGGAATCATGGAAATTATGAAAAATACGGAGGCATTTACACCGGAAGAAGTAAATGTAGCCGAAGAAGTCATTGACGCTTACCTGACCGATATTGCCGGATCGGGATACCATATCTATATCGCAGAATCCGAAGACCAAATTCTGGGATACATCTGCTATGGACCTACGCCCATGACCCAGGGCACCTGGGATTTCTACTGGGTGGCCACCGCATCCCGACACAGGGGTAAAGGGATTGGCAGCACACTAATCAAACTGGCTGAGCAAAAAATCAGGGAAGCCGGCGGCCATATGATCCTTATAGAAACATCTTCCAATCCGCATTACACGGCAGCCAGGAACCTTTATAGTTCGCTGGGTTACGATGCGATCAGCACTATTCCGGAGTTCTACTCACCCGGTGACGATAAAATAACTTTTAGAAAAATATTGTAAAACATCTATAATAGTTCCAGTTAAACTTCAGGAGAAATGAAGTGAAATTACTACATTCTGCTAATCTACGGCGTTTATTACTTATTTTGGCAATCATTCAACTGGTAATCAGTATCGGTTGTTCGGCGTCCATCTCTCCAGAAAAACCGCTCAAGGAAATCATTACGGAGCCTCTTTCCATAACAATCGCCCATGTAAACGATACTCACTCGTATGTACTGGCATACAATTACCTGCTGAAATATAACGTTATTAATGCTCTTACGTCCGTAGGCGGCTATGGATTGCTTTCATCCGCGGTTGAAGACATTCGGAGCAAAGAGCGTAACGTTCTCTTACTGCATGCCGGAGACGTTATGGACGGCACGTTTTGGACGCCAAAATTCGCGGGCATAGCTGACTGCGATGCCATGAACACCATGCGTTTCGACGCCCTGACACTGGGAAACCACGATTTTAACCACGGAACCCAGCAGATAGCGAATTTTATCAACAGGGCAAAATTTCCTGTGCTGGCAGCAAATCTGGATGTTTCCAACGAGCCTTTATTAGCAGGCAAAGTCAAGCCTTTTATTGTAACCGAATTCGAAGGTCAGAAAATCGGCATTATCGGGCTAATTACTCCGGACACGGCTTTCCTTTCTTACCCGGCGAAAAATATCGTCTTCCTGGATCCGGAGGCAATAGTAAAGAAATATATTGCGGAGCTTAATGAACAGGGTATCAATAAGATCGTTGTCCTATCACACCTGGGTTATGAAGCCGACCTCAAGATGGCCAACTCCGTAAGCGGAATTGATATTATAGTGGGCGGGCATTCCCACACATTGATGGGTGGGCAGCAATTTGAACAGCTCGGACTTAAGCCGGAGATGCCCTATCCTGCTGAACTTCAAGGTCCTACAGGTGATAAAGTATTGATCGTACAAGCCTGGGAACATAACCGCTTACTGGGCGTAATTAAACTGGATTTTGATGAAAAGGGGATAATTAAAAACTACAGCGGCCAGCCGATTATCTATATGACACCACAGTTTCAGGTGGAAGATACTACTGGCTGGTATCATCTCTGCCCATGCCGGCCTGAATTTGCTTCAATCACGCAACAAATAAATAACAATCCCGGCATAAAAATCTCCTTTGAAAATCCAGAGATGGTCAAAGTCTTACAGCCATATGTAAATGAGATATCCCCGGAAGTGGGCGCAATAGTCGCAGTTGCCGATGAAAATCTCTATCGCGGGCGCAATAAAGGCCCCGGTCCAATCGTTGCGGATGCCTTCTTATGGAGTGCACGCGGGGTTAATCCGAATGTGCAGATGGCCTTGTATGATAGCTATGATATGCGTTCGGATATCTACAAAGGACCTATAACAGTTGATCACATTAACACATTGCTGCCCTTCCAACAAAACTTAGTAATAATCACTTTGAAAGGGAGCCTTTTAAAAACATTTATTGAAAATGCAATGGATCCATATCTTAAGATGAACGTGCCCCCACCATGTTTTGAGATTGCCCGCTTTAAAATGACGGTTGATATGTCGTGCCCATGTAATGAAAATAATCGCGTAATTGCAATGGATATACTAAATGATGAAGGCAATTACGAGCCAATTAATATGGACAGCGAGTATACAATCGCTACTACCGACTATCTTGTAGATAAAAGCATAGCGTCGGTAGTCAATAAGGTAAGCTGGATGGGTAGTCTCACCGGTTCTTTCGAAGGTATGATTAGAGACTATATCAAGCTGCAAAACACCGGTATCAGGGATGTAGATGCGGTAATCGATTACTTCAGGCTGCAGAAAAACCTGAAAAATATCACCGAGGACAGGGTATTTGTGATTGAGCCTTCAACGAAATAATTTATGTCTTGAATAAATCCATTTGTATAAAGAAAACGACGATATTGTTATCAATCTGACGATAACTTCACACTGCTATGCGCAATGTAAAGGCTGTATTAACGGTTCTCTCACCTTTGCTAAACTCGATGACGGTGCTTTAACCAATCTGGAATGTGATCCACAGCGAGACGCGGTGATAGTTCTGGCAATAGCCGAGAAATATCCGGAACAGGATATCACTCTTTGTTTTTATGGCGGGGAACCGTTTCTTAATCCTGAACGGATGCATTCAATCTGTACAATCATCAATAAATCATCTGCAGGCAGACGTATTCGCTACATGGTCTACACAAATGGTGAACTCATGGCAGATACTATCGAGAAATACCCCGAGCTTATCCAGAGCATATGGCTTTATTCAATTTCTGTTGATGGCAGTTCCGCGCAACACCAGCGCGTCAGGCCGGGTACCAGCCTCAGCAAAATCATTTCCGGCCTTGAACAACTGAGGCAGGTGTACAAAGGCAACATTTTAATGTGGAGCACGCTGAGGGAAGAACAATCCCTCCTCGATTGTTATAATCAATTTATAGCCTTGCACCGTCATGGATTGTCAGATCATTTTTTCTGGCACTGGGCTGATACCAGGCAGCCTTTCAGTAACTTTAAGAAATATTCCGCAGAATATGAAGCTGAACTTGAGCAAATTATGAGACAGTATGTATCATGGCTTTCCGACGGCGAAATTCTTCCTATTGCTCATATAAATGAGCTTATCCTGTATTTCCTCGAAAAGAGACAGCGGGGCCATACAGCCTGCGCCGTTGAACTGGCTAGAAACTACGATATACGGGGAGGCAAAGTACACGCCTGTGCCGACCTTCCCGATTCTTTTGGCGTGTTTGCCCTTGCCGATGATACGGAGATACCTGCCTCCAAACTACAGTCTCTCATTGAATATAAAAAGAAGCTCGGATGTAATAATTGTTCGGTTCACTGGTATTGCGGCGGCAGATGCCCGGTGCAGGTACTGGCCGGGTCACCCGAAAGGACTCTGCAGATCTGCAAGTTAATGCACATTCATGTTAATACTGTAAAAGATCACATCGGTTATATAATGAAAATGCTGCAAAAATACCGCATCAGCCATCAAAAGATTTATGACAGCTCAGCGTTCATAACACGCTATACGGATGTAGTACCGTAGACTACCTGTATAATTACGAAAACCTTAGTGGAAAAATCTTGCTTTATAAGATTATATGATTGTATCATAGAAATAGCAGCGGAAATGTGAGGTGAAAGGAGATAGCCATGACTGTAAGAACCAAAGAGGATGCTCAAAGAGTTTTAAGACATGTACCGGATGAAAAGCGTTTTTATTGCCATGACGGCGAAATTTTAAATAATATTTACGAGCTTAAGATTGCCCTGGCGAAAATGAGCCACCATACCTATAATCATCACGTCACAAACGAGAAGAATGATTTTTCACGCTGGGTCCGCGAGGTCCTGGGAGATGACAAGCTTTCGCATGACCTGGCAAAAAGCCCCAGCCAGAAAGAAGCTGTTAAAATCGTCACCGAACGGGTTTCCTGGCTGCAGGCCAGAGCTTGATGAAATAAAATTAAAAGAGCAAACAACACACGTGACTGTAGCCTATACCCCTAAAGATGTTGCATTAGATATCGTAGGTGTTGCACTCATACTGGCTCCGGAACCGTTTACTACACCAATAGGTATAAGCCTCCTTTGCCGCAAGAGGGGCAGCCAAGCGTCCGCACCAGTGAAGCGGCTATATAACTACCCTGAATACGTTTACAAGGTTGAAAATATTCGTGGCAGAACTATCACTTACGAAGCCAGGACCATTCGACCGGGTCAGCTGCCCCTGCCTGAACTGAACCGTCCTGCGATCAAGATCAAACCCAGGGATGAGTATATTTTTAGCCGCAAACTGGCCGAAAAAAGTGTGGAGCAGACCACCCACAAATTACCCCCCGATGTTAAGGTACACCACACAATAATCAAACCACCGCATGTGCCCTCTGACACAGCACCACGGTTTATTCCCGGTGAAACGATCCATCATGAACTGAGGCCTTTACCCCAAACCGTCCCTGTGTTTAAAAAGGCTGAACCGGATATTAAGGTACATCACACAATTGAAAACAGCCCGGGTTATATCAGATCTCAGTCCAGAAAAATCCAACCTGCACAATCCGGGATCATTCATCACACCTTACAAAGCGCGCCCGGCGCTCAAATCGGCAATCCCGTCAGAATCGAAAGGCCGGTTCGTATTATTGAGCATCACACACTTAATACCAATCCCACTTTACCAGGCAAAGGCCCGCTTATACCACCTCCAATCCGCAAGAACAGTGCTCCCGGCAGGAACAACGAACCCAATAGCAGGCGCCGCTAATTTTATTCATACCTATAATCTGCCACCGTATTAAGCCTTGCCTTTGGGATATGTCCCGCATTTATTGCCAATTAAGGCTGCAAGTCATAAAATTATGAACTGGAGCTCAAATTTAATTCCGGAGAATCTTAATGCCACACAAAGCCAGAAGACATGATTTTAAATCCCACATAATTGAGGAATACTATATCACCGAGGAACCTTTTTATCTCCCGCTAAAAGATGAAATACAGCTTTTTGAAGCGGCATATGCCGAGAGAATACCGGTGCTCCTCAAAGGGCCCACCGGCTGTGGCAAAACACGTTTCCTGGAATATATGACATATCACATGAGTAAGAAACAGCATCGTAGTACAGCGCATGGCGAAACCGCTGCCAGCCACGATGGAATACCTCTCATTACAATTGCCTGCCATGAGGATCTCACTGCCAGCGACCTAGTGGGTAAATATCTGCTGGAAGGCGATGTAACAAGATGGGTGGACGGACCGCTGACCCGTGCGGTCAAAAGCGGCGGCATATGTTACCTCGATGAGGTAGTAGAGGCGCGCAAGGATACAATCGTGTTAATACATCCTCTAGCCGATCATAGGAGGTCGCTTTATATAGAAAAGAAAGGCGAAATGATCGAGGCCAGTGACAGTTTCATGCTGGTGATCTCTTACAATCCGGGTTATCAAAGCATACTGAAGAATCTAAAACACAGCACGCGCCAACGTTTTATAGCGATCGAGTTCACTCATCCACCTAAGAATATCGAGAGCAAAATAATTGAACATGAGGCCGGAATAGGTCATGAAGTGGCGGAGAAACTAGCCAGGCTGGGTGAAAAAATTCGCAATCTGAAGGAACAGGACCTCTCGGAAGTCATCAGTACACGTCTCCTCATTTATGCTGCCAGGCTGATTAAAGAGGGAATATCTCCCCGGCGCGCCTGCGAAGTTGCTGCGGTCTGGTCTATAACGGATGATCAGGAAGTGCAAAAATCCCTTAAAGAAGTCGTGACCGCCATATTTGAGTAAATAAAAGCGAAATGATTGTTAAGCATGAGCAAGCCATCGAAAAGACCACATATCAGAGAAGAGGCGAATCAGGACAGGTATTTCGGCATCGAACTGGCGTCCATTGAATCGATCCTCCAGTTTTATTGTAGAGCCCTTATCGGTAAGGAAATCGACTTCTGCCATGGCGAGTCTGATTCTATTCTTGCCTATCGAAACGTCTGGTGGAGTCAACTGAAGTCTGGTTTGGCGAATAAAGATCCGGTTCGAGTTTCTTTACCCGCCTCTTTCTTGAATTACCCCACATATGCGGAGAATTTCTCCTGGTATAAGTCCGCTGTCACTCAACAAGCCGGCCATATAGAGTTCGGATCGTTCGATTTTTTATTTGATAAAAAATCTACACTTTTTAAGGACCTCCGTTTCGATATGGAATCAGCGGCTCAGTCAGATGCTTCTCCCCTAAACAGGTTCCTTGGTCTCTTTGATGACCACCTCCTAGCAGCTCAGATATTTGTTGCAGCTGAAAATATACGCATTAGTTATCTTGTTAAACACTTTTATCCTGGAATCAAACACAGCTACTCCAAAATGCAGCAGGCTATCGTTTGCGCACTGCAACAGCTGCCTGCTATGACTCTGAGGCGTGCTTTCTGCGAAATGCTGGAGACTCTTGAATTCGATGAGACAGCTACCCTTCGTATTGATGCCCTGGAGGAACCCTTGCATCTGGCAGGCGAAATCGTTGGAAAACTTTATTCCACGGCGGCAACTGTGGAGGATACAGCAGAAGCCACGATAAGGATATACAATATTGCCCGGAAGATACCTAAAAACATGATTGTTTCCTCGTTAGGACTGTATGATGCCGAAACACGGGAGCCCGACTTAATTGATCTCGAAGCTCAGGAATATATAGGCAACTTCGAGACCGACCAGTTAAAATTAAACATGGAAATGAGGGGCAAATCGGGTCAGTCATCAACGATGCCGATGACTGCAGAAGATCTGCAAAAACTGGGAGATCAGCAAGTTGGTATCAGCGATATTGCCGAAGCGCAATTCCTTTCATCGACCGGATTATCGGTAGCTGACCTGCCCCGCGGAGTCCACATTTATCAGTTCTCACAGGCGAAATATCAGCAGGTTGACCGATATCAGCCAAGGGACACCGGACTTCCCATCACACCTGAAGAGGGAGAAAAACTCTTTAATTACGAAGAGTGGGATTTCCGCGCCAAGCGCTATCTCCCTGAGTGGTGTTGTATCAGGGAGAAGGTACTGGGTGAGGGCAGCAGCTATTTCTATGAAAAAACACTTGAAAGCCAGAAAATCCTGGCATCAGAACTGAAAAGGCAGTTTGAAAAGCTGCCCGCCGAACTATTGTATAAAGCCAAGAATCTGGATGATGGCGACGAATATGATCTTGATCTTGTTATCAGTGAACTGTTGGACAAAAGAGCGGGACATACTCCGTCGGGTAAGGTCTACTGGAAAAAGAAGAAAATCCAGCGGGATGTCGCCGTGGTATTTCTCCTGGATATGAGCGGCTCGACGGCTGATCTGATTAGCAAGAACAAAACACCGATGCAGTACGACGAGTCTATCAAGTACGATTTTATTAAATTTTGCATGCAGCCGCGCCGGCGCATCATTGATGTTGAGAAGGAAAGCATCGTTCTCCTGATGAACGCTATCGAAACTCTGGGAGATACATACGGAATATACGGTTTTTCCGGGCATGGCCGCTCCAAAGTTCAATTTCTCGTTATTAAGGATCTTAATGAAGCCTTCACGGAAAAGATTAAGCGAAGGGTAGACCAGATTGCACCAATCCACGGTACCAGGATGGGACCTGCTGTGCGGCACGCTGTCTCCAAGCTCGATGCTTTTAGCAGTTCACTAAAGCTGCTGTTCCTGGTTAGTGACGGCTACCCCCAGGATTCCATGTACGGATGGGACGATGACGATAAAGAATATGCAATCAATGACACCAAGATGGCACTGCTTGAAGCCTCGAAAAAGAATATCACACCTTTTTGTTTAACTGTGGACTCATCGGGCAATGATTACCTTAGAACGATGTGCCAGGATATCGGATACGAGGTGCTGGACGATATTGAAGCTTTGCCCCAACACCTGCCTATGTTATATAAGAAGCTATCGGTTTAGTGTTCCTAATATACTTGCTACGAATATTTATTTATCCGCAACGTGCATTGAAGCGTATTTGAATAATTTTGATACAGCTTTGATTCCCGCATCCAGCGATGGATAGACAGGGAAGTTGTTTTGCTCAAATACATTTTTCATCATCAAGTTACATTCCCTATCCTCGTCATCTTCCAGAAAGGGATCAATAACCACGCAAGCTATCACGGGCTTGCCTATCACATCCCGGACATGCTGCATTCCTGTCAGCATCACCTCAGTCAGGGTGCGGGTGTGCTCTCCCGCTTCGCTCTGCCGCATCCGCCTGATATAACGGAACTGGTCGAACTGCACTACCAGCATGTCAATATTTTTATCTGCTCCGAGGATTCCGATAATATCGGCGAGATTGCCTTCTTTCTCATAGATTTTATAGTAAACAGGCCAGGCATCCAGAGGATTGCCGATTATAGTGCCGGCAAGTGGTACCAGTTGCCTCAATTGCTTAATGGTCCCGTCGGTAAACTTTGGAACTTCAATTCCCTCAGCATGGCATAAATCGGTCTGTATCACGCTGAAGCCTCCGGAATTACTTAAAATGGATACCCTGTTGCCTGCAGGAAGATTCAAATAACTGAAGGCCATCACGGCATTGACCATTTCATCGTAACTATTTACCTGAATCACACCACATTGTTTAAAAAGCGATTTCCATAGCTCGGGAGTGCCCGTCATGGCGGCTGTGTGCGAAGTAGCAACACGGCTGCCATTCTCGGTCAGACCTCCTTTAATTGCCACTATCGGCTTTTTTGCCGAAGCATACTTGAGTGCCCTTTTCAATCGCTCCCCATCTCTCGATCCTTCGATATATAGTGCTATTACTTTTGTCTGCGGATCATCAGCTAAATACTCTAAAAAATCCGTGCAGTCCAGGTCTATAGCATTACCATAGCTGATTACCTTACTGAATTTCAGATTCTTTGTTTTCCCAAAATAGGAGAAAGACTCTGCCACGCTACCGCTCTGTGTGATCACGCCTACATTTCCTTCCTGCTCTAAGGACTCCGGTACGATTGCCAGCCCCGATTCCGGACAGTAAATACCGAAGCAGTTCGGCCCGATTAATCTGATTTTTCCTTCAGCAATCCGTTTAACTTTCCTTTCAAGCTCGATTGCTTCGGGTAAACCCGTTTCACTAAAACCCGATGTATAAATGTGGGCAGCCCTGACGCCTTTCTTAATGCAATCGGCCAGCACATCGGGGACAAATTTCGCATTAATGCCAAATATCGCATAATCAACCGGATCGGGAATATCCAGGATGCTCGCATAACATTTCCTGCCGTATATCTCACTATACTTGGGATTAACAAAATATACACGGTCCTTGATTTTGGTTGACAGCAGAGCCAGCGAGGCTATATCTCCAAACTGGGAAGCACCTATGACAGCCACATTATGCGGATGAAAAATCTTGTCTAATTCCAGGTATTTTGCTCTATCCATCTATGTAGTCTCTTCATTTGCGTAGCGTTCAGTTTCATCATGCGTATTTCGGCCCATGCTCCAATAGTTTGCCTTAAGAACATGACCTACAAGTATTCCAACATAAAGTATGATAAGTCCCAGCAACTCAAGAACATAAAAATAAATTGAGGTTGACATGCCTGCGCGTAATGCTACTCCACCTATACCCGGTAAAAGCATGCCCGCTGTAATGAGGAAAAAAGATATCATTGTTTTCACTTTCCCGCTCTTTTTCAACAACAGGTAAAGCTCATAGAAACAGGCAATCAATATTGCAGCCACTGCCGCAATGTTAAAAAATGGCGATATAATCCGCACACGCATGGGTAATAAACCGGTTGTCAGGTCGTTCATTCCTGTTATATCAATGGGAAAGGTAAAAATTGTTATTGCCGCATATAAAGACGCCAGGACCAACAGTATTAATGATGGATTCCGTACATTCTTAGGTAAAATGGAATATACTGCTCCCGCGGCAATATAAGCCGCCACATAGATTGCGCCTGTAAGATACCAGAGCCTGTAAACAAAAATGTTCAGGCCACCTGCTTCAATAATGAACTCGGTGGCTGTTGATATACAGTAAAATAACAGCCCGGCACTCAAGATCAAAAAACTTTTTTCCTTGGTTGCAATATACAGGTAAATTAAAAAAACAGTGAAAAACAAACTGAGAAGGCTGGACGTAAACGGAATCCACTGCATATTAAATTTGCATTCAGCCAGAGTACAGGCCCGTATAGCACAATGACATAAATTTAATGTTGTCGAATTAAAATTATATAATATTTAAACTGCAATAATAAGTTTGATCTAATGGATTATATTCAAGATGACTGCTTTACTTATATATTCTTTGGTTAAGCTACTGTAAATTCAGGAGAAAGCTGCGGTGAAACATAAACATAAGTTATTAATTATATTTCTTGCTGGCGCATCGATACTTTTTTCTATCATGTCATGTAATACAGTTCCTTCGGGGCAGCCTTCCGATTCAAATCCGGCTGATCATACTCCGGTTATTTCCACGATTGCCGGTGCACTTGAATGGAAACCCGGTCAAGAAGGTGTCCTGCGCTGCCCCGTCTCAAATCCGGATAAAGACGTTCTTACATTCGTCTGGTCTGCAGAAAACGGCACCATAAAGGGGGATGGGGAGGAGGTCACCTGGATTGCCCCGGATACCGAGGGGGAATATGCTGTTACGGTTAAAGTCTCCAATAGCAAAGGCGCGGAAGCTACTGCTACTAGAAAGTTCAAAGTGACCAATAATCCCTATGGAAACATTGAGCCGGATAAGACAATCTACTTGAAAATCAACCTGCCTTCAAAGGAAGTGGTTAAAGAATCACGCAGGGTCAGGATATGGACTACTTCCATAATACAATGCGTTCCGCAAAACAGTGACCTGGAGCAGCTTACCTTCAAATGGACCGCACATGAGGGCAGGTTGGCCGCCAATAACCTGAATGCGGGAACGGCTGACAGTGTTGGCTGGATCGCCCCCGGTGTAAAAGGTAATTATACTGTTTCTGTATTTGTCACCGACAAAACTGGTAACGAGGCAAGTGGACAGGTAGAATTCGACGTATTTTGCTGCGGCAGTGAATAGCCATACCAGTCATCACAATTAACAAGTTGTACAGAGGAGTTGTTATGCTGTTTAATAGAACATCGAGAATTGCATTTACTACAGTCTTTTTTGGCTTGATAATAGCATCCGCTTGCGGTGCCCCGGCACGGACTGCAGAGCCAGTGGCACCCCAGGCCAACAGGCCGCCGGTAATCGAATCGTTTTATGGTACTGGTGAATGGCCGCCCGAGTCTTATGGTGAGTTCCAGTGTATTGCCAGAGATCCCGATGGAGATACGCTTAGTTATTCATGGCTTGTGGATAACGGCACATTAATGATTGATGGAAATAAAGTTACGTGGCTGTCTCCGGATAAAATGGGGACGTTTCACCTTACAGTTATCGTATCAGATGGAAAGGGAGGGGAAACCCAATTCACAAAAGATCTGAAAGTAGCTTACAATTTGGACGGGACTGTTACAGAACCACCTGTAATGCTCAGAATGACCCTGCCTTCAAAAGAAACGGTTACCGGTTCTAAGAGAATTCGAATCTGGATGTCTTCTCCTATTCAGTGCATCGTCGAAGGTGAAAATAGCGGTAACCTGAAATACACCTGGACTGCGTCTAACGGCAGATTACAGGGTAAGGGTGTGAACGAAGGAACTGCCAGTAAGGTGGACTGGATTGCTCCTGGTGTAGCAGGCGATTATACAGTAGATGTCGTGGTAACCGATGACAAAGGCAACGAGGCGAGAGGCACAGCAAACTTTGAAGTATTCTGCTGTGGTAATTGAGGATGGAACTCGGAAAAATCATCTTTTTTCAGCAACCACCTTTACGCCGGCCTGACTTGATAGCGGCCTTTATAGGATGGCCTGATGCAGCACAGGTATCAACCGGCACGCTGTCTTACCTGATTAGTACATTGGCTGCCAAGAAATTCGCCGAAATCAAGTCCGACGAATTTTATGATTTTGCCACTGTTAGACCTACGGTCAGCATCGAAAAAGGATTGATGACCCCACTGCGCTTGCCTGTCAATAGTTTTTATTACTGGCACAATCAAAACGGCGAGCATGACCTCATCATACTCACCGGAATTGAACCCCAGATGAAATGGCAGACGTACGTTGAGGCCGTAGCCGATCTGGCCGGATTATATAATGTCAACCGCGTCTATGCCATTGGCGGCCTTTTCGATAGGATACCCCACACCAGAAAGACGCGAATCAGCGGTCTGGTGAACGAAACAGGTCTCCTGGAAATGTTTAAAAAGTTTACTATTGAACCGATAAACTACCAGGGACCCAGCAGCGTTCACGGTCTTCTACTGACTATCTGTGCCATGCGCAGGATACCTGCCGTCAGCATCTGGGGGCATGTGCCGTTCTATATTCGCGCCGATACTAATCCCATAGTCTGCCTTGAAATGGTTAAAAAAGTCAGCGCCGTTCTGGATATTGCAGTCAATCTGGATGAGCTTAATAAGGCAGCCGATAATTTATACGCAATGCTTAATACATTACTCGGCGAAAATGAACAGATGCGCACATTCCTCAAAACCCTTGAAGAGCAATACGATATTGAAGGCAGTAATCTGGGAGGCTCTCTCGAAGGGGCTGATAAAATCATCAAGGATATTGAGGATTTTCTTAAAAGCCAGCGCCGTGACGAGTGATTCCCCCTATTAAGATATGGCATCTTAATAACAAATCCCCGGTTTAAATTGTTCATATATGGTTTTCGATTTATGACAGATTCCAGATAATCAACTGAAAACAAAGGGAAAATGATGTAATCCAATTTACCCTGTGGCTAATTGCCGAAGGCTGTCGATTTATGCAGTATCTCTTCCAGTTCCTGTTTTAGGTCTCCACTGACCAGAAGCGCAAGCCCTGCCTTGGCACGCGACATGCCCACATAGAGAAGGTGCTTTATCCACTCCCCGTGAATAGAGTCGATGTCAATCAGTATCACGTAGGAGTTCTCCATGCCTTTGAAGCTCTGTATTGTGTGATACTGGATATCGTTACATTCAACAGGCAGCGGCGAATCTTCCGAAGAAGGCGCGCTTATTTTATGCAGCAGGGGATAATCTTCGTCCACCTGCTTGATACTGGAGTTCTTGTGCCTTAGCGGAGATAGGATCGTGATACGGTTGGGAGGTATGCCCTGTTGGCCAAGTTCTGACAGCAGGTTTTCCAGTATCCGGCATCCCTCTTCAGTACTGGCATAGTAATAATACTTGACCGGATTTCCATATACTTTTCCCGGCAGAAATGGAGGCTTTTCGAATCCCGATAACATAGAAACACTCTCCCCAATGGAAACAGTGTTCCGGCAATTAACAGTCAGATGGTACGTGGAAAAACCGGCGCGCCTTTTCAGCAATTGCATCATCTGGTCAGGTGTCAGCCCACCGGAGAATATAGCTTGCCGCTTGAAATCGCAATAGATCTCCCAGTTGCCGCCCGCCATCCCGTTCTTTAGTAGCGCATCGAACACCTCCAAATACTCCCGGCTGATCAGATCCTGCCCCTCATCGATGATCAATTTATCAAACGGTTTAAGCACGTGATTGTGTAATACATTCAGGGCCTGCCTGGGCAGTGTTTTCTTAAAGTAGTCGTTGCGGTCGGCAAGCGTGCCATGATCAACCTTGGGCACAGACGGTATTGTAGTAAGGAAGTGCAGAAAGTGCCCCACATATAAATTGCCTCTAGGATCAGATACATTTGAATTAAACTGCGAGGCCAGCCAGCGTCCCAGTATCACGTTATAGCAAACGAAGAGTGTCCGTTTGCCGTCAAATACTGCTCTCCTGGCCGATTCAAGTGCGATCATTGTTTTGCCGGTACCTGCCGCGCCCTCAAAAAGACAGCGGGGATTATCCTGCATGGCATCGAGGCATACATATTGCTCGGCTGTAAACTGGTTTAATCGGGACTCAATGTCATTGATTTCCGCTTCCAGTGTAACCGGTTTCTCAAAATTCCCTCGCAGAAATGCAACCAGATCAGAGATATCTTTCTCATTGGGTAGTGATTCAACGGGATCAAACCAGTTACAGCCTTTCGTCTTTTCAATAATATGCCGTGAAAGTCTTTTTATATATTCCTGAATTGGGATGAATTCCATATCTTCCCTGTCGTATACCTGCTTCTCGTCAATTTCTATGCCTTCAAAATCACATTTTATATCTGTGAAAATCACGCCGTAGTCATACACTACCCTGGTGAGCCTGTGCCCGTCACCGAAATGTTCCCGTATTGTTACCATGAGGCTGTACATGGCATCCCTGGCTTGACCGAACGGGCTTTTTGTCGTCACTATTGACTCCCCGTAACGGTTGGTAAACTTCCAGAAACCTTCCTCCCTTTTAATGCCTCCCGCTTTAACTTCCAGGCAGAAAATGCCCAATCCCGGGGCCAGCACCAGAAAATCTATCTCTCCATAAAGCTGCCGGGTGTGCCTCTCCAGCGAAAGTGAGTGGAGCACCACCCAATCCCGTGAATTATCCGCCTGCTTCAATTTATCAAAGATAAGCCGCTCGCCGCTGCTTCTAATGTCATCCGCAATACGCGGCGGGATCATTCTTGCCATATTTCTTTCTCCAGCTTGGATTTGGAGATAATTATATACCTGCCGGCGTAATAAATGTCAGCGTCATTTGTTTGAGATGTTGTATAATTCCCTATCATGCTGCTGTACAACTCCTCCAACAGTGAAAAGTCCCTTCGAAAATGAGCAGGTTCGAAGTCCGGGGTAAAAATGTTCTTCTAACCGGTGCCTCTTCCGGCATAGGTAAGGAGCTGGCTTTTTTATTTGCAAGGGACGGCGCCAATCTGGTTATTAACTCCCGTCCCTATAACAGAGCTGTACTTGACAGCATGGCTTCTGATCTGAGTAAAAAATTCAATATCAATGTCTGGCCTTTTCATATCGACCTGACCGATGAGAAAGGGCCTGAAAAGCTATACGATACCGCCAGAGAAGCTGCGGGAAAGATAGATGCTCTGATAAACGATGCCGGCACTTTTCATTATGGCAGTTTCAGCGAAATCGACTATGCGCAACAGGAACTCATGGTTAAAACGAACGTTATGGCGGTTTTCAAGCTTACCAGGCTGGTACTTCCCGATATGATTAAGGGCGGAGAAGGGAGGATCCTGAATATAACATCCTGTTCAGCTTTC
>JAQUQM010000005.1:26120-45565 GCA_028716085.1 Dehalococcoidia bacterium | reverse complement strand
AGGCAACCATGATTATGGCTGCTAAAACTCCAAGAAAACTTGGATAGTTAGTTTTCATTATTCCTCCTAATTTCTTAAAACCCGAAACCCAATTTTTCGGGAACCCCCGGCAATTTTTTCGACCTTTTGCGGTTCTATTAGGTTAACTTGACCGGTGATCGATAGATTACTTTTGCACTACATATTTATCGAGGAAACTTACTGCTTTAAAACAGTCTTCAGTACTCCCTTTGGATCGCTGATTAGTAATGAGATCATCCAAACCACGAGAGCAAGAATTAGTACGGAAATCCCCAGCATCGTAGCATCCAGGTTTAGTTCAAAGAACTCACCGCCTTCCGCCAGATATGCCATGACGTGATCAACAAACCACATGAGTGTCGCTCCCCATAAGAACCAGCTTAATAAACCGACTTTATATTTGTCTTCAGGAGCATGGACATACCATATTACAGTCGCGATTATAGCTGCCAGAGCGGTAATGATTAAAAACATTATGCGCCTCCAGCAGCGGGCTTCGCCTTCACTTGTGGCATAGTCTTGGTCTTTGCTTCAGCGACTATGACCATTACCACCCAAACGAGCGTTACGAATATGGCCATACCGGTACCGATTGTTGCCACTTCTTGCAGCATCGGCGCTATATCAGCTGGATTTTGCATTGCCGTTAAAAAAGGCGGCCAGGGAACAATTTCTCCGTGCCACATATGTTCCAGCGCAAGCAGCATAACCCCACCCCATAGCATTTTGTTTAGCCATCCCAACCTCTGGCTCCACTTCGCTCCCGCAGGATTAGTTTTCGAGCCACTAGCTTTTTTCTCAGTGTTTTCCACAATCTTCTGAACAATAGTAGTCACAATAGCCTCTCCCATTGGGACAAGGAAACACGCCATGACTTGGTACCTCCTTATTAATTATTAATTTTTTGAATTAAACCAACTGTAGAAGTTAAGGACATCTACAGAAGAATTCCATAATTCACAGCCGCAATGTCATGCTATCAGTAGTTTATGCAACAGGATGTTATTGCAAAGATATGTTATTGCAAATAGATGCAATAATAACTCATCGAGTCAATCCCTGTCAATGTTGAGGAGGTAGGATTTTTAACCTTCTGAATAGTTAAACTATTCTTTAAATTAGAGAAGATGTAGGAACTCTGATTGGCACTTGATTGCGGAATGCAATTACCTTATCCTGGTATCATTGAGTTCCTGTGAAAAAGGCCTTAAATCTTAAGTTCTAGGCTGATGTCAAGTGCATTCGCTGAATGGGTAAGTGCGCCGATAGAAATCCAGTCAACGCCTGTTTCGGCTATTGCTCTAACCGTATTTAGGTTGACTCCACCGGAAGCTTCCACAATGGCATGATGGCCGATCATTTCCACAGCCCGCCTCATATCATCTAAAGTCATATTATCCAGCATTATAATGTCGGCTCCAGCCTCGGCAGCCTGAGCAGCATCTTCGGGATTGGTGGTTTCTATTTCAATCTTGATACCTTTGGCAGCCTTTTGGCGCGTTTTCTGCACTATTTCCTTGATTCCGAGACCCTGCTTGCGCATAACTGCTATATGGTTATCCTTGATAAGAACCATATCGCTCAGGTTCATACGATGATTATAACCACCCCCGGCATGGACGGCGTATTTTTCAAGTATCCGTAGCCCGGGGATCGTTTTTCGGGTATCCAATATTTGTACTGGCAGGCCTTTAACGGCATCTACATAATGTGAGGTGGTGGTTGCGATACCGCTAAGGTGTTGCAGGAAGTTGAGTGAAGTCCTTTCGCCTTTCAGGATGCTCCGGGCAGGACCTTCAATCGTAGCCAGTATATCGCGAGGTTGTATTTTCGATCCGTCTTCAACGATTGATTTGAACTCCAGAAAAGGATCGGCGGTAAGAAAGACCAGCTTTGCCACCTCGATGCCAGCAAGTATTCCGTCTGCTTTGGAAATAACACAAGCCTGTGCTTTTACATGTGGGGATAGTAAAATGTATGAAGTAATATCACCAGAAGCCGAGTCTTCTTCCAGTGCCCTTTCAACGACCTCTTCTATCTGTGGGAAGTAATCATTCAATTTCATGGTTGCGCCTGCAAGTTTTTCCCTGAGATATAGGCGCAATAACCATAGCTGATTGGGCCGGCTTTAGTAACCTCACAGGGGAACTCCGCACATTCGAAGCATAAAGTAGCGCCTTTTTTAAAGGCGCACGATGATACCTTGCAGAATTTATTTTCTTTCGGAGTACACCCTTTTTGTCCATTCGGACATGTCCCCATGGTCATCCTGGGGCATTTCTCACAGGCTATTCCACAGACTCCGATTTTCATATCCAAGATAGAGTATAGCAGAAACTTGTTGGATTCAGGGATTGAGGATGTATATCGCAAAGTTTAATACGGTTGCATAGCTGACCCACAGTATATATGGCAGTAGCAGCCATGCGGCCGTCATCGAAGTGCGGAAAAAATTTATTATGGTTAAAAGTATGGCAGTCCATAGCGGGACTATGACAATCAGGCCGCCTATCGGCGACTTCAGGCCAAAAAAGGCAAAGGACCATAAGGTATTGAGTATTAGTTGTACCAGGAAAATAACCAATCCTTCCCGTACGAAATGATTTTCAATACCTTTGCGCCAGATAAGGAATGCGGATATGCCCATCATGGTATAGAGTAGAAACCAGACTGGGGCAAAAAGCCAGCTAGGCGGCGTAAAAAAAGGTTTCTCAAGAAGGGCATACCAATTAGTGATGGATGGACGTGTGAAAATTTGGCCGATAAATCCTGCCAACATGCAGGCTGCTATGCTGATAACTAATTTAATGCTATCGTGGAGTTTGATACTTTTCACTTGCAATCCGTCTATTCAATGTTCAATTTAGGACCAGCTGGTACTCCCGACAATGAATCTACCAATACTGCTATCTACTGTGTTGGCGATTAGATTATTAATCTCCGCTTAGAGCCATATATGTTATGGTACGATGCACACCCTGGACAGCCTGTACCTGATTGACAACAATTTTTGCAATGGCATCCGTATCCACCCCTTGGATTATAAGAATAACATCATGCGGCCCCGTGACGACATCGGCGGATAGAATGCCAGGTTTGCCGCGTAATGTTTTTACAACTGCATCTGCTTTGCCGGTTTCCGTTTGAATTAACACATACGCCTTTTTATTTGCCATTCTGCACCTCCATTTTGTTCCCACAACAACTGATAGCCTTTTCTCAGCTATCTGATATCACCGGCGTTTTGGTTTATTTATTAAAGAGCTCTCAGACAACGGTACTTTCGTTTAAAAATACGTCTATATTCTAAGCTAGCTATTTATATTATTCAAGACGACAGAAGGGATTTTTGTAGCTTCCACAGCGCTATGCTAAAATCGATTCAAGGCTGTGCCGTTACCGACCAGCCTCAAATGTGTTTATTATGAATTTGCATAATCTCTTGCCCGTCATTCAAAATTCCGCGGGATTTAAAGCATTAGTGCACAAATTAAAGACCGGCGAGAAAGAAAGGTTTGGTTTACATTTACCAGAACAGGCTTATGCCTGCGTTACAGCAGCAATTTTTACCGCTTTTGGCAATCCTGTTTTGTTTGTAACGGCCCATCCTGAAACGGCTAAAAGGCGTTTTGATCAGATCAGGCAGTGGATTGAAACTGAGAATGAGCTTCATTTCTTTCCGGAAATCGATATATTGTTCAGTGGATTGATAGCTGATCCTTCTATAAGAGCTGAAAGAAGCAAGGTTTTTTCGATTTTGTCGGCATTTGATAACAGGGCTTCGGAGAATCACGCCCATCCATTGATTGTGACCAGTGCTCTTTCTCTGGCAAACAGGTCAATCAGCAAAGAACAATTTAAGTCAAGGTGTTTTGAGATAAAGCCCGGCATGGAGATACCACCTCTAAAACTGGTTGAAAAACTTGAGACACTGGGTTATGAGTTCAATGACATTGTTGAGATGCCGGGTATGTATGGCAGAAGGGGTGGTATCGTTGATATCTTTGCCAACCATAATGATTTCCCGGTAAGGATAGAGTTCTCCGGAAATACAATAGATTGTATCCGGCAGTTCGATCCCAGAACGCAACGCTCTGTAAAAACCAACGGGTCTGTCACGATGACGCCGGTCAGCGAAATTGATGCTTCAGGAAGTGCAAATATACTGGATTATTTACCGGAAAATGCTCTCGTAATAATTGAAGATGAAGAGCAGGTTGAATCAGAGATAGAGAAGATTGAACAGACGATGAAAGGACCGGAACAATCCAAAGAGGCGGAGAGCAATGATATAAACTCGTATTTTAGCCTCCAGGAAATAGAATGCAAACTGGACAAACGGAGGCAAATAATTGAATTCCAGTGTTGGAAAGCCGAGGCTGGTCGAAATATGTCGAAATACATAATGAATATCAATCCGGCGCCGAATTATGCTGCCAAGCTCCAGGTTTTTCTAAATGAGGTTCCCGGTATGCGGGCCAGGAATAAAAGGATTGTACTCGTAAGCCAGCAGGCTGATCGTATCAGGGAACTTATGGAGGAGCGGGATATTTTTATACCGTTGAAAAGCATGCTGGAAGCGACTCCAGAAGAAGGAGCCTTTATCCTGATACACGGTTCCATAGATGGCGGATGGCGGATCGGAGAGGATCTGTTGCTCTTGACCGATCTTGAGCTGTTTGGATTAGCAAAGCAAAGGCGTTTAAGTCGTGGTAGACCTGTGCGGCATCATCTATACCTTGAAGATATCAATATTGGGGATTATGTTGTACATATAGAATATGGAATCGGCAGGTTTGCCGGTGTGAAAAGACTGATAAACGATAATGTACAGAAAGACTATCTGGTCCTTGAATATGCCTGCGGGGACATGCTCTATATACCTGCTGAACAGATCGACCGTGTGAGTCTATATGTGGGTGGAGGCGAGCGGATCCCGTCGTTGAGTCGTCTGGGAACCCAGGAGTGGAACCGTGCACAACAGAGAGTTAAAGAATCTGTTGCAGATATTGCCCAGGAATTGGTTGATCTTTATGCCGCTCGTGGAGCCAAAAACGGGACAGCGTTTTCTCCTGATACGCTCTGGCAGCAAGAATTGGAAGCATCTTTCCAATATGTAGAAACGCCCGACCAACTGGAAGCAGTGAAAGCGGTCAAAGAAGATATGGAATCCAGCAAACCTATGGATAGGCTGGTGTGCGGAGACGTGGGATACGGCAAAACTGAAGTTGCTCTGCGAGCAGCTTTTAAAGCCGTCATGGACGGCAAACAGGTTGCTGTACTGGTACCCACAACTATTCTTGCCCAGCAACATATGGACACATTCAGTGAACGTTTGAGGGCTTTTCCTATCCGGGTTGCCATGTTGAGCCGTTTTTGTTCTCAAAAAGAGCAGGCGGAGACCATTGAAAAACTGAACCGAGGAGCCATAGATATATGTATTGGCACGCACCGGTTGCTGCAAAAAGACATCCTCTTTAAAGACCTTGGATTGGTGATAATTGATGAGGAGCAACGATTTGGCGTAGCGCATAAAGAGCATTTTAAAAAAATGCGTCAGGCTGTTGATGTGCTTACATTGAGCGCAACCCCAATCCCTCGAACCCTGCATATGTCACTATCGGGCATCAGGGATATGAGTACAATTGAAACTCCTCCGGAAGACAGGTCCCCGATCGCTACTTTCGTTGGAGAGATGGATGGCAAACTTATCAGGGAAGCCATACTGAGAGAGATGGAGAGGGATGGGCAGGTGTTCGTTGTGCATAACAAGGTTCTTGGCATTCATAATGTGGCAGAAAAAGTTACACGGCTGGTTCCGGAGGCCAGGATATCCATAGCGCATGGGCAAATGGAAGAAGAGAAGCTGGAATCTGTAATGGCGGATTTTATTGCAGGTAAAACTGATGTACTGGTAACAACCACAATTATTGAGTCAGGTTTGGATATACCCAATGTTAATACGCTGATTGTGGATAAAGCGGATAAACTTGGATTAACACAGCTTTATCAACTGAGGGGCAGGGTTGGCAGGGGAGCTAATACTGCATATGCATATTTCCTCTTTGATTCCGCCGGTAATCTGAGTGACAGAGGGAGGGAGAGGCTCAAGACTATAGAACAGGCAACTGAGTTAGGCGCCGGTTTTACTATTGCCATGAAGGATCTCGAAATAAGGGGCGCCGGGAACTTACTCGGTGTTGAGCAGAGCGGTCACATAGCAGCAGTGGGTTTCAACTACTATTGCCAGCTGCTGGCTGAAGCAGTGGAAGAAATCCGCGCCAAACAGGAAGGCCGTGACATAAAGAAGAAGGAAGACTTGCCTCCAGTTTCCATCGATTTACAATTGCCGGCCTTTATTCCCGAATTCTATGTAGAGAATGTTGGGATAAGGTTCAATATTTATCGTAGGCTGACAAATATCAATAATGGCAAGATGCTGGAGGATATTAAGTCTGAGTTAGTAGATAGATTCGGTCCAGTCCCTGACGAAGTAGAGAACCTTCTATATATTGTAGGTTTAAAGCAGATAGCTGCGAATGCCGGGATTGAATCAATTTTCAGGCGAGATGACGATATAGTTATCAGCTTTAATGAATCCGGAGCAAAGCGTATTAAATTCGCTTCGCAATCAGTTCATGAGAGTATTAAGGTTGGCAACCGTCAGGCCAGGATGGATATTCTTAAAGCGGGTGAAGGATGGATGGAGGTACTGAGAAAACTATTGGAGACACTGGCACGTTAAGTAATCAATGAATACTAAAGCCTAATCAATGTTCAGTCGTCTATACCGGCTTCCTGAAGGTAATCGATCAAATCCTGTATTGTAATGATTCTATCGGAATCGTCATCGGGGATTTCCAGCTTACTGCCCGGTTTACTAAACTGGTCTTCGATCGTGGTAAAAAACTAGGCGATATCATCGGGATCCATATTGAGATCGTCGATGAAGGAAGCAGTGGTCTCTATAGAGGGCTCCTCTACACCCAATTCATCGGTCAGAATTTTTCTTATTTTCTCGAATAGCTTCGCCAAATCGGCCCTCGTTTAAATTATACGATGAACTATTTCTATCCATCAATTCATTTATTGCGTTGTTGCTTTTCTGCAATTACAGAGCCTAGAACTCCATTAACAAATTTGGCTGATTTCTCCGAGCCGAACTGCTTAGCCAACTCGACTGCTTCGTTAATAGCAACTTTCGGCGGTACTTTATTATGAAGCAGGATTTCAAATAGCGCAAGGCGGAGAATATTGCGATCCATTGTTGCAATTTGCTCTATGGGAAAAGCGGTGGCAAAGCGCTTTATTGTATCGTCAATAAATTGTTTATTGTCAATTACCCCGCAGACAAGCTCGCTGGCGAAGCTGGCTGTGTCGCCCTTAATTTCTTTTTCCTGTAATGTTCGAATCAGAATACAATTAGGGCTGTTAGCAGCAAATTCTGACTCGAAAAGAGTTTGCAGAGCAGCTATTCGGGCTTGGTGTCGTAAGCCTGCGGACATTTATTAAACGATCAAAAAGAAAATATCAGCTGAATTCTTTTAGCTGACTTTATCTCCCGCCTCTACGCCACTTAACAATCTCATTGGTGGTTTCCGCATTGCTGATGTTAAACGTGAGAGCGCCGGGGCTGATGCTTTTAATATATTTGGTCAGCGTATTCCCCGGGCCAATCTCGAAGAAAGTAGTGATACCGCGAGCAAGCATCGTCTCTATGGATTGCTGCCATTTGATCCCGTGGGCGATCTGGCTGATCAACTCTTCTTTGATAGCTTCCAGTGAGGTCATAGGCTGAGCTGTGACATTCGATATTATGGGCACAGTTGGAGTTTCATATTTAAACTGCGAAACAGCATTGATCATGCCTTCAATTGCGGGTTCCATAAGGGAGGAGTAGAAGCCGCCGCTGACTTTCACGGGTACCATGCGCTTGGCGCCTTTTACCTGGGCCAACCTCTTGGCTTTGAGCAATCTGGTCTCATCGCCACTGATTACGATATTGTCAGGAGCGTTGACGTTGGAAATTTCTACGCCTGTAGTAACGCATATCCCGTCGATGGTGTCTTTCTCAACGTCCAGAATTGTCAACATGCCTCCGGCTTTGCGTCGGCCGGCCTCATTCATCAGCCTTCCTCTTTCACGAACCAAACGCACCGCGTCAGTAAGTGTCATAACGCCGGCCGCTACGAGAGCGGCGTATTCTCCGGCGCCGTGTCCTGCCACAAGTGTAGGTGGCGGTAAAGTATGATCGGTGGCTTCTTCAGCAGCGCGCAGGCAGGCAATATCTACGGTAAGAACGGCTGTCTGGGCATTGAGTGTTTGTGCCAGGTCTTCTTCGGGTCCTTCAAAGCACAATCGGGAAAGTGGAAAACCCAGCGTTCTGTCAACTTCCTCGAACACTTCCCTGGCTGCATTATAATGGACGAAAAGGTCAAGCCCCATTCCAACTTGTTTCGATTCCTGGCCTGGAAATACATAGGCTACCTTAATATCTTCGACCATTTACTTCCCTCCTTACCTAAGCTGTATCAGGATATCAAATTTAATCATTATTTACTGCGTTTCTTCTTGGTGCTCTTAACCTCTATGACCTCTCTATCATCATAGGTTCCGCACGTGGGGCAAACCTGATGAGACAGTTTCGGGCTGTGACAGCGGGAACATTCAACCATTGCAGCCGGTTTTCTGGCAAGATGGCTGCGCCTTTTCCCCTGCCTTGCCTTGGGGTATTTTCTTTTTGGAAGTGGTGCCATTTATATTTTACTCTCCTTCTCTAGCTGCACTAGTTTTTCCCAGCGGCTATCAACGGGTCTGGTTTTATGTTGACAATCACCCTTACTGAATTCCTGGCCGCACACGGAACAGATACCCGGACAATCCGCTTTACAGAGCATCTTAGTAGGTGTTGCCATTATTATATACTGCCTTAATGCTTCGCTTAAATCAAGGATATGATTTTCGTCTATGGTAAGGTCTCCCGGTTCCGGCTTCGAATACACTCCCGAGCCAATGTCAAGTGTGGGGAAATACTCGTCCTCCATGTTGATATTAATCTTCTGACGGGCGCTGCCGAGACATCTGGAGCAGGTTCCATTGATTTCGGCTATCAATTTGCCGTTGATAAGGATACCACTGCCCGTTCTTATTAGCGAGATATCCCCGGTCACCTGAGTATCTTCATTGTCTCCAGCGAGTTCGTCAATTGTGTAATGTCGATTTGCACCAACCGGCTCTTTAAGCAATTGTGCAACGTTAATTTGCATTGCAGTAAATGTACGATAACTCTGGCTCATTATATGTTGAGCTATTTTCAATGTCAAGATAATGAACGTATTGCCAAACGCAATATCACAAGGAAAACCATAATATGATAGATATGAAGATCGTCAAAGTAATAGTTGGTATAGTTCATTGGTATCTATTTCATATTTGTCTTGACTGGTGGCTATTAAACGATTTAAACTGTTCTGGCGGTGTTGCTGATGCCGGTTTTATGTTTACTGGCATGTTGGGACAATGATCTGACTATTTTCACGTGGAATTCAGCTATCAGGGTTTTGATTGTTCGTTATTTCAGTGGTATCAAATAATATTAAAGGAGACGGTGGATTTAATTATGAAGGTTGTTTTTCTGGATGATGTATCTGCCAAAGAAAAGCGCGGCGATATTAAAGAAGTTTCCGATGGTTATGCCAGGAATTACTTGCTGCCGAAAGGCCTTGCCATGCCTGCAACACCTTCGGCTATAAAAGCAGCTAAAAAAATTACTGAAGAAAGGGAGAGGAAGCGGGCGCGCCAGCAAGAGGAATACGTCGAACTTGCCAGGCAGATGGAAGGTAAAGAACTGCGATTTAAAGCCAAAGCCAGTGCCAAGGGCACATTACACGGTTCGGTGACGACTGCTGATATTGCCGATCGCCTCAGCAAGCTAATGAATGCTGAAATTGATAAAAAGAAAATTGAGCTGAAAAATCCTCTCCATACAATAGGTACGCATGAGGTAGAAATAGTGCTTGTTAAAGATGCCGTTGCTAAAATATTAGTGATAATAGAAGAGGAAACCGATCAGCAAGAATGAACGAAGCACTGCCTCCCTATGATCTGGATGCCGAAGAGGCTGTTCTGGGATCTTTATTGATCGACAGTGAAGCGATCAATGAAATAGATACGATCCTGAGGACAGAGGATTTCTTCACTGAGCAGAACCAGCTTGTCTATGGGTGCTGCCATAATCTATTTCTTCGTGATGAGGCAATCAACCAGATCACCGTGGCTCAAGAGCTTGCCAGGCTGGGTAAACTGGATGAAGCCGGTGGGGTTGCCTATTTCAGCCACCTCATATCCATTGTACCCACCTCGCTTCATGTAAGACATTATGCTCAGATTGTAACCAGGCTAGCTGTCATGCGCCGTCTTATCAGCGCAGCGGGGCAGATCGAGGCTATAGGATATAAGGCGGAACCTGATGTCGATCTTGCCTTGAGCAGGGCTGAAGATATCATATTCAAGCTGAGGACCCGCCAGGGAAAGGGCGACTTTGTATCCATTCACGATGCTCTGAATATCTATTTTGAAGAAGCTGATAAGAATGTACATGAGAAAGAACTGGCAAGCATCAAAACAGGCTTTACCGCAGTTGATAATGCCCTGGGCGGTTTACAACGCTCTGAATTAATTATCCTCGCTGCCAGGACCAGCATCGGTAAAACAAGCATGGCTTTGAATATTGCTCGTAACGCAGCCGTCAATCAGAAGGCGTGCGTGGCTATTTTCAGCCTCGAAATGTCACGCAGGGAGGTAATTCAGAGGATTCTCTCCAGCGAAGCCAACATAAAATCTGAACATTTCAAAAAGGAACGATTTTCAGAGTTGGAAGAACGGATGCTGCACAGGGATATTATTCCCCGGCTCGCCGAAACTTCCATTTTTATCGACGATACACCCAATATGAGGATAAGTGAGATACGCAGCAAGGCCAAGCGTCTCCACCTGAAACGGAAGATAGATCTGCTGGTTCTGGACTACATCCAGCTATTGAGAGGTGATACCAGGAGTGACAATAGGGTCCAGGAGCTGACTGAAATCACTCAATTACTAAAAGCTATATCGCGGGAGCTTGATGCGCCGGTGCTGGCCCTATCACAATTAAGTCGCAATATTGAGCACAGGCAGGAAAGCAAGAAACAAAAGCAGCAGGTAAAGCCGCAGCTTTCTGATCTCAGGGATAGCGGCAGCATAGAGCAGGATGCGGATGTGGTAATGTTTATCCACCGCCCGGAGAAAATATACTCTGAAGAGGATTGGCTCAGGGAGTTTGGGGAAGAAAAACCGTATCCCAGTGGAATCGCTGAGATTATCATTGCTAAAAACCGCAACGGGCCGACGGGCGAAGTACAGTTGAGGTTTATCCAGGAAACAACAAAGTTTGAGAATAATATTGTTGAAGTCAGCACCGGATATCAATAATCTGATCCAATTTTGAAGGTGCAATAGTGTCCAGAAATATATTTAAAGGATTTCCGCCGCGGGCTGAGGTGACGCCTTTGCCCAATATCTTTTATTCCGAGGTACTGCCGCTGATGGAAAATCCTGCAGAAATAAAGGTCGTCATGCAGATACTCTTTCTTTTAAGCAGGCGGCGTGGATATCCAAAATTCGTAACTTTCAGGGAATTAAGTAATGATCCGGTGGTTATTAAAGGTCTGCAAAGCCAGTCGACGGCAGTGGATGAATTACTTAAACAGTCTCTGGATTCGGCTATTCAGCATGGTATCCTGGTGCATGTTCCCATAAGCAACAATAACATTCCGGATGAAGCCTATTTCATTAATAATCAGAATGACAAAGAAACGATAGCCAGGATACTCAGCGGCGCCTTGAAAATACCGGAGGTAAAAATTAGAGAGGTAGAAGCTTTGGCAACCATGGAGCCGCTGGATATTTATAATTTGTATGAGCAGAATATCGGTATGCTGACACCTATCCTGGCCGAGGAGCTTCAGGAAGCTGAGCAGAGGTACCCGGCCGATTGGATACAGGAGGCGTTCAAAGAAGCCATCCGGGCAAATGTAAGGAACTGGAGATACATCAACGGTATCTTAAAACGATGGGAAAGAGAAGGTAAGAAAGATGGAAGATATGTCGGAGATTCTAAAAAAGAACGGGATCCCGATAAGTACATCAGAGGAAAATATGGCCACATGGTCCGCAGATGAACTGGGGGCTTCCACGGCCTCTGAAGAACATGGCGGCCTGTGTCCTATATGTCAGGGTAGCAGGTTTATTCATCCGCTGAATTCTTCTGGTGAGCCTGATTACAGCCGGGTTATTCCCTGCCGTTGCACCGATGTAGAGATTAAAAGGAAAAAAACTGAGAGGCTTCAGTCAATAAGCAATCTCGGCAATCTTACGCGGCTGACCTTTGAAAACCTGCTGCCGACAGGTCGCGAAAAAGATCCTGCGTCGCAGCAGCTATTTCAAAAGATATATAGTACCGTCAGGGTATATGCGGAGAATCCCGAAGGATGGCTGATTTTAGTGGGGCCGGTCGGCAGCGGAAAAACCCATCTCGCCAGCGCCGTGGCAAACTACAGGATTAACAGAGGGTATCCTGTGTTCTATATCACAGTAGCGGATCTGCTGGATCATCTCCGTTCGGCCTTCAGCCCTGACAGCGAGCTTCAGTATGATGAGTTGTTCGAGCAGGTTAAGGAATGCCCGCTGCTGATTCTGGATAATCTGAATATATTAACCACTACCGCCTGGGCGAAAGGTAAGCTGGACCAGCTGCTGGAATTCCGCTTTAACAACAAATTGCCCACACTGATTACAACCAGCAGCCCTGTTGAAGAGTTCAATAATGATTATGCCGGCCATATCAATGATACTGATATCAGCACGGTGCTGGTTTTGAAAAAAGAGATATCCGGCCTGCAGAACCTGGACAGTCTGGATCTTGAGCTGTTAAAAGACATGAAATTCAAAACGTTTTATTATAAAAGACTGGGTTTGCCCGAAAATGTGCGCCAGAATCTCGAAGAGGCATATAGAAATGCTCTGGATTTTGCCCAGTCACCACAGGGCTGGCTGATTTTCCAGGGATTAAACGGCTGCGGTAAAACGCATCTTGCTGCTGCCATAGCCAATTATCTCAGGGAAGCGGGAAAATCCGTGCTTTTTATCGTTGTTCCCGACCTGCTGGATCATTTAAGATCGACTTTCGGCCCCGACAGCAAGGTTTCATACGATGCGCTCTTCGAAAAGATAAAGAAAATCCCCGTACTCATCCTTGATGATTTCGGGCAGCATTCAGCAACACCATGGGCACAGGAGAAGCTCTATCAACTGATAAATTACCGTTATAATGCCAAGCTGCCGACGGTTATTACCACCTGTTTGGATCTCGATGATATTGAAACCCGGGTCAGTTCGCGCATGGTGGATCCAACAATCAGCCTCGTGTTTAATATCATGGCGCCTGATTACAGGGGAGACATCAAAAGTGCCAGGAACACCAAATCAAGGCAGAAGTCCAGGGACTGACGGCGAAAAAGAACAATTTTTGAAGCTGACCACTTTTCTTGATAAAATACATTCGGCGCAGACGTGAATGAAAATCTGATCAATTTACCTGTACTGGTTCTGAATGAGAACTATTTACCTCTGAATATCTGCAGAGTACGCAGAGCGGTAGTTCTGGTACTGATTGGGAAAGCAGAGGTAATTGAGAACGGCCGCGGCTATTTCCACTCGACAACAGGCATGTTCGACATCCCTTCTGTGATCAGGTTGGTCTATATGGTCAGAAAACACTCCCACCTCAGAAAAATGACCAAGCTGGAGATATTTAATCGCGACAGGTATGTATGTCAGTACTGCGGTCGCGAGACAAAAGAGCTGACACTCGACCATGTCATTCCACGCAGAAGAGACGGCCAGCACACCTGGGAAAACGTGGTTGCCGCGTGTATTCCGTGCAATCGTAGAAAAGCCGGCAGAACTCCTGTGGAAGCGGGCATGCCCCTGCTGAGAAAGCCGTGCGCACCGGGCAATATAGGCTTTTACATACCATATCAGTATATGCGTACCAGGGAAGAATGGCAGAAATACCTGCCGCACACCAGGTGATTCGGGACGCCGGGAAAGTTACTTCTTTTCCACCAGCACAACTTCACCGATTGGCACTTCAATTGTAACACCGGATTCAAGTTGGGCGACCAGCGTCTCCTTAACCACATTCCTCCCCACGATTTTAGCCTTGCCCATCTTGGTTACAATCTCGCCGCCGATCTCCGGCAATTTCCCTTTCATGGCATGGTACTGCTCGTATTCATAGCCCAGGCAGCAGAGCAGGCGGCCGCACAAACCTGACGTTTTCATGGGATTCAGTGCAATGTCCTGCTCCTTGGCCATTTTAATGGAGACAGGTACGAATTCGTTGAGAAATGATACGCAGCAGAGCTGGCAGCCGCACTTGCCCACCCCGCCGACAAGCTTGGCTTCATCCCTGGCGCCAACCTGCCGCAGCTCGACATGCGTTCTAAGTTCGTGGCTCAACTTGCGTACAAGCTCGCGGAAATCCACCCTTTTCTCCGCGTAGAAGAACACCAGAAGATGGCTGCCGTCCAGGTTATACTGGGCGTAGATGGCCTTCATGGGCAGGTTGAGGCTCTCGATCAGCTCCTTGCTTTTACTCAGGGCTTTGCGGGCGCGTTCCTTCTGTGTCTGGGCATGGCTGAAGTCTTCAGTAGTCGCTATGCGTGAAATGGGCTTGAAAGGTTCCGCGTTCTCGGCCGGCGTCACTTCCTTTGGATCGACTACAACCCTGCCCAGTTCATAGCCGCGGTTGGTTTCCACCACAACGAAGTCATGGGCCTTGATATCCAGGCCTGCCGTATCGAAATAGTAAATTTTCCCCGCCTGCATGAAGCGGATTCCAGCAATATTTGCCATTATTGATTCAAACCGGCGGAATGCATCATGTATTCCGCTCTTTTCTCCTTTCTGGGCATATCAAGCATCAGCACTTCAAATAATAAATGAAGGTTGGCATTGTATGTCAAATTAACGAGCGCTTTATTCAGATTATCCATGAAATCTTTTATTTCCAGGACTGTTAACATATTAGCCCAGTTTTTTAAATCGTCCTTATGGTCCAGGTTCGTGATCTCATCCTCACAATTATACTTGATTAACATTACATCGCGGCACCAAAGCAGCCATAGCTTGATGACCTGCTCGGCGCCGGACCTGTCGCTGGCGATCTGTTGCGCGTAAGACAGCCTTGCATCCCAGTTGCTTGTAATCAAGGGTATAAATTCGGTCAGGCGTGATTCCCTCTCTTTGACGTAGGCATCGTTACCGGCAGCCAGCAGCGCCCATCCCAGGCAGCCGCCTGACAACCTGGCAAGCAGTTTAATCCTCTCGGGGCTCAGGTTGTTCATTCCGGCGAGCCTGGACTCGATTTCGCCCAGTGTAACCGGTTTCAGCTCCATCCGCTGGCACCGGGAAACCACGGTTGGCAAAAGGAGGCTCTCCTCGGCGGTTAATAATATGATCAATACGTTGGGCGGTGGCTCTTCCAGGGTTTTTAACAGGCAGTTTGAAGCTTCCACCGACATTACATCGGCATCGTCGATGATATAGACTTTGTGTTTGCCTTCGTAGGGAGGGAAACTGGCGCTTCTCTGCAAGAGTTCCCTTATCGAGCTTATACCGATTTCCGTTGCCTTTTTCCTGTCTTTGGGATCGCGGCCTGTATATTTATCGATGACCATGACATCTGTATGCTTGCCCTGCTCGATCCTCTGGCAGGCGCTGCACTGGTCGCATGGCTGCTCCGCTCCGGTGCAATTCAATGCTTTTGCCGTATCCAGCGCCAGCCTCATCTTTCCGACATGCGGCGGCCCGACGAGCAAATATGCATGCGCCATTGCACGGCGTTTGATGGAATCTTGAAAAAGTTTAATTATGCGGTCCTGGCCTATGGTATGCCACATTACAAACTACCTTGTGGAACAATCGCCGCAGACAGTAGAAACGAAACGGGACTGCAATTATACATGAAAACCATCGTCAATAAGATATGGTACAGGCCGTATTATACTATCCTGCCGTAATAACTGCCATTTCACATCCATATATAATAATGTATAGAATATAGTTAATGGATGTCGTATAAGCGGCTGTTTGACAAAAAGGCCGAATACTGCTATATTATAAATTTGCTATATTGATAAACCATTCTAAGCAATTACATATAATTATAAATCCCGCGCACCAACTCCTTATATGTCATTTTTTATGTATTAGGCCAACTGATTTGTAGCCGTTCTATTAATTATTTATACAGGAGAGGATATGTCTGTGTCTACAGGTATTGAGGGGCAAAGCCTACCCATTGTCAAGCAAAAGCTATACGGCAAGCTCCCGCAGGTATTGGAAATACCTAACTTAATCCAGGTTCAGCTCGATTCTTTCAAGTGGTTTATGGAAGATGGCATCAAGGAGCTATTACAGGAAGTCTCTCCCATAAAGGATTTTACCGGCCAGAAAATGGAACTGTCCTTCACCAGTTACGAATTCCGTCCTCCCGTTCATCTGGTCCCCGAATGCCGTCAGCGTGATATGAGCTATCAGTCCAACCTTTATGTTCGGGCAAGATTGCTGATAAAGGAAACGGGTGAAATAAAGGAACAGGAAGTTTTCCTGGGGGAAATCCCCCTTATGACGGAAAACGGCACCTTTATCATCAGTGGTGCTGAAAGGGTTGTGGTTAACCAGCTTATCCGTTCCCCGGGTGTATATTTCAGTTCGACTATGGAAGAAAGCGGTCGCAGGTTATGCTATGCCAAGCTGATACCCGAGCATGGCGCATGGCTGGAATTTGAAACTTCCAATCGTGATGTACTGTGGGCCAAAATCGACGGTAGAAGAAAGATCGCGGTGACCACGCTGCTGCGGGCAATTAGCGGAGAAGGCGATCCCGAAGACGCCATAAGCTGTGAAAGCGATGGCGAATTGTTGGAGCTTTTCCAGGTCGATGATACCGATCCCGAGCACAAATATATTACCTCCACCATCGAAAAAGAGCCTGAATCGATCCGCACAAAAGATGAATCACTGATCGATATTTATAAGAAGCTGAGACCTGGCGAACCGCCCAACCTTGACAGCGCCAAGAGCCTGATCATAAATATGTTTTTCCATCCGCGCCGCTACGATCTGGGCAGGATTGGCAGGTTCAAGCTGAACAAAAGGCTCGGCTACGAGTCGCAGAACTACCACGTCACATCCCGCGCCCTGAAGCCGCGCGATATTGTGGAAATAGTACGCAAGATCATTCAGATCAATAACGAGGTTTTACAGCCCGATGATATCGACCACCTGGGCAACCGCAGGGTGAGGACCACCGGGCATTTGATACAGAACCAGTTCCGCGTCGGCCTGCTCCGCCTGGAACGGACGATTAAGGAGAGAATGAGCCTGCAAACCGATGATCCTACGCCGACCAACTTGATCAACAACAGGCCGATCATTGCCTCAATGAGGGAATTCTTCGGCGGTTCACAGCTCTCGCAGTTCATGGATCAGACCAATCCGCTGGCTGAGCTCACTCATAAGCGGAGGCTTTCGGCCATGGGCCCCGGCGGATTATCACGCGAACGCGCCGGATTCGATGTCCGCGATGTTCATCATTCGCATTACGGAAAAATTTGCCCCATCGAAACACCAGAAGGCCCCAATATCGGCCTCATAGGCTCGCTGGCTACTTATGCCAGGATAGACAGCCTCGGTTTTATCGAGACACCCTATCGTAAGGTCTATCACCAGCTGAAAAATACATCTGCCGTGCTGGAAGGCAGGACTCTCAGACAGGATGTTCATGACGGCAAGAAGAAGCTTGTAGCCTCAGCGGGAAGCATGGTTGATGCCGCTCTGGCTAAAAAATTGGCTTCACTGCATGAGATGGATATTAAGATCGTACCCTTCGTTTCGGACGAAATTGAATATTTTACCGCCGACAGGGAGGGCGTTTATTGCATTGCGCAGGCGAATGCGCCCCTCAACTCGAGAAATGAGTACATTGAGGAAAGGGTGGGCGCTATACGTGGCGGTAAATATGTAACCGAGCCGCCGGAAAAAATGGATTTGATGGATGTCTCTCCCAAGCAGGTATTCAGCGTGACTACCGCGCTCATACCGTTCCTGGAGCATGACGATGCCAACAGGGCGCTTATGGGTTCCAACATGCAACGTCAGGGCGTCCCCCTGCTCAGGCCGGAGGCGCCTATGATCGGCACCGGCATGGAGAGCGAGGTGGCCAAGTACAGCGGCCAGGTAGTCTATTCCAAAGAAGAGGGCGAAGTAATCGCTGTCGACAGCACTAAAATTGTCATCAAGAGTGATGGCAAGAAACATGAATATCCTCTGACTAAATTCTTCCGCACCAACCAGGGCACCTGTATCAATCAGCGGCCTATCGTATCACGCGGCGAACAGGTTAAAAAGGACCAGCCCATAGCCGACGGAGCGGCCACGCAGAACGGCGAACTGGCGCTGGGACAGAATGTAATGTGCGCCTTTATGACCTGGCATGGGTATAACTTTGAAGACGCCATCATTATCAGCGAAAGGCTGGTTAAGATGGACAAGTTCACCTCCATCCATATTGAAAAATATGAGGTCGAGGCTCGCGAGACCAAGCTGGGCAAGGAAGAGATTACCAAGGATATACCCAATGTAGGTGAAGAAAGTCTGAGGGACCTCGATGAGAAAGGCGTTATTCGCATCGGCGCCGAAGTAGGCCCCGGAGATATCCTGGTGGGCAAGATAACTCCCAAAGGCGAGACCGAGCTGACGGCGGAGGAGAAATTGCTCCGCGCCATCTTCGGTGAGAAAGCCCGGGAAGTTAAAGATACTTCACTCAGGGTCCCGCACGGTGAAGGCGGCAAGGTCATCGATGTCAAGGAGTTTTCCGCGGAAAATAACGCTGACTTGCCGGCCAATGTTATCAAGCTTGTGCGCGTATGGATTGCCCAGCGCCGCAAGATCTCGGTGGGCGATAAGATGGCCGGAAGGCACGGCAATAAAGGCGTTATCTCGATTATTTTACCTGAAGAGGATATGCCGTTCTTGCCCAACGGCCGTCCCATAGATATCGTGTTAAATCCCATCGGCGTACCCTCCCGCATGAATATCGGCCAGATACTGGAGACGCATCTCGGCCTCGCTGCCGACATCTTCGGTGAAAAAATCGTCAATCCCATCTTCGACGGCGCGGACAATGTGGCCATCGAGGATTCATTGGGCAGGGCCTGGATCGTATATAAATGCCGTGAAGAAGGCGTGATCAATATGGACAGGCTCGATGAAAACGGAATCGCCAGGGTCAAGCAATGGCTGTCCGACCAGGTCTTTAA
>JAQUQM010000005.1:0-26110 GCA_028716085.1 Dehalococcoidia bacterium | reverse complement strand
GCGATAAAGACCGCGGAGAAGCCAGGCGGGCCTGCCTGATGCTGTGGCTGGAAAAAGAGGCCGGGATGCCTGCGGTTGACAGGAAAATAGCCGATGAAGACCTGGACGAGATGGTGGAAAAAGTCTACCTGGAAAGAAAGATAGTGCCCCCCATTTTCGGCAAGATTCAGCTTCGTGACGGCCGGGACGGTGAGCTCTTTGATCAGCCGGTTACGGTGGGTGTGATTTACATGATGAAGCTCATCCACCTCGTGGACGATAAAGTCCATGCCCGCTCTACGGGCCCGTACTCCCTGATCACACAGCAGCCTCTCGGCGGCAAAGCGCAGTTCGGCGGTCAGCGCTTCGGAGAGATGGAAGTCTGGGCGCTGGAAGCTTACGGCGCCAGCCATACCCTGCAGGAGCTGCTTACCGTTAAATCCGACGATGTCCAGGGCAGGGCCAAGGCCTATGAATCCCTGGTCAAGGGAGAGGACGTATTACAGCCCGGCGTGCCCGAATCGTTCAAGGTACTCTTTATGGAATTACGCAGCCTGGGTCTTGCCGTTGAGCTCCTCAATGAGGAAGACCAGAGCATTAACATCTTTGAAGACAAAAAGAGAATGGGGAATATTCCCAAAGCTTTAAGGTAGGAGATAAAAGTGTTCGAAATAAATGATTTTAATGCCATACGTATTTCACTGGCGTCGCCTACACAGATTGAGGAATGGTCATACGGCGAGGTTACCGAACCTGAGACGATCAACTACAGGACGCTGAAGCCGGAGAAGGACGGGCTTTTTTGTGAAAGGATCTTCGGCCCCGTAAAAAACTACGAGTGCTATTGCGGCAAATATAAAAAGATACGCTACAGGGGTGTCACCTGCGAAAGGTGCGGTGTCACCGTGGAGCATTCCAAGGTGCGCCGCGAGCGCATGGGGCATATCGGCCTGGCCGCGCCGGTGGCGCATATCTGGTTTGCCAAGGGCGTTCCCAGCAGGCTGGCCCTGCTGCTCGATATCTCACCGCGCAACCTGGAACGCGTGCTTTACTTTGCCCAGTATGTGGTTATCACCGTCAACGGCGAGGCATGTAAGGAGAGGCTGCATCAGTACTACGATGAGCAGAGGCAGAAAATCCTGGATGCCCTGGCCCAGCTCGAGCCGGAGGCGAAATCCGGCAAATCAAACCATGAAAAGCATAGCGAAAAACAAAATGAAAAACTTAATGAAAAAAGACAGGAGCTTGAAGACAGGTTGAACAACCTGGACAAGGAGTTCCAGGTCGACTCTTCTGAAGCCAATAAGCTGCAGTTCCAGGTACTTAGCGAGAGCGAGTATCAGGGTTTCCGCGAAAAGTACGGTGATGCCTTTGAAGTGGGCATGGGTGCGGAGGCCATCCTCAATATTTTGAAAGCTATGAACCTGGAGGAGGTACGTCTCAAGCTGGTCAAGGACATCAGGTCCAGCGAGGGGCAGAAACATAAGAAGCTGAGCAAGAGGCTGCGCATCGTCGAGGCTTTCTGGCGCAGCGGCAACAAGCCCGAGTGGATGATCTTCACGGTGCTGCCTGTGCTGCCGCCTGAGCTTCGCCCTATCGTTCAGTTGGACGGTGGTCGCTTTGCCACCAGTGATTTGAACGACCTCTACAGGCGCGTGATCAACCGCAATAACCGCCTCAAGAAGCTTATGGAGCTTGGCGCTCCTGAAATAATCGTGCGAAACGAGAAGAGGATGCTTCAGGAAGCGGTGGATGCTTTAATTGATAACGGCAGGAGGGGCAGGTTGCCCAGCGCCGCCAGCACCCATAAATTGAAATCGCTGTCCGATATGCTGCGCGGCAAGCAGGGACGGTTCAGGCAGAACCTGCTGGGTAAGCGTGTGGACTACAGCGGACGTTCCGTGATTGTGGTCGGCCCCGATCTCAAGCTGCACCAGTGCGGCCTGCCCAAGCACATGGCACTGGAGCTATTCAAGCCCTTCGTCATGCGCAGGCTGATTGAGCAGGGCTTCGCACATAATATAAAAAGCGCCCGCCGGCAGGTTGAAAAAGCCAGGGCTGAGGTGTGGGACATTCTCAGCGAGGTCATCAAGGAACGGCCGGTGCTGTTAAACCGCGCTCCCACGCTGCACAGGTTAAGCATCCAGGCGTTCGAGCCGGTACTGATAGAAGGCAGCGCCATCCAGGTCCATCCCCTGGTATGTTCGGCTTTCAACGCCGACTTCGACGGTGACCAGATGGCCGTGCATGTGCCGCTTTCCAAGGCAGCGGTGCGTGAAGCTCGTGACCAGATGCTCAGCGTGCATAACATGCTGTTGCCCAGCTCCGGTGAACCTGTAATGACCCCCACGCTGGATATGGTGCTGGGCTGTTATTACCTGACTAATCTCAAACCCGTGGCCGAGGGAGAGCATAAGAAATTCGGCAGCCCCAAGGAAGCCATTGCCGCTTACGAGATGTTCAGGTTCACTGGCGAAGCCGCCTATCCTAATCTGAACGAGGAAATCATTGTACGCATCAAGGGCGGCAACGGTAGCGTGGAAGTGCCTGAAGGCGCTGAAACAACCAGTGGTATTAATAAGGCTGAGGAGATCAGGATGGCCGGGCCCGAGAGCCAGGCCGTCAGGACCAGTGTCGGCCGCATCATGTTTAATGAAATTTTACCCGTGGGGTTGCGCGCGCATGCTCCCTACAACGGCTTCTACAACAATGCAGCCAGCAAAAGCGATTTAAGGAAGCTGGTGTCGGAATGTTTCCGCTGGTGCGGCAGGGAAGACACCGTGCGGATGCTGGATGAACTGAAAAGGATGGGTTTTGAATACTCGACCAAGTCGGGAACCAGCATTGCAGCCAGGGATATCGAGGTGCCTAAAATCAAGACCAGGCTGCTTGCCAAGGGCGATGAGGACATTGCCATCCTGCAAAACCAGTTTAACCGCGGCCTTATTACTGATGAGGAATACGAAACTCAGGCTATCGATGTCTGGACGAAAACTACCAACATTATTGAGGATGAAATTAAAAAATCGCTGGACCGCTATGGCGGCGTCTATATGATGGCTTACTCGGGGGCCAAGGGTAATATCTCGCAGATAAGGCAGATGGCCGGTATGCGTGGATTGATGACCGACCCCTCCGGCCGCATCATCCCCTTCCCCATTAAAGCCAGTTTCCGCGAAGGCCTGTCCGTGATGGAATACTTCATGTCCACGCACGGCGCGCGTAAAGGTCTGGCCGATACCGCACTGAGGACGTCCGATGCGGGTTATCTCACCCGCCGCCTTATCGACGTGTCGCAGGACCTGATCATCCTGGATGAAGATTGCGGCTATACCGGCGAGGGCATCCTTTTTACCGTCTCCGGCCCTGAAAAAGACAGGAGCCAATTGCCACCGCTGGAAGACCGCATCAAGGGACGCCTGGCTGCCAAAGAGATCGTCGATCCTCAGACAGGCGAGATCATCGTCGACAAAAACGAGATGATCGACGAGGACAAAATAAGGCAGATACTGGAAACAGGCGTTAAAGAGGTAAATATCAGGTCGCCGCTTTGCTGCAACGCCAAGCGGGGTGTTTGCCAGGCATGCTACGGGCGCGATCTTTCATCTACTGAAATCGTGAAAATCGGTACCGCCGTCGGCATTATCTCCGCGCAGAGCATCGGCGAGCCCGGCACGCAGCTTACGCTTCGTACCTTCCATACCGGTGGTGTTGTCGGTATCGATATTACTACGGGTCTTCCCCGCGTGGAGGAGTTGTTCGAAGCCAGGGTGCCCAAGGGAAAAGCCATACTGACGGAGATAGACGGCACCGTTACTATCAATGAAGTCATAGAGGAAGGAATTCTTAAACGCAGGGAAATCATCGTAACCCATGTGGAATCATATCCTGTGGAACATGAGATTCCCTCAGGTTACAAGGTACAGGTAGCCAATAATGCCCTGGTGGAAGCCGGGGCTGTCCTGGCCGAGCCGAGCGCCTCGCTGGCTAAATCGGGCAGTGCTACCCCTCTCAGCGCCAGGATCGGCGGCCTTGCCACCGTGGAAAAAGGTAGGATTATCATCACCTACGAAGAAAAAGACGACCGCAAGTACGAGATGCCGGTCAACAGCCATGTGCTTATTAAGCAGGGTGACTATGTCAGGGCAGGTGACAAGCTGATCGAGGGCGTCAAGGATCCCCAGGATATACTGCACATCAACGGGCGCAATGATGTGCAGAGATACCTGATCGACGAGGTGCAGAAGGTTTACCGCTCCCAGGGCGTGTATATCAATGACAAGCACATCGAGACCATCGTTCGGCAGATGCTGCGGCGTGTCAGGGTGGAGTTCTCCGGTGATACCGACCTGCTTATCGGCGACCTTATCGACAGGCTGGATTTTGAGAATATCAATGCCAAGATGGAAGCCGAGGGTGGAGACCAGGCCGTTGCCCGTCCTGTGTTGCTGGGTATCACGCGGGCTTCACTCAATACGGATAGCTGGCTGGCCGCTGCCTCGTTCCAGGAGACCACCAGGGTGCTGGCTGAAGCCGCCATCTGGGGAAAGACCGACAGGTTGCACGGCCTCAAGGAGAACGTGATCATCGGCAAGCTGATACCTTCGTCCATTAACCTGCCGCAGAAGCCCGGTGAATTAACGTCTAACCTGCTGGAGGACGGCCCGGTTATCTTCTCCGACCTGCCCGACAAGGTAGTTGCCGAGGAGGAGCTTCCCATTGAGGAAGATATACAGCCGGACGTTTTAGGCGAACAGGAATAGTTACAGGTATTTAGTATCTGTTTATCAGGAAGCCTCCCCGTCACGGGTAGGCTTCTTTTTTATGCGTTGATTTATAACGTCGGTGTTTTGCACACCTGTGCTATAATTCTACTGATCTGGTAAGGGAAGTTGCTTTATGCAGGAAGATGAATCACCACGGATAATTTCTGGCAAGGTCAATCCTGATGACGTATCGCTGGATATTAACCTGCGGCCCAAAAAGCTTGCTGATTTCGTGGGGCAGAAGAAAGTAAAGGATAACCTGCATATCGGCATACAGGCGGCGCACAAGCGCGGCGAAGCCATCGACCATATACTGCTTTACGGCCCCCCGGGGCTGGGCAAGACCACGCTGGCCTTTATCATCGCGGGTGAGATGGGCGTCAATATCAAGGTGAGCTCCGGCCCTGCCATAGAGCGGCCGGGCGACCTTGCCGCCATCCTGACCAACCTCCAGAAAGGCGACGTCCTCTTTATTGACGAGGTGCACAGGCTTAGCCGGATAGTGGAAGAAATTTTATATCCTGCCATGGAGGATTACGCGCTGGATATCATCCTTGGTAAAGGTCCCGGCGCGCGCAGCCTGCGCTTGAACCTGCCCAAATTCACCCTCATCGGCGCCACTACCCGCTACGCCGCTATGAGCTCCCCGCTCAGGGACAGGTTCGGGTCGGTGCACCGGCTGGATTTTTACGATGAAACCGACATCAGCCATATCATCAAGCGGTCGGCGCGCATCCTCAAGCTGAAGATCGATGATGAGAGCATCAACCTGGTGGCCTGCCGCGCGCGGGGCACTCCCCGTGTGGCCAACAGGCTGCTTAAACGCGTGCGCGACTACGCGCAGGTGATGGCCGACGGCAATGTTGATAAGGATATCACGCTTGCTGCCCTTGGCAAGCTGGAAGTCGATCAGATCGGGCTGGACGAGATAGACCGCAAGGTGCTGCGGACCATTATAGAGAAGTTCGATGGCGGTCCGGTGGGGCTGGATACCATCGCCGCATCCATCAGCGAAGAGGCGGATACCATTGAATCTGTCTACGAGCCGTATTTATTGCAGTTAGGCTTTATTGAGAGGACGCCCCGCGGCCGCATGGCCACCCGCCTGGCCTACGAACACCTCGGCATCAAGTACAAAAAGGGCACTACGCCTCAGGGCAGCCTCTGGTAAAGGCGCGTTTACTTGTAGAAAGTTATTGTCTGGAAGATTGCATCATATAATGCGGCGTCCTCGGCTTGAGGCACCGTGCTTATGCCTACATTGATATACTTCCCGTATTTTTCAAAGGTTATCGCGTAGTTCACAATCTCGGTATCGGGATGTGTCATTTTCGTCCTGGAATACTGGCTCTGTGTTTTCCCATCCGCGAGCACATATAGTTTTGTTTCCAGAGGCTTGATGTTGGTTAACTTGTAATAATTATAGATTTCCTGGGCCTGGTCCTGGACCTTATCAGGGTCGAAAACAGAGATGCTTATGCTTGGCAGTTGAGTCGGCGACTGTGCCCTGAAAATACAGTAAGGCGCGGTGGGTTCCACGGACTTCCAGGTTTTAGGATATTTGATGTAGAAACCGAAATCATCATTGGCGTAGGTATCCGATGCATACGGTTCTTTCGCCGGTTTGGACGTATCCGTAGCACAGGCGCCACCCAGGGCAGCCAGTAACAGCGCAGTTAAAACCAGTAAGTTGAGCATAAGGGATTTAGCCATTTTCCACCTCCAAATTTTTAATTTGTGACGGTTTTACTTCAGGCATCTTGTTCAACCGCATGCCCATTAAAAAGCGCGTAACATTGGTCCTTTTCATCAGCTCGTAGAAAAGCATGGTTGCCAGGAAGGCGAGCAGCACGTTTAAAATATATTTAGGCCAGACTCCCCAGGGCAGGCTGACTATCCAGATCCCCACCAGGGTAATGGCTGTTGCGTGGGTAATGTAATAAGGTAAGACTGCGTCATTGCCGTATTTCACGAACCGGTTGGAAAAGTTGAGGAATCTGATCGACAGGTATAGCAGGGCTATTATGCAGCTCCAGCTGCACAGGGTGGAAATGGCCGGCACCACATATTTGCCGGCGATTAGCGGATCAACATGGATGCTGCTCCAGAATTTCGTGCCCAGTGTGGCGCTGGATAGTGTAGGAAATACAGTCAGCATGAAGATGATCATCATTAGAATGCCGAGTATTGTTACTGCCGGGCCGCATCTGGTGATACCTTTGATGTATCCCGGCGCGGAGAAAAGGAAAAATCCGTAGATAAAAAAGATCGCATAGTAAAAAACCTTGAAATCGCGCGTTATAACCCACCCTACAACTGGATTATCCGAGTATATCTGCACCGCTGCGATCGGTATGAAGAGGGCAAGGATTAACAGCGGGTTCTCAAAAGGTCTGCTTAACCTGGACAGGGACTCCATGCTGATCTTTCTCTTTATCAGTATGAATAGTGGTGACAGGACGATTGTGTACAGGATTAAATACCAGAGGAACCAGAGCGTCCCTGATTTGAAAGCGCCGGGCGTGGCCGAGGGGATCAGGCTCGTCGCCCAGAATCGCGGGTAATACGACCACAGGCTACCCTCATAGCCATAGATATTTACGGCGGCAACCCAGTAGCAGGGCGGCACCAGTACGAGCATGCCGAAGACAAGCGGCACTACGAGGCGCAGTATCCTTTCCAGCGAATAGCTCTTCCAGTTGCGTATGCCCAGGGAGAAAAACACCGCGGCGCCGGCAACCAGGAAAAGCAGCGGCATTTGAAATCTGTCCATGGCGATTATCAGACCCTGCAGAGGCAGGTTGAACTCATTGTTTTGCAGGAACCAGGGGTATGGCGCAAACGTCATGGCCGTGTGAAACGGTATAAGCATCAGGACAATGATAATCCTAAGCCAGTCCAGGTAAGGCAGCCTGTTTTTAAAGTCCTGTGGATTTATTGCGGCAAGCTCTTCCGCTCTCGATGTATTCATGACATGCATTATAATGTCTCCGGTAACAGGAGAGTCAATAGGCTTTGGGAAGATAGGCAGATATCTGGTAGCAATAAATTGTTCAAAGGTTTCTTGAATTATATTTAGTATAGAAATATATGTATATTGCCTTGTATATAATTTACAGGTAATTGTCTTTTGACATACCCGCAATCAATACTGTAAACTATATCCAGTTTTGCAAGTCCTCTGGTGGTCAGAGCGAAGTGGAACCACCCGTTCCCATCCCGAACACGGAAGTGAAACGCTTCAGCGCAGACGATACTGAAGGAGGGATTCTTTGGGAAAATATGCCACTGCCAGAGGCTTTTTTATTGCCCTTTTTCCCTTTCATTAGTCTTTCATTCCTCTCACCCTCAAAGCTAAATCCTTTGACTTGACCAGCCGTTCAACATATAATTCATAGTAAGCATTTTTCCCTTTGCAAGTGTTAATTCATATTTTTCGAGGTTGCTATGGCTAGTAGATTTGAAAAATTTTCCGAGCGGGCACGCAGGGCGCTGACGCGCGCCCAGGAGGAAGCTCAGCATTTCGGCCATAACTATATCGATACCGAACACATCCTGCTCGGCCTCATCGCCGAAGAGGACAGCGTAGCCAGCCAGGTGCTGGCCAACCTCGGCGTATCCGTCAGCAAGGTGCGCTCCGCAGTTGAATTCATCGTCGGCCGCGGCGGCCGTCCCAATACCGGTGAAGTCGGCCTCACCCCCCGTGCCAAGAAAGTTATCGAGCTGGCCGTGGACGAGGCGCGCCGCCTCAACCACAGCTATATCGGTACCGAGCACCTCCTGCTGGGGCTTCTGCGTGAACGCGAAGGCTCGGCTGCGGGCGTGCTGGAAAGCTTCGGCGTTACGCTGGAAAGGGTGATCAATGAGACCAATAAGCTGCTCAACCAGGGTACTGCCCAGGCCAAGGCCGTCAGCAAGGAGGGCGCACGCACTCCCGTACTGGACCAGCTGGGCATAGACCTCACGGCCGCAGCGCGCGCAGCCAAGCTGGACAATATAGTCAACAGGGACAAGGAATGCGAGCGCGTGATTCAGATCCTCAGCCGACGCACCAAGAATAATCCCGCCCTCATCGGAGAGCCAGGCGTGGGCAAGACCGCCATCGTGGAAAAGCTCGCCCAGAGGATCGCCTCGGGCGATATACCCGAGACGCTGAGAAACAAGCGCCTTGTTACCCTGGATATCGGCTCACTGGTTGCCGGCACCAAGTACCGCGGTGAGTTCGAAGAAAGGCTGAAGAAGGTCATCGATGAGATCAAGGGCGCGGGCAACTGCATCGTCTTCATCGATGAGCTGCATACCATCGTGGGCGCGGGTGCCGCAGAGGGCGCCGTCGATGCTTCCAACATATTAAAGCCCTCCCTGTCCAGGGGTGAGATACAGTTCATCGGCGCCACCACCCTGGATGATTACCGTAAATATATTGAAAAGGACGCCGGGCTGGAGCGTCGCTTCCAGCCGGTTATGGTTGCCGAGCCCACCGTTGAGCAGACCATTGAGATACTCAAGGGCATCAGGCACCATTACGAGGAATATCATAAGCTGACTGTTACGGATGATGCCCTGCATGCCGCGGCGTCGCTGGCGGCCAGGTACATCTCCGACAGGTTCCTGCCGGACAAGGCCATAGACCTCATGGACGAGGCCTCCTCCCGCGTGCGCATTAAAAAGGGCGTCGTACCCATAAGCCTGGCGGAGGCACAGAAGGCGCTTGAGAGCGTGAGAAGGGACAAGGATAACGCCATCGCCTCCCAGCAGTATGAGATCGCCGCCGAGCTCCGTGACCGCGAAGTGCAGCTTATGAATAAGATCAAGAACATGGAAGTGGAGTGGCACAATGAGCAGAAGGAAGAGAAGCCGGTGGTCACGCAGGATGACATACAGGAAGTGGTCAGCATGTGGACCGGTGTGCCGGTAGTTAGCCTCACCATCGATGAATCGGAAAGGCTGCTGCGTATGGAAGAATCCATACACGAGGACATCATTGGCCAGGATGAAGCCATCATCACCATCGCCAAGGCTGTGCGCCGCGCGCGCGCCGGGCTCAAGGAAGCGCGGCGTCCCATTGGAGCCTTTATCTTCCTCGGCCCCACCGGCGTGGGCAAAACCGCGCTGGTCAAAGCGCTGGCCAAGTTCATGTTCAAGAGCGAGGAAGCGCTGGTCAGGCTGGACATGTCCGAGTTCATGGAACAGCACAACGTCGCCCGCCTGGTGGGCGCGCCCCCGGGCTATATCGGCTATGAAGAGGGCGGCCAGCTTACCGAGGCTGTCAGGCGCAACCCGTACTGCGTAGTACTGCTCGATGAGATAGAGAAAGCGCACAAAAATGTTTACGATATACTGCTTCAGATCATGGACGACGGACATCTTACCGACGCCAAGGGCCGCAGGGTGGATTTCCGCAATACCATCATGGTGATGACGTCCAACGTAGGCGCCGATGAAATCAAGAAAAATAAGGGGCTGGGCTTCAGCGTCAACGCAGACGAGGTGAAGACCCGCCAGGTGGTCTACGACAAGATGAAGGATATCGTGATGCGCGAGATGAAGAAGGAGTTCAGGCCTGAATTCCTCAACCGCATCGACGCCTCCGTGGTCTTTCATGCCCTTACCAAGGAGCATATCCGCCTCATCGTCGACCTTATGCTGCGCGAGGCGATTAAATCCATGTCTGATAAAATGATCGTGCTGGAGATAACGGACGCCGCCAAGGAATACCTGGCAGAGAAAGGCTACGACCCCGACTACGGGGCGCGTCCCCTGCGCCGCCTTATCCAGCATGAGGTGGAGGACCGGCTTTCCGAGGCGGTGCTCCGTAGCAAGTACCCGGCCAATTCAACGGTGACTGTGGATTACGACGGCACGGAGATGGTTATCCTGCCGCCGGCTGAGGTAGTGCCGGCTGCGGAAGACCAGTTACCGGCCGCGGAAGATCCGTTAGCGCTGTCCGACAGCAATCCCGCGTAAGTGACATAATCAGGAATCGCCGGGGCGGGCGGCTGAAAAAGGCTGATCCGCCCCTTTTTTTGGGCTCGTATAGGGCAATCGGTCAGGTTTTCTGCTATTATTTGTTGGCTGTTTATTCAACCGGCCGGCGGGGGCAATCGTGGAGAAACAAAAGGTTAAAACTGTCTACATCTGTCAGAACTGCGGCAAGGAAAGTCTAAAATGGCAGGGACGCTGCCCCGGGTGTGAGGAATGGAATTGTCTGGTGGAAACCACAGTTGCGGTCAACAAACGCGGCGCAACCACAACCATCGGCAACGGGCAATCGCCGCGGGAGCTCGCCGGCATACACAGCGACACATATTCTCGTACCGTATTCCCCATCAATGAATTAAACCGCGTGCTGGGCGGCGGGCTGGTGCCCGGCTCGGTCGTGCTCATCAGCGGTGACCCGGGCATAGGGAAATCCACGCTGCTCCTGCAGATCTCGAATGCCGTCAGCCAGGCCAAAGGCCAGGTTGTCTATGTGTCGGGCGAGGAATCCTCCCAGCAACTGAAAATGCGTGCCGAACGCCTGGGATTCAAGGGCGAAGGACTGTTCATTTATCCTGAGACCAACATTGAAAATATCATGGCCGGGCTGGAGACGATGTCGCCGCAGCTTGTTATCGTGGACTCCATACAGACCGTTTACCTGGAGGAGATAGGCGGCGCCCCCGGAAGCATCAACCAGATACGTGAATGCACGCTGAGGCTGCTGCGCTGGGCCAAGAAAACCGGCGTTCCCGTTTTTACCTCCGGGCATGTCACCAAGGACGGCTCGATCGCAGGCCCCAAGGCGCTCGAGCACATCGTCGATGTAGTGCTTTACCTGGAAGGTGAATCGTTCAACAGCTACCGTATCCTGCGCAGCGCCAAGAACCGCTTCGGGTCCACCAACGAGGTGGGCGTTTTTGAGATGAGCGGCGCGGGATTGATCGAAGTACCCAATCCGTCGCAGTATTTCCTGGAATCGTATGTCAATGGCGCGGTGGGAGCCGCCGTCGTGCCCACACTGGAGGGGAGCCGTCCCCTGCTCGTGGAAATTCAGGCCCTGACCAGCCTGGCCAGCTTCGGCCCTCCGCGGCGGATCGGCAACGGCATCGACTTTAACCGGCTGCTGCTGATCTCGGCGGTGCTGACCAGGAGGGCGGGTGTGGCCTTATACAACCAGGATGTCATGGTGAATGTGGCAGGCGGCATCAAGGTATCCGAGCCGGCCGCCGACCTGGGTATCGCCATCGCTATCGCGTCCAGCTTCAGGGATGCGCGGGCGATCCCGGGCACTGTGGCGCTGGGTGAGATAGGCCTGAGCGGGGAGCTGCGCTCGGTGCCCCAGATTGAGAGGCGGTTGAGCGAGGCGGCGCGGCTGGGCTTCAACAGGTGTATAATACCAGCTGCTGCTAAAAAATCATCCCATCCGATAGACAATATGGAAATATGCCGGGCTGCAACCGTTGCGGAAGCGTTGCGGTTGGCCCTGGTTAAAGTAAGCAAAAAACAGGAGCGGGAAGATGAGTGATCATGCAAAAGTCAGTGCAATCGTGGTCAGCGCCGGTAAGGGGAGGCGCATGGGGGCCGATAAAACATTTTTAACCCTGTATGATAAACCGCTGATTGCCTGGTCCGTGGACGTGCTGCAACGCTCCCGGCTGATTGATGAAATCGTCCTGGTTTTACATAAAGATAACGTGCATTCGGGAAACGACCTGGTTGCCGTTTATAAGTGGAGCAAGGTAGTGCAGGTCTGCGCCGGTGGCGAACACCGGCAGGACTCGGTGAAAAACGGGCTGGACCACGTGAATGAATGCCACTGGGTAATGATACATGACGGCGCCCGGCCTTTCCTGACCGAAAGGTTGATCAGCGACGGGCTGGAGACCGTGAAGCTCACCGGTGCGGCCATAGCGGCTGTGCCGGTCAAAGACACGGTCAAGATGACCGACGGCAATGACACGGTGTCTCAAACCATCGACCGCAAACACCTGATGTCAATACAGACACCGCAGATTTTCCGCAGGGATATTGTGATGAAGGCCTATGAGCTGGTGAACAGCGAGGTTACCGATGATTCCAGCCTGGTGGAAAAGGCCGGGTTTAAGGTTAAAATATATCCCGGCGATTATAATAACCTCAAGGTGACCACACCCGAGGATATAACGCTGGCCGAAGCCATCGCGAGGAGAAGGTAAGTTTATGAGAATCGGCATAGGATATGATGTGCATCCGCTGGTGGCGGGAAGGAAGCTCGTACTTGGTGGTGTAACCATACCTTTTGCTAAAGGGCTTTCCGGCTACAGCGACGCCGACGTGCTGACGCACGCTGTTATGGATGCCCTGCTGGGCGCCGCGGGACTCAAGGATATCGGCCATCAGTTTCCCACCGGCGATCCTCAATATAAAGACGCCTGCAGCATCGATCTGCTTAAAAGGGTGGCTGAGATGGTGGCGAAGCAGGGATACGAGATCTATAACATTGACAGCACGGTGGTGGCGCAGGCGCCCAAAATAGCGCCGTATATCGACGAGATGCGGCTGAAAATCAGCCGCGCTTTAAACATCGATATTAACCTGGTTATAGTTAAGGCTACGACTACAGACGGGCTGGGATTTGCGGGAAGGGGAGAGGGCATAGCCGCTTACGCCGTTACCCTGATCGAAGAATAGTCCTGTTACTCCGAGGTGATTAATGAAAATTTACAATACCCTGTCAGGCCAGAAAGAGGAATTCCTGCCGCCGGGCAGCGAAGTGAAGATGTATGTCTGCGGCGTTACGGTTTACGATGTCTGCCATTTCGGACATGCGCTCAGCTACATTTCCTTCGATGTAATCAGGCGCTACCTGGAATACAGGGGATATAAAGTTAAATACGTGCAGAACTTCACCGACATCGACGATAAGATCATCAACCGAGCCAACGAGAGGAAAATCCCCTGGAAGGAGCTGGTGGAGACATATATCGCCGAGTTCTACGTCGATATCGATGCGCTGAATATAAAGCGCGCCACCATCTACCCACGGGCCACCGAGGAGATACCCAAGATTATCGAGGTAATTCAGACCTTGATAGATAAAGGCCACGCCTATGTTTCGGAAGGCAGCGTCTATTTCAGCGTCAAGAGCTTTCCCGGTTACGGCAAGCTTACACATCAGAGCCCCGAAGATATGAGGGTCACGGAGACATCGGTGACGGAGACCAAGGAGGACCCGCTGGATTTCGCGCTCTGGAAGACGGCCAAGCCCGGTGAACCCTCCTGGACGAGCCCCTGGGGTGAAGGCAGGCCGGGCTGGCACATCGAGTGCACCGCCATGTCCATCAAGCACCTGGGGACTACCCTAGATATACACGCGGGAGGGCAGGACCTTATCTTCCCGCATCATGAAAACGAGATAGCCCAGTCCGAATGCTATACGGGCGTGGAACCTTTCGTGCGTATCTGGATGCACAACGGATTTCTGCAGATGGGCGCCGACAAGATGAGCAAATCGCTGGGCAACCTGGTAACCATCAAGCAGGCGCTGGAGCGCAACAGCGCCGACGCCATCAGGCTTTTCATCATAAGCTCCTATTACCGCATGCCGCTCAGGTACAGCCTGGAAGCGCTGGATGCCGCCGAGGCCGGAGTGGAGAGGTTCCGGCAGGCGCTCAAAGCCGAGGGCAAACAGGGAGCGGAAGCCGTCGATGCCGATCAGTTCAAGGTTCGGTTTATCGAGACCATGGATGATGATTTCGGCGCGCCGCAGGCCGTGGCCGCCATGTTCGACCTGGTGCGTGAGATAAACCGGGGCAGCGAAAAGGGTATGGATATCTCCAGGGCTCAGGCGATGCTGAAGGAGCTTGCCGGCGTCATCGGGTTTACCCTCCAGGAAGAGAAAAAGCTCACACCGGACGAGGAGAAGAAGATCGAGGAGCTGATCGCCGTGCGCAACGGGCACCGCAGGGCCAGGGAATGGAAGCAGGCCGATGAGATTCGCAAACAACTGGCGGAGCTCGGTGTGGCAATTGAAGATACGTCTAAGGGCACAACCTGGAAAATCGCACGCTGACCTTTACAGGTTGGCGGCGTTCAACAGCTTTAACGTATCTCCCACCGTCGCGCCCAGCAGGGATGCGGCATTACCATCCTTGATGGAAATTTCCAGGTAGTCGTTGCTGCCGATCAACGCCTGCAGCCCGCCGCCTTCAGCATAAATACGGTTCATACTGCTGATGCGCTGGTTCCTGATTTCGACGGCAGCGCCTTTGGGGGGAACATGCTCCTTCTTGAAGTTGGTGATCAGGTTGCCGAACCTGTCTATGTGTACGATACAGCCCACGACATTGCCTGCGGGGTCGGTGAATGGTTCGGGAATGGGAAAAGCAAAAAGGCTGTCCAGGCTTTCGCCGAATTCACTCAGGGAAACATCCATGGAAAGGTGTGCTGCTGCCGGTGCAAAGATATCCCGGCCGTGAAAGGTGGAGCTAACGGGATGGCGCCAGAACTCCTGGTTGCTCAGGGCGACTGCCTCGCACCCCTCGGGGAGGAGCCTCTTTTTGAGGTCGGTAGTTGACGGCACATTCTGCGATACATGTGTTTGGGCAAGCTCATGCAGCACATAGCTGAAGATGCCGTTATCGGGCCCCACGAAATACGCGGAGGGGGTTTTTAAGATCACCGCTTTGCGGTGGCTGCCCACTCCAGGGTCGACCACGGCAATATGTATGCTGCCTTCGGGGAAGAAGCGCCAGGATGTGTGAAGGATGAAGGACGCCTGCCTTACGAACTGGGGCTCTATGGAATGTGAAAGGTCGACGATTACGGCCTGCGGATTGATATTGAGAATCACGCCCTTCATACTGGCGACATACCCATCGATTGCGCCGAAGTCTGTAGTCAGCGTGATAATCCGCAGCATTTTAATACAGTCAGCCCGAGGTTACCTTGACTATGACGACGGAGAGGACCACAAAGATTACCGACAGGACGATGGTCACCTGAAACAGTGTCTTCTCCACGCCGCGCCTTGTACGGTAAACACCGTCGGACTGCCCGAAAATTCCTCCCAGGCCGCCGCCTTTAACTTGCATCGACAGCACTGCGATCAGTGCCAAAGCTACAAGGATTTGAGCTACTATCAGGTATACTGGCATGATTATTTTCCTCCGAGTTTATCCACGATGATTTGCCTGACAACCGCAGGGTTGGCTTTGCCCCTGGACGCCTTCATAACCTGGCCTATAATGAAAGTCAGGGATTGCTCCTTGCCCGCCCTGTAGTCTGCCACGGCCTTTTCATTCTCTGCAATTACTTTATCTGCAATATTACTAATTTCCGATGTGTCGCTGATCTGGACCAGGCCTTTTTCCTGTACTATTATACCTGCTGTCTTGCCGCTGTTAAACATTTCCTCCAGTACAGTCTTGGAAAGCGGCCCGCTGAGCGTGCCTTTATCCACCAGGTCCAGCATCTCAACCAGGCCGGAAGGGCTGACCCGGCAATCCTCGACCCTGCTGTTCGAGGCATTGAGCAGCCGGCTGAAATCACCCAGCAGCCAGTTGCTGATGGTCTTGGCTTTCTTTTGAGTAAGCCCTGCATCATCCGGCTTGCCGGCAAGGGTTACGCACTGCTCGAAATAGGCTGCCAGTGACTTATTATCGGTCAGCAGTTCCGCATCATAGCTTGACAAGCTGTACTGGGCTACGAAACGGTCGTATTTGGCTTCCGGCAGCTCGGGAAGGCCGGACTGTATTTTCTGTACCTTCTCACGGCTGAATGCCAGGGGGGGCAGGTCCGGTTCGGGGAAATACCTGTAGTCATGCGCATATTCTTTGCTGCGCTGGCTGACGGTCACGCCTTTTTCATCTACCCAGCCGCGGGTTTCCTGCACAATCCGGCCGCCGCGCGCCAGCTCCTCGCGCTGCCGCTGCGCCTCATATTCCAGGGCGCGGTAAACAGCCCGGAAGCTGTTCATATTCTTCACTTCGACCTTTCCCAGGAACTCTGTTGTACCGGTAGGCCGGATGCTGATATTGGCATCGCAGCGGAAGCTCCCCTCCTCCATGTTGCCCGTGGATACCCCCAGGTATTGCAGGATGGCCCTCAGTTTGACCAGGTATGAGCGGGCCTCTTCAGGTGAGCTCATATCGGGCTCACTGACAATCTCCATCAGCGGCATTCCCGCGCGGTTGATATCCACCAGGCTGTAAGATTCTCCTTCGGGAGTACTGCGGTGCACCAGCTTGGCCACATCCTCCTCCAGGTGGACGCGCGTGATGCCTATTTTCTTTTTCTTGCCTTCGACGTCGATAACGAGATAGCCGCCTACGCCGCACGGTGCGTCGTACTGCGATATCTGGTAACCCTTCATCAGGTCGGGGTAGGGGTAGTTTTTGCGGTCGAACTTGGCATGCTCCGGAATGCTGCAGTTGAGCGCCAGCGCCGTCATGAGGGTGAATTCTATGGCGCGCTCGTTGATAGTGGGCAGCACGCCGGGCATCCCCATGCATACCGGGCATACGTGTGTATTGGGAGGCGCGCTGGCATAATCGGCGCTGCAGGCGCAGTACATTTTGCTCCTGGTGAGCAACTGGGAATGTACTTCCAAGCCTATAACGGTCTCGTAATTCACAACGCCGCATAGTATAGCAATATCCCAGCTTCCGGGCAAACCCTTGACTATGGTGAATAATTGTTATATAAATATAACAATTATATATCATAACAGTTATATTAATTTATATTATGTCCGGTCAGATTATTGATGATAGGCTAAACAATATAGCAGACAATATCCTGTTTTTTTTCCCTTTTTTCTATCGAAAGATACTAAAAGTACCTCATACAAGGCCAAGGGTGAATCCTATAAACATGCAGTATCACGTTCTCAGCATGCTAATGATTCAGGGGATTTTGCCCACTTCAGCAATCGGTGGGAGATTGGGTATATCTAAACCCAACGTGACTTCGCTGGTTGACAGGCTTATCGAGCTGGGATACGCGGAAAGGCGTCCCGACGCCAGTGACAGAAGGGTGATTAACATTGCAGTTACTGAAAAGGGCAGAAGGTTTATTGCAAACCGGAAACGGCAGGCCAGGAACAGCATTAAGAGATATCTTGCCGTGCTGCAGCCCGCCGAGATTGAAGACCTTGCCGTGGCCCTGGAAAGTTTCCGAAAAATAATCTCAAAAATAGATAATGGGAAATCAGGGAATTGATTTACTATAAGAAGCACAATCATGTAAATATACTTGAGCAGGGAGTTCCATTGATATGAAAATCAAACTGTTTTTTCAGATGGCGGTTATATCGTTAATCCTGGCAGGTATTCAAAGTGGCTGTAACGGCAATGGCGCTTTGTCTTCACAGACAGTAGCAACGGTGCAGCGCGGAGACATGGAGGTTGCAGTAGATGTAGACGGAAACATCGAGATGCCCGCAGCAGTCAACCTGTTTTTTGATACGACTATGTTCAGTCCTCCCTACAGCGCCAGGATAAAGAACATCTATGTAGAAAAAGGGCAGACGGTTAAGGCCGGAGCATTACTGGCCAAGCTGGATGATAGTACTCAAATACTGGCGGTGGAAGCCGCGCAGTACTCACTGGAACTGGCTATGAATAATGTCATTCAGACGGTGTGCTGCGGCGTTACACGCGTGCCCACTTATTACAATGATGCCGTCGCCTTCACCAGGTACGACTATGCGGTCAGGGAAATGGATAAGGCCGCCGTATACTTTGCTGAAGGTGACTATGGTGATCTGGTAGCGCAAATTGCCCTTGCGAAGTATGACATCGGGGCAGCCCATAAATTTTATAGTAATCCCGAGTATCCCGGCCTGCGGCCTGAGTTTAATGAGTTCGGCATATTGATCAGGTCCAGCGACGATGCAGTGGCGGTTATTCAGCGCCTGGCTGCCGAACTGGACGATATATCTACTATTCAGCAGCAAATACAACTCGGTGAATATGAAAAAGTCAGGGAATCGATCAATGCTCTGCAGAACAGGATGTATGATACCCATACCATGGTTAAAAGGATCAGCCATCAACCGGGTTCATATACGTTTCCTGACACATGCACTACTTATACCATCACGAATGAAGTAATTGAATCATTGAACGAGCTGCAAAAGCTGGCCGCCCATGGCGATGCAGATGCCGTTAAGTTCGCCGAGACATTAAGCATGGCGCAGCATAATCTTGAAATAAGCAATACAATTCTGGATGAGAACATTTCCACATTCAGACAGGGACTCAACCTCAAGGCGTTGCGGGATTACAACATAAGTATCCAGTCTAACCTGATCAACCTGGAAAAAGCCAAACAGGCATTACTGAAAACCGAGTTGTTCGCTCCATTCGATGGTCAGATTGTTGATATTAATCTTCAGGCCGGCGATATGATTACGCAGAGGTATTCTGTGACGGGGGTGCCTATAGACAGTTACATTATGCGCATCGTAAATACGGGATCAATAAAGATGGCCGGGATTGTTGATGAAATCGACGTAGTGAAAGTAAAAACAGGCCAGGCCGCCAGGATTTATGTGGATTCATTGCCCGGCAAGGAGTTCAAGGGTACGGTAAAAAATATTTCACCATACGGACCTCAACAGTCCAGCGGCATTCAGTACTTCGGAACGCTACAATCGACTGTTGCGACTTATGAAGTTGAGATAGCGATGAATCCGGATGACGCTGTTTATCTGACGGGCGGAATGACTGCCACCGCGGAAATACTGGTTGATAAACGTGACAACGTGCTGATTGTGCCTAACAGCGCTATAAACGGGAAGAACGGGGATTATTCGGTACGAGTACTGCGCAATGAGCAAACAAATTTAATAGAACAGGTACCTGTTGAAGTGGGACTGCAGAGCAGGACTCAGTCCGAGATAATCTCCGGACTTAACCAGGGCGATGTGGTATTGCTTGAGAAAACTAATACAACAGCCCGGTCTTTAAACAGGACGAAATAATGAACGAGGCTGTATTTTATATGTACGTGCACGGAGGCAAACATATATGGCTAATAAAGTTGTAGATAAGGTCAAATCAGCCCTCGATACCACGAGAGGGAAGGTAATTTTTGTGGTTGTTATTATTCTGATCTTGGGCGGAATAGGTACCGGTGTTTATCTGGGTTACCAGAGCATTAATTTTGTGAGCACCGATAATGCACGCATATCGGCCGCCTTAATCCCTGTTTCCGCGCTTTCATCCTGCCAGATTATAAGCATGAATGTGGATTACGGCAGCTATGTGGAGAAAGGACAGAAGATAGCTGAAGTGGGACAACCGCGTCCTGCCAATCCGTCCGACAGGCAGGGATTCAAGGAGATCCCCATGGGACGGGCCAGCATCGAATCACCGGTGAATGGATATGTAGCTGCGGTCTGGACGTATCCGGGCGCCGTGGTAAATGCGGGCTCCCCGGTAGTGACTGTGTACGATATATCCAGTACATGGGTGATGGCTAATATTTCAGAGGCCGAGTTACACCGCATTGAACCGGGACAGGAAGTGGAGATATCTGTGGACAGCCTGGGTGGAGCTAAGCTGAAAGGAACAGTGGAAGGCGTAGCAGCTGCCACAGCAGCCACATTTTCGCTGTTGCCGCAGAACAATACTACGGGTAACTTCATCAAGGTTTTACAGGTCGTGCCGATTAAAATATCTGTCGACAATCCCCAGAATTATATCCTGGTTCCCGGCACATCGGTTGAAGTCAAGATAGCAACTCACTGATCTGCATTGATATTCAGGTATGAACCAGGCAACATCTGAAACCAAGGTCCTGCTGGTAGCGATAGCCGGCACATTCATGATGATCCTTGACCAGACCATCATGAATATTGCCCTGCCGCATATAATGGCGGTTTTCAACGAGACGACCGACCGTGCCCAGCTGGTGATATCAGCTTACCTGATGGCTTCAGCTATTACCACGCCGGCAGCGGCATTCCTCGCCATGAGGTTTGGGTTAAAAAGGGTGTATTTGTTCAGCCAGGCAGGTTTTTTGCTGGGATCCATATTTTGCGGCATGTCCTGGAATACAAACAGCCTCATCTTTTTCAGGATTATTCAGGGTCTTTGCGGCGGCTTGCTCAGTCCCCTTGCCATGACGTTACTGTTCCTCAATATACCGCCCCAGGACAGGGGCACAGCCATGGGCATCTTCGGCATCCCCATGATGCTGGGGCCGGCCATCGGCCCGACTCTCGGTGGCTATCTGGTCACCTACTGGGACTGGCGCTGGTGTTTCTATATTAACGTTCCGATTGTATTGGTTGCCATCATGCTGGGCATCATGTGGATTGAAGACACTGTCATTTCAAAAACAACATTCGACATCTGGGGATTTGCGCTTGCTGCCGTTGGATTCAGTTGTCTTCTGTACGGCCTTTCCTATGCCCCGACATGGCACTGGGATGACTGGCGTATCATCACTCTTCTGGTTCTGGGTTCAATCTGTACTTTAGCCTGGATTGTCGTTGAGTTGAGGTCGAAACAACCCATGCTTGACCTGCATATCTTCAAAAGTACCGGTTTTTCTCTGGCTACCGGAGTTAACTTTGTCACTACCATCGGGCTTTTCTCCGTCATCTTCCTGCTTCCCATGTTTTTACAGAACTTACGCGGCCTCAGCGCCATGGAAACAGGCTTGATGATGCTGCCTGCTGTGTTCGGTTCGATGATTTCCATGCCTGTCAGCGGCCGTCTTTACGATAAGATCGGGCCCAAGCTTCCGGTCGTCATTGGCCTTGCCCTGACCGCTGTAACTACTTTATGGATGCAGAACCTGGATATTACAACTTCCGATACAACGCTTCGCTGGATGCTGTTCTGGAGGGGTATCGGAATGGGGTTTGCCATGATGCCCGTGATGACCTATGCGCTGGCTTCTGTTCCTCAGGCGATGACGGCCCAGGCTTCGTCGATATTGAATGTGACCAGGACCATCTTCGCTTCCTTCGGCATCGCCGTTTTCGCCACCATGTTGGACACATTTCAGAAGATGAACCTGGCAATGATGGTGCAGACAGTCACTCCCGATTCCATTTTGGCGCTTCAATTTTTATCCCAGGTACAGGTTGTCATGATGCAGGCGGGCCAGACGCTGGAGGTGGCCAGACAGATGGGCGTATATCTACTTTATCAATTCATGAACCAGAGAGCGGTCATCACTGCTTTTGAGATGGATTACGTAATCGCGTCCGTTGTATTGATACTGGGCATAATTCCAGCGCTGTTTCTGCCTTTTGGGCGGGCTAAAAAGTCCGGTGCGCCGGTGGACATATCCGTATAAAACTTTGCCTCAGGCTAAATCCACTTTTTCCTGCGGAAATAAATCAGCATGGTGACCGCGACAGCCAGCATCAAGAGCAACACGGCGGGATAACCCCAAGGTGATTCAAGCTCGGGCATGCCTTTGAAGTTCATGCCGTAAAGCCCGACTATGAAGGTCAATGGAATAAAGATGGTGGCTACCACGGTCAGAACTTTCATCACCTCGTTGGTCCTGTTGCTCATGCTGGAAAGGTAAATATCAATCAGGCCTGACACCATCTCCCGGGTAGCTTCAATAAGGTCCATTACCTCGAACAACCTGTCATAAACATCCCGGAAATAAGCTATTGTCTCATCTCTGATCAGGGGAGAGTTTTTTTTCCCCAGGTCGCTGAGGATTTCCCTGGCAGGCCATACGTATTGTCGAAGCTGCATCATGTTTTTCTTAATGCCCTGGATCGAATTCAGTGTTTCCCGTGTCGGATTCGCTACCAGTTCGTCCTCTTTGGCCTCTATCTCATCACCGAATTTTTCCACGGTGCCGAAGTAGTTGTCCACGATGATATCTATGATGCGGCAGGCAAGGTAATCGCTGCCCATCCTCCTGACTACTGAGTCGGCTATTGCAATTTCATCTCGCAGAGCACCGAAAAAATCCCCCGGTGTTTCCTGGAACGTAATCACGAAGTTGGCTCCTATAATAATGCTCAACTGTTCTGCATCGATTGATTTGTTCTGTGTATTGAACTCCAGCATTTTGAGCATGATCAACAGGTAGCGGCCGAAATCTTCTTGTTTGACCCGGTGCCCGGTATTGGCGATATCCTGAATTGTGAGCTCGTGCAGGCCGAATATTTCTCCTATAGATTGGAGAAGGCTGAAATCTGCTACTGTGTCGATATTAATCCAGGTCACGCCTGCTATATCTTTGTAAGGGCGGCATTCCTCCACAGATTTGATTTCTTTAAACGTGTGATTGGTTTTGTCGTAATGGATGATGCTCAGGGGTATGGCGGATTTCGTGTTCATATCAGTGTACTCTCAGCATGATGGCGCAACTCGATTCGCCGGATACAGCGAATATACCACTAAAACATTCCGCCGTAAAGATGTGCCGAAGTAATTCAGGCTTTGCTTCGCCCTGAGCCAGTTTCATTATGGCTTATTTGATCTTGAAGCGGGCAACAGCCGGCTGTTCCAGCAATTCCCACTCACCCTGGATGCCCTGATTCCCGGCGCCCAGTTCCAGGTGCAGCATGGCAATGCCGCAGTCAAGACGCTTGGAGACGTTAAACTCCATACCCCGGTTTTTTACCGAGACCGTAATGCTGTCGTTTTCAATATGAAAATTCCACGGCTGCCTGTTGGTTGCCGAGGGAGACAGCCTTGCAGCTTCTAAAGCGCAACCTATCCAGGTCGGCCACTGCGCCTGTTCCAATCCGCTCACCATGGTAGACAGCGGTTTGCGTTTGTGCATTGCGCCGAAGCCCGTGATGGCCTTTTCTTCGAACGTGATAATATCCGTGGCATAACCGGTGGGGCTGACTGCAATCAGCTTCTCACCTGGGGATAGCTTTACTATTGAATTAGCTGATCCCGGCCGGTAGGAAAGAGCCACCCAGCACGTATCCAGCCCGAGCGCTGTAGCTTCCAGTATAATACCTTCCCCGGTATAGCCCATTTTCTCCTGAACGTGGTTATCGGACATATCGCCGATGAATGCGAAAAAAGCGGGTGCGTTTTGGATGAGGCTGTAGAATCCAAAGGCATGGGCGAAAATATCGGCAGGAGGCTCAGGGAAAAACTCTATACGCACGCCTGAGAACGGCCTGAAATTGCTGCATGCCCTATGGAGTTTCTCAACTACAGCGGGCTCGATGGACTTCGATCTATCGTAGCGTCTTCTCGACCTGCGCAGGTTTATCGCAGCATACCATTCCTGCGGTAATGACATTTTTAAAGCCCTGCCTGGATAATTAACTCTTTCTCGTCCGGAAAATCAATATCACGATGCCTACTACAAGGATTATCGCGATGGCGATGATGACCCAGACCCATACCGGGGTAACTGTATCCACCGGGAATGGCAGAGGAGAAGAAGAAGCTGACTCGGTCTGGAAGCTGAAGGTTGTAGACCAGTCACTGGGTATGCTCTCTCCATTGACCTCGAGGGCGCGGACACGCCAGAAGTAATTGGTGCTGTAATCCAGGGTACCGTCGAACTCGTAACCGGTGGTGGTGGTAGTGGCCTGTTTGACGACCTCGGTCATCTCGGAATTCTTGGCAAGCACGAATTCGTACTTGGTAGCTTCTTTCCACGGTGACCAGGAGAAGGAAGCGGGCTTTACCTTGCATCCGAAGCAGCTGTTGTTGGGGCTGAGCAGCTGTACGCCGTGGTACGGGGTGTTGACAATGAATCCTGCCTTTACGGTGAACGAGCGGGCCTCAGACCACTGGCTGGTGGCCCACTGGCCGGTGGCCGACTGTGCTGCGCGGACTCTCCAGTAGTAGATGGCGCCGGCTTCAGGCAGAGCGCCCGGAGCGAGCCAGGTGGCGGGAGAGGTAACCACAGCGGGTGAGATCAAGATGTGCTGGAAGCTGGACGTGACGCTGCCCGGTGTCAGGACGGTGCCGGCGGCAGCGGTGTAGGAAGGGATGGTGTTGCCGATAGAGCCCTCATCAACTATCACTCTGAGAGTAAAATCCTTGTCTTTGGCTATGTCAATCTGGTAGACGGTGGCCAGGCAGAGCTGTTCCCAGGAAAGGTCGATCTGCTGGCCGCGGCCGGTGACCGGATCGGCGCCAACCAGAGATGCATCAGCCGGACCCTTGATGGCTGGACCTTTCTTGGCCAGGCAGTCGGTATAGGTCCAGAGCAGGCCCTGGTTACGGGAAGGAGTATAACCGGGCAAACCGAGAATACCGGCATGCCAGCGTCCGTTACCCGGGGAATTGAAACGCTTGGTTGTTGTGCCTGCTGCTACTGAAAAAGGTCCACCATCACCTGCGCCCCTCTCGTCGTCGATGGCGTAGAGGGTGGTGTTGGTGTCAAGCGTGCAGCAGCCGCAATATTTGAGCGAGGTTGGTTCGAGGGTGAAAAGCACACCCCAGGTACTCTGCGGGGAAAAGATATCCAGGCATTCCCAATATACGCCGGGTTTGGGGATGCCGTTTCTCGGCTCAAGCGTACGGCAGACTGCCGAGTTAAACTGTCCGGTCGAATTACCCCGTGTCAGGTTGTCGTGGGCGGCGTACAATGCCGGTTGCGGATCACCCGTCCATGCCAGCGCCAGTCCGAAGATACCTCCTGTAGTGTGAGGCGGCTGATCCACTCCGGGAAGCGCAGGCGGTATTGGCCACATGATATTGGTTGCGCCATTGGAAAGGCTGGTTAGATCATAGAAGAAATCCCGCGTGCTGCGAAATATCAGGGCCATGCCGGGGATAATATTATCGTCGCCTGCATAACGCATACCGTTGCTCTTAAAATCCGTATCAAAAATGACGTGCATGTTGCCCTGAGGCGACAGAGCTTTCATAAGGACTGTAAATTTGACTCCCCCGTCTGCAGCGTATGAGGCAGGATATACTTCACCCCGGGCAGGCCCCACCATTACCTTTCCGCCCGGATAAGCGGCTATGGTATGGCCGCCGCTGGTGAGCAGAGAATCATAGCTGGGGAGCGCGGTGGACCATGAAGTACCGGTGTAGTCCAGCTTCTGTACCATACCACCGGGATTCAGAGTATACATGACTGTACTCGACTCGAAGGTAAAGTCCTGTACAGGGTTTCGCGGAGTAACTGTGGCCCAGAAATCACCGAAGTCAGGAGACCATGCCATAACACCGCCGCTGGTTCCGGTGGCTGTAGCGATCTGGGCGGCCCAGGCCACTATTTCTCCATCCGGCTTGTCGCTGCATGAAGGAATAACGCGCAGAATGGGGAGATCGGATTGGTTAATGGCGCATGACCCGGATGTGGGATTGCAAAAAACTCTCTCCCAGTAAGATCCTGTGGGGGATAAGGTGGGGAGTGGCGCTGCCACGCTCGGGTTGATAGTGCTGCGCCAGACACTATCGAATTCGTCACAGCCGGCGCCGTTATTG
>JAQUQM010000004.1:18143-48242 GCA_028716085.1 Dehalococcoidia bacterium | reverse complement strand
CTTTAACGAAAAGGGATTTAAATTCTCTGAATAATGCCCTGTTGATCCACTGTAATTCAGTTCCTTGAGGGCAGCGCGGTTTTTTCCGCGTTTCATTGCAGCATTTCCCCCCACTTGCCATTTCGAACTTCTTATGTAGATAATATGCCATAGCCTAATCCCTTATCCGCGTGTTTACTATGAAGAATGATTTCAGCCTGCTGGGCAAGGACGATTTATACCTTTTCAATGAGGGCAGCCACATCAGGCTTTACGACAAGCTGGGAGCCCACCTGGTCAAACACGGCTCGCAAACCGGGACATATTTCGCTGTCTGGGCGCCCAATGCAGAACAGGTTTATGTCATCGGTGACTTCAATGGCTGGGACAAAAAGGGCCATCTGTTGAAACCTCGCGAGCAATCGGGCATCTGGGAAGGATTTATCCCGGGCATGGCAGATGGTTCGCTTTACAAATATCATATCATCTCAAAGGCCAAAAATTACCGTGTGGATAAGGCCGATCCCTATGCCTTTTTCAACGAGCAATCGCCGAAAACAGCATCCATCGTCCGTGACCTCAGCTATGAGTGGGAAGACCATGACTGGATGCAGAACCGAAGTCGTTTTAACTCGCTCAACGCGCCTATTGCAATTTACGAGCTCCATCTTGGTTCATGGATGCGCGTCCCCGAGGACAATAACCGCTTTCTGACATACAGGGAAATGGCGCCCAAACTTGCGGATTATGTTAACCAATTGGGCTTCACGCATGTCGAGTTTCTGCCCATCATGGAGCACCCTTTTTACGGTTCCTGGGGATACCAGGTCACGGGGTATTTTGCCCCCACCAGCCGCTACGGCACGCCGCAGGACTTCATGTACCTCGTGGATTACCTGCACCGCCACAACATCGGAGTGATACTCGATTGGGTCCCGTCACATTTTCCCAATGACGAGCACGGCCTGGGCTTTTTCGACGGCACGCATCTTTACGAGCATGCCGATTCGCGCAAAGGGTTCCACCCCGACTGGAAGAGCAACATCTTCAATTACGGCCGCCACGAAGTGCGCAGCTTTTTACTGAGCAGCGCGCTTTTCTGGTTAGACAAGTACCACATAGACGGCCTGCGTGTAGACGCTGTGGCCTCCATGCTGTACCTCGACTACTCTCGCAAAAAAGGGGAATGGGTTCCCAACAAGTTCGGCGGCAGGGAAAACCTGGATGCCATATCCTTCCTGCGCAGGTTCAACGAAGAGGTATATAAAAATTACCCGGATGTCCAGACCATAGCTGAAGAATCCACTGCCTGGCCCATGGTAAGCCGGCCAACCTACCTGGGCGGCCTCGGCTTCGGCATGAAATGGGATATGGGTTGGATGCACGATATGCTGGATTATATTTCCAGGGACCCTGTTTACAGGAAATACCACCACGACCGGCTTACCTTCCGCATGCTTTATGCTTTTAGCGAGAACTTCGTCCTGCCGTTTTCACACGATGAAGTTGTGCATGGTAAAAGCTCCCTGCTGGGTAAAATGCCGGGCGACGACTGGCAGAAGTTCGCCAACCTGCGTCTTTTGTTCTCGTATTTATACTCGCAGCCGGGGAAAAAACTGCTCTTTATGGGAGATGAGATAGGGCAGTGGCGCGAATGGAACCATGATATCAGCCTGGACTGGCATTTACTGATGTATCAATCTCACCAGGGACTGCAGAAGCTTTGCGAAGATTTACTTCATTTATACAGGAATGAACCGGCGCTCCACGAGCTGGATTTCGACTGGAACGGTTTTGAGTGGATCGACTGCAATGATTCATTGCACAGCACGATCAGCTACATCCGCCGGGGCGATTCAACCGGAGATATAATCCTCGTTGTATGTAATTTTACACCGTCCACCAGACAGAGCTATCGTGTAGGCGTCCCGAGAGATGGGTACTGGCGCGAGCTGTTCAACAGCGATGCCGCCGAGTACGCCGGAAGCGGGCAGGGTAACCTGGGCGGAAAAGATGCCGAAGCCATCCCTTTCCACGGCAGGCCGTATTCACTGAGCATTACGCTCCCACCGCTCTCAGCCGTGTTCTTTAAATCATCACAGCCGTAAGCATACGTGCGCCCAACTGACTGCTATATTGATATCGGATTGTTGTTGGTAATATAATTGATTCGTTCCCAGCAATATCCCTTATTTGGATCCGGCCGCAAATTTCAGGCATCGGTTAGCATCCATTCCGGAGGCAAGCTGACATGGTTGATCAGAACCCTATGATATCTATTATCATCCTGCTTGCTGCCGCATTGGCTGGCGGTATGATAGCGCATCGCCTGAGGCAGCCCATCATACTGGGCTATTTAATCATCGGAATTATTGTGGGCCCCTATTCTCTCGCATGGGTAGGCGACCCCGAGCTCGTCAGGACAGCTGCTTCGATCGGTGTAGCTTTGCTGATGTTCACCGTGGGACTGGAAATCTCGTTTTCACAGTTGAAGGATATCGGCAGGATCGGCATCTGGGGTGGTATAGGACAGATCGGCATCACACTTATCCTGGTTACCGCTGTCGGCCTGATAGCCTTTAACTGGTCTCTTCAGCAATCCGTCCTTTTCGGACTGATTATTTCATTGAGCAGTACCGCTGTTTGCCTGAAGATGCTCATGGAAAGGGGCGAGCTGAGCACAGTCCAGGGACGCATCATGGTTTCCTTCCTGATCCTGCAGGACATCAGCGTAGTTGTAATGATGGTAATCATGCCGATCATGGGAGGCACGACCGGAAACCTGGCACAGGACCTGGGGATGGCGGCATTAAAGTCGATCCTTTTTATTGGGTTGATAATTATCCTGGGCAGATGGGTTCTGCCCTGGCTGCTGGGCAATGTCGGAGGTGTTCGGTCCAGGGAGCTTTTTCTGCTTACGGTCATCGTCACCTGCCTGGGGGCAGCAGCCGGCACCTATTTCCTCGGCCTGTCTATAATATTCGGCGCGTTCCTGGTCGGCATGGTATTACGGTCTACCAGGTTCGTCCATCAGGCACTGGCAGAAATTACACCGCTGAGAGATATTTTCGCCACCCTGTTCTTTGTTTCACTCGGTATGTTGCTGGACCCTATGTATATTTTGCATAACTGGCCCCTGGTGCTGCTCCTGGTAGCAGTGATAATCGTGGTGAAGATAGCTGTAGTCTTCGGCATAGTACGGCTGTTCGGCTACAGCAACCGGATTGCTGTGCTTACGGGCGCAGGGCTGTTCCAAATAGGAGAATTCGGCTTTGTGCTTGCCCAGGGAGGCCTGGACCAGGGTATAATCTCCGGATTCTTCTATTCCCTTATTATTGCAAGCACGGTGGTCACTATGTTGCTGACCCCTGTATCCTTTAGCCTGGTCTCGCGTATGTATCCGAGGCTGGCCCCGGCAATCCCGGGACAAAGCCAGATAAGTCAGGGGACCTGCCCACCACCATCCCACAACCAATCCGATAAGCCGGGAAGGGTTATCATCGCCGGATACGGGAGGGTCGGTCGAAACCTTGCCAGCGGTCTTCAAGACGCGGGCATACCTTACCTCATCGTAGATATTGATCCTGAATGTATCGATGAAGCGAAAACCTGCGGCAGTCCACGGCTATACGGGGATGCCACCAATTCACACGTACTCGCCCAGGCCGACCTCTGCAATGCCTCGGCAATGGCCATCACATTTCCCGACCAGATGGCGGTGGAATCCACTGTCAAGGCAGCCCTTAATATCAACCCGGAGCTTAAAATTCTGGCAAGGTACCATACACCGCGGCAGGGCAAGGCATTGGAAGCTCTCGGTGTGAGCGAGCTGATCAATCCGGAACATGAGGCAGGCTTTAAATTTTTAAAGCAGGTTCTAAAAATATCCGGCTTGAACAGAGACGACCGCAAGCAGGTTGTCGACCTTGTCCGGAACGAAGGCTACGAAGCCTGAAGTGGTCTATTTCAGCAGACCCTTTAGCAGTCCGCCGATCTCATCTCCGCCTTTATTCTGAAGAAAGGTCATTATCAGGGGCAGGAATTTGTTGACCATGGAAGGATCCAGACCCAGCTTCTCAAAACCACCTGCCAGGCTCGCCAGTTGTCCCAGCTTGCCCAGTTGGGAATCTCCTCCCAGGGATGAAGCCAGCTTCCCGACCATATCGAACATCCCACCCCCGCCGCTATCCTGTGCAGGCGCCGCCTTCATCAGTGTGCCGATGCCCGGTACCAATTCTGCAATTTTAGCAAAATCATCGGGCTGCACCTTTTCTTTCATCGCGCTAAAAATCAAACCTGTACCGCCCTTGGCCTGCTCGTCGTTCACTCCAAGATTTTTCACCAGTAAATCTATAAGTTCCATTTTTGCCGCCTCCCTGGTATAAAACTACTTTAAATACTGTAAAATCTGCTCAAAAGACGCCGGGCTTACGCTAATATCTCCGCTGAAAGGGAAATCCATAACCAGGATGGTAAACAGGATCAACATGATCAAAACGGAAAGTAAAGTTGTCATAATGAGTTGGGCTATAAGATTATCCGATCCAAAAAAGAAAGAAAATACGACCGTGATCAACCCCCCGAACAGGAGCACAATCCACAACATGGGATGGATGCCTGCCTGGGCATCTATTATGCGCTGCCGCCTGAGTTCTCCGGCATCATTCATCCTGCGCAGCATCTCGGCAAAAAAGATTTTCTCCCCTTCTGTTGCAGGTTCATACGCACCCGTCAGCTCCCACACCCTGGCGTTCAGTTCCCGGGTTTGTAAACTTCCTTGCCCACGCGCCAGCTCTTTCCACTCATCATTAACAACGGAATTGAGATAATCGCCTAACGCCGCCCGGAATTTCGTTCGGAAGGGCTCGGAAAACCCCACCGTGTCACGGTAAATATCCGCATATAAATTGGCTTCCCTTATCGCGTTATTGCTTGTCCGGTCATAGTTTTGCCAGACAATGACCAATACATAGGAAAGCATGACAGCATAGACAACTCCAATTGTAGCAAATATCGGGCCTGCGATATCATGATGGCTTTTGAGTGTCTTTACGTTTACAAAGCGGTGTACCAGCAATACGCCGCCCACTGCAGTGCCGACGGCGACCAGGATCATGGTAATGGCAATAAACCAGGTGGGCATACTAAGAAGAATCCACTGCTGTAACGGCATATAAACCTCAATGATTTTTTCTAAGCGCTACAACCTGCGCTATGTATGTAATTTAGCAGAATCACGCCGGTTTAGCCAGTAGAAAAATTTTCGGCCATGCTGAAAAATTGTCTTCTTCAAATGTCGCCTTCGATTGACAACCTGATCTGGAATTTATTAATATTACGTTTGATACAGTTAAGTGCAAGTGGCAGCGATGACTCCCCTATTAACAAAAAATAGGAGTAAGCGCGAATGGGGCAGCCGGGTAGACTATATCGCCCTGAGTAGAGACCTGGTGCATGGCATTGGAATCGGGGTATATATCGTTCAGAACAGAAAGTTTGTCTATGTAAATCCTTTCTTTGAAAGGCTCACCGGCTACACCAGCGAAGAATTAATCGGGACGAAAGCCCTCAACCTTGTCATACCCAAAGACAGGATAAAAGTCAGAAAGAAAGCAACGAGATATCTAAAAAACCAGCAAATCTCAAAATCTTATGAATACAGGTTCCAGAAGAAGAACGGCGAAATAATCTGGGTACTGGAAAGGGTTTCTCCCATTGTCTATATGGGGGAACGGGCGACGCTGGGCAGCTTCATGGACATAGGCGAGCGCAAACACCTCGAAGAAGCGCTGATACATTCAGAAGAAATACACAGGACCATGCTTGAGCAGATGTCAGAGCTCTACGCAGAGGTAGACCTGGCCGGAAATTTCACCTTCCTTAATGAGGCAGTTTATCATCACCTCGGTTATTCCAGCGAAGAGTTGCTCGGTAAGAATTATAGCTGCTTCACCGTGGAGGACGATGTTAAAAATCTCTTCGATGTCTTCAACGAGGTGTATAGTATGGGAGAGTCCAACAAGGGATTTGCTCACAGAGCCCGTCGCAAGGATGGTACGGTGCTGTTCTTTGAAACCTCGGTGGATCTTCGCAGAGATGAGCATGGAGAAATCTGCGGATTCAGGTCGGTCAGCCGCGATGTAACGGATCACAAGCTGGCCGAGGATGTCATTCATAAGAGCGAGCAAAGATATCGAGACATCCTTGCCCAGATTGACGATGCTTATTATGAAGTGGACGAAAAGGGAAACTACACTTTCTTTAACGATACCATGTGCCGGCAGCTTGGCTATACCAGGGAAGAACTCCAGGGTCTAAATTATAAAGCCTATATCCCTCCGCATGAGAGAAGGAAAGTCGTCGAAGCATATTCCAGGGTTTTCTCTTCAGGTATGCCGCAACGCTGGCTGCCGATGACAAACATCCGCAAAGACGGGTCAAGAATCTATGTCGAGGATTCCATTTACCCGCTTAGAGATGAAACGGGCAAGATCATCGGCCTGCGCGGCATAAGCCGCGATATGACCGAGCGCAAGCTGGCAGATGACCGCTCCATAATGCGCCGCGATCTTGCTATCTCCCTGAACGCGGCAACCTCCCTGGAAAATGCGCTCTCAATTTGCCTGGAAGCCGCTATAAAAATATCCGCTATGGATAGCGGTGTTGTGTTTATGGTCGATGAGAAGACAGGGGAAATCAGGCTCTATGCGCAAAAAGGGTTTTCAGCAGCCATGGAAAAGCAATACACATCATTAGGCCGTGATTCTCCCTATTCCGCGTTGATTCTGGAAGGAGAGGCGCTGTACGGCCCCAGGGAAGTTTTCGCCCCACCTTTCCATGATGACCTTGTTGCCGAGAATGTTACGGTAGCAGCAGTGGTACCCGTCAAGCACGGCAACAGCATCATCGCCTGCCTGATTGTGACCTCCCGTACACTGCCTGAGATCATGGCTTATGCGCGCAATTCCCTGGAAACCATCGCCGCGGAAATCGGGACATCTATCGACCTCAGCAAGTCCCGCGAAGCACTGCGTAAAAGCGAGCAGCGCTATCGCTTCATTGCTGACCATACCGACGACATTATCTGGACAACCGATATTAGTCTCAATTACACCTTTATCAGCCCCTCCGTAGCACGTCATTGCGGTCATACCGTCAAAGAAGCACTGGGTTTGAAGATTACCGAAATGCTTACTCCCGCTTCATGGGACATCACCTGGCAAAAGATACAGGCGGGGCTATCCAGACCTTTCACTGGCCAGGTAACCGGCGCCGGCACCTTCACACAGGAATGGGAAATGTACCGCAAGGACAAGACCACGTTCTGGACGGAAACCGCGATCACAGTGCTGAGAACTCCCGGTGGCGAATTTGACGGCCTGCTGGGTGTCACCCGCGATATCACAGAGCGCAAGTGCCTGGAGCAAAAACTCGAGGAGATGGCGACTCATGACTATCTTACGGGCTTGCCCAACAGGGTTTTGCTGCTTGACCGTTTCAATGTAGCCTCAGCGCTGGCCCGCCGTAGAAACAACCGGCTGGCCGTTATGTCATTGGACCTGGATCAGTTTAAACCCATTAACGATACATACGGCCATAACATAGGTGACGAAGTGCTCAAAGCTGTCGGAACAAGGCTGACCGACAACATTCGCGCCAGTGATACGGCAGCCCGCACCGGGGGTGACGAGTTCGTATTATTAATGCTGGAGGCCGATCATGTCAATGATTCGGCTGCCATAGCTCAAAAAATCATGGATTCTTTCCAGGAGCCTTTTAACATTAACGGGCTGAGGCTGAATATTTCTACCAGCATGGGCATCGCCGTCTACCCCGAAGCTGGAGAAGACCTGGACGTTCTATGCAGAAAATCCGATGCCGCCATGTATTATGCCAAACATCACGGCCGCAACCAGTTTAAATTCTACTGTGAGTCGGACGACATTGAGATTGCCCAGAGGGAAATGCCCGGTCCCTGATATGCTTGATAGAAGTACTGCCGGCCACCATTAAGAATATGCTTTTTATTTAACCTCAGTTCCAACTTCACGGATTACTTTATAAAACGGGCGCAGCCGGTTATACATCTTCAGATAAATTTCTTTGTACAGGCGGTCGTATACCTGGCGCGTCTCGGGGCGCGGTTCAAAGCGCTGACCAATGTGTGTCATCTCCGCCACCGCTGTTTTAAAATCGGGATGGATTTTCATGCCGACCGCAGCGTCCATAGCCGCTCCCAATCCCGATGCCTCATATACGTGCGGACGTACCGTGGGAATGCCGAAGACATCAGCCGTCAGTTGCATGGCGGCATCGCTCTGGCTGCCGCCTCCCGCTATGCGCAGGTCAGTGATCTTCACACCGCTGCGTTTCTCTGTGCGATCCTTCCCCTCTCGTAAAGCATAGGCCAGGCCCTCAAGTATAGCGCGGTAGAGATGGGCGCGTGTATGCACATCCCCAAAACCTATAATGGCTCCCCGCGCCTCCGGGCCTGGGAAGCGCAGCCCGGGTGACCAGTAAGGCTGCAATACCAGCCCGTGCGAGCCCGGCGGCACTGCATTCACCAGGTCATCGAAGAGCACCTCCGGCTCGACACCTTTTTCGGCCGCCACGCGTTCTTCACGCAGGCCGAATTCATTCTTGAACCAGCTTACCATCCAGTAGCCGCGGTTGATCTCAATCTCAAAGTTATATAGCTTCGGTATAGCGGAGGGATAAGGCGGGATAAGCGGAATTACCTCGATATACTTCTCGTGCGTGGTATTGATGGTAGCCGTGGTGCCGTAGCTCAGGCAGGCAACGTTCGGTTTGAGGGCGCCGGCTCCCAGCACCTCGCAGGCCTTATCAGCTGCAGCGGCAATCAGCGGCACGCCAAGGGGGATACCGGTAGCCGTAGCAGCTTCAACAGTGATTTTACCCAGCACTTCGGCCTGCGGTATCAGATCAGGTAATATCTTCGGGTCTACAGGCACAGCCTGCCATTTCCAGCCCCATTTAGGCTCCCAGTGCTGTCCCTTGTAGTCAAAGGGAATATAGCCCACCTGGCAACCCACCGAATCGACAAAGTTACCCGTCAGGCGATAGGTCAGGTAACCCGAGAGTAAGACGTATTTATATGTCTTGTTCCAGATATCGGGCTGGTGTGTACGTATCCAGTTGGCCTCAGCCTCCGCCTGGAGGTAGGCTACGGTCTCACTGGCACCCGCCAGTTTGAAAGCAACTCCCCAGAGTCCGCCCAGGGGCGGCAGCCCCTCTGTGCGGCGCTGATCCAGCCAGATAATCGCGGGGCGCAGAGGTTCACCTTTATCATCCAGGTTAAGCATGGTTGCGCGCTGCGAGGTAAGAGCCACAGCAGCAATGCTTCCCTTTTCCACCCCCGGCCGTTCCCACAGGCCCTGGCAGGCCTGGCCCAGCGCGTGCCAGAAGACGGCGGGTTTCTGCTCGGCGAGTCCGGGCGCATCAGAATAATAAGGGTCATAAGGGACACGCTGCCGTGCAATCAGCTTGCCCCGGGGATCGAAAATTAGAGCGCGTACACTCTGAGTTCCGGCGTCGATTGAAAGCAGATTCTCAGCCATGATTAACTCCTTGTTTTTATTCCCTGAAGCCCCAGCGCTTGTTACGTTGCTGCTCCGTCATGTCCAATCCCAGTGTCCCGCCGGGATTCATGATATGATGCGGATCGAAGTGATCACATAGAACCCGTATTACATCCATCTGCTGCTTACCGATCTGCTCCTCGAGCCAGGGCGCAGTCTGTTTTCCGATGCCATGATGATGGCTCATGGCAGCGCCTGCTTTATTGATAGCCTCCAGAATACCATACTGCAGCGAAAGATACTCATTAATATCATTGCTGCGTATTACGAAAATGAAATACAGGTTGCCACCCTGGGGATAGGCGTGTGAGAGATGCGTCATGCAGATAGTCCTCGGGCGGGATTTAATGAAAGAACGTACTTTCTCATGCACTTCCGCCAGGTTGGCCCAGGTGACGGCGCACTCCAGCGTATCGATGGTAATCCCGAAGTCCAGTAAATCTTCGCGCATAAAGGGATCGGTATAGCGGCTTTTCTCCCAGGCCTGCGTCACCCTGAAAGGTGTCAGCGTAAAAGCGTGATATTTCCTGCATATTTGCTGGACTTTGCGGGCAACAAGCCGGGCAAAACCCCGGTCACCGTCAGCTGTGCCCAGCAGGAGACAGCGCTGCATGGGCTGATACCCCAGCCTCCGCAGAAGTATATCGGCGGGAGTCCCGTGCACATGGTACATGCGCATGGCCACATCAGTTTCCTCCGGGTCGGAGATGCGGAATACCGAGGGATAGCCTGACTCTGCCTGCATAACCTCACGGCAGGCATTCAAGCCATCCTCCCAGTTCTTAAAAAGATAGCTGAAACGCCGCGTGTTTTGCGGCATGTAACGGCAGATGCGCAATGTGACACTGACCAGAACACCGAACGCGCCCTCACTACCGATCATTATCTGGTCGAAATCCGGGCCTGTGGCGCTGCGGGGAAATTCCAGCGTCTTGAATGTTCCTGCCGGGGTGATATATTCCTGCGCGATCACCATATCTTCAATTTTACCGTAGTAGGTCGAGTTCTGCCCTGCTCCGCGGGTCACTACCCAGCCACCTACACTGGAATGTTCGAATGACTGGGGGAAATGTCCCACCGTGTAACGCCCTCGGGCGCCCAGCGTCTGCGGCGCATTATTCAACATTCTCTCCAGCTCGGGACCCATAATACCCGGCTGCACGGTTACCGTCATACTTGTCTCGTTTAATACAACGATTTTATTCATATGTACGCTCATATCCAGGCAGATACCACCCCTAACCGCCTCCTTGCCACGTGTCACACTGGAACCGCCGCCACTCACATAAACCGGAATCCTCTGATCGTCACAATAGCTGACGATACATATTATATCTTCCCGGTTGAGCGGGGTTATCACCATGTCGGGCAGGTTTTCCACTATTCCTGCACGCAGGCGCAGATCATCTATCATGGCGCCGCCGTACGAGGCACGCACCCGGTCATAGGTATCCATGGATACATTTCCACTGCCCGCAAGTTTCGTCAGGGCTTCAATATGGCTGCCGGCAAGGCTGACGGGTATCTCTATATCTAATGACTTCATGGAAAGGCTGGGTTGTTTGAAATCATCATCCGTCATGGAGAATATATCTTTAAGTAACCTGTACATGCCGGTATTCGGATGTTTGAAGCCGGCGGGGTCTCCGTATTTGAAAAGGCTGCGGAAAGAGCGCGGCGGTGCTACCTGTTCACACCACTGCGGATTGAACTCCTGTTTCTTGGCCATCCTGACCTCCTCTGAGCCGCATATTGGAAACGTCCTGGTTTCCGTTGACTGAGTTATACATGAATTGAACTCAGGGATTACCTCGCTGCCTGCATATATTCAACCGGGCGACGGGCTGTAATACCTCTGCCAAGTCTGCAGGTAGCCGTTCTCCTCCTGCTGCCATCGGTCGTCGCTCCACCCCAGCTCAGCCTGCACAATACCACGTATCTGTTTTAAAAACAATTTCCCTCCACCAGACAACAGAAGCCCCAGCCTTACCCTCCGCATCAGCAGGTCATCAAGGTGAACCACACCCTCGCTGCGCGCGGCCCAGCGCAGCTCAGCCCAGACATTAGGTGTCAGGTCGATATGGTCCATCTCACCTTTATCCGCCGCGGCTATCATTCGCGGAGCTTCATCTCCGTAGCGCCCTGCCAGATAGGTTGAGGTAACCGGATCAATATCACCGTGATGCATATCGGGAAGAGGATTGAAAATTCGCTGCTGCGGCAATCTAGCCGGTTTGCCTATGAGACCAAGAGCCAGCTCCAGGGCTTGCTTGGACATGATGCGGAAAGTTGTATATTTTCCTCCCGTTATAGTCACCATGCCGTCCTCCAACCACAAAGCATGGGCGCGCGATTCCTTGGATGCCGAGCCAGCCCCTCCCCTAACGATAGGCCGCAGCCCTGCAAAAGAGGAGATAATATCATCATTACTCAGCTTCAGATCAGGGAAAAGAAATCCGGCTGCTTCCATTATGTAGGCTATCTCATCCGCGCCTGCAAACGGTTCGGCGTATGTCCGGTCAAGCTCAGCGGGCTGGTCCACCTCCGTAGTACCTATGATTGTGCTACCCTCCCAGGGGATAACGAACATAGCGCGGTTATCAACGGGATGAAGCAGGGTAATGCCTGTATTCACGGGTAGTTTCGTCCGCGGGAAAACGAGGTGGCTGCCGCGCACCCGGCGCAATTTGCCGGGCTGTCCCAGTTGCCCGCGTATCTCGTCCGACCAGGCGCCCGAGGCGTTGATCACGACCTTTGCCTGTATTTCAGCGGTTCCCCCATCCGTCCCGGAGACATCCTTCAGGGCAATGCCGCATACATTGCCGTCCGTCGTCCTCAGGAGCTTCTCCACACGGGCGTAGTTAATTGCTGTTCCACCGGCCCTGACCGCTTCCTTGATCACCCTCAGCACAACCCGACAATCATCCATGACAGCATCATAATACAGGTAACCGCCTTTTAAATCATCCTTTTTCAGGATCGGGCAGGCTTTGGCCAGGCCCTGCCTGCCGTACCTGTGATGGTCCCACTTGGGCGCCAGCAGGTCGTAAACGGCAAGCACTATACCGATCTGGCGGTTGGCGGCATGGTAACGTTCCAGGTTGGGGAAAATAAATCCAAGCTTGTCCACAAGGTGAGGAGCAGTCCGCAGCATCCACTCCCTTTCTCTTACCGACTCCTGCGTTACCCTGAACTGTTTATTCAAAATATAACGTAAACCGCCGTGAATCAGCTTGGAGGATTTGCCGGAAGTACCCGAGGCAAAGTCATTAGCCTCGACAAGCAGCGTTTTCAGCCCTGCGGCAACGGCCTGTCGTAGCACCCCTGCGCCTGTGATTCCACCTCCGATTACAATGACATCCCATGGTTGACTTAGCGCCGGCCAAGTCTGCTCGCGCCAACCTTTACACCACATAGTCGCTCCTTTTCATTTTCCGCATGAGCTTCCTGAATTCGCTGAATACAAAAATCCAATGCAAATCAACGGTGAAAAAAGCCACAGCAGGGCTATGTACTTCAATTACTGTAAGCTTATTGCTTGATACGTGGCTTGTCAATTATGTTATGCATATTTTATTATAGTACCGGTACTATAAACAGGAAGTTGAGGGCGGGCCGCAATACAAAATCCCCGTGCATCCTTATCCTCAATATTTGACGGCTCTATAAATGTGATATACTCATATGCAGGGTTTTGATGTTGTTGTGTAGATTCACACCTTCTACAGAATTATCATCGCTTAGCCACAAGTAAGGAGATTGCATTGAAAATATTAATGGTTTACCCGGAGTATCCGGATACCTTCTGGAGCTTTAAACACGCCTTGAAATTCGTTTCCAAGAAAGCTGCCTTCCCGCCGCTTGGCTTGCTGACCGTTGCGGCCATGCTGCCCGGGGATTTCGAAGTGAAACTAATCGATATGAACATGTCAAAGTTAAAGGATAAGGATATCAAAAAGGCGGACCTTATATTTATCAGCGCCATGGTGGTGCAGAGAGAGTCCGCCAAAAAAACTATTAAACGCTGCAAAAAATTGGGCGCCACGATCGTAGCAGGCGGGCCGCTCTTCACCACTCAATACCAGGATTTCGCCTGCGTCGACCATTTTGTTTTAAATGAAGCAGAGATAACCCTGCCTCTCTTCCTCGAAGATTTAAAGAACGGCTGCGCCAGGCATATTTATACATCGGACGAACGGCCAGAAATCGGCTCAACACCCGTACCGAGATGGGAGCTTGTCAAGATGAGCAAATATTCCTCCATGGCCCTTCAATATTCCCGAGGTTGTCCTTTCGACTGCGAGTTCTGCGACATTGTAGTTCTCAATGGCCGCCGACCGAGAACCAAGAGCAAAGAGCAGGTAATACGCGAACTGGAGGCTATCTATAAAAGCGGCTGGAGGGAAGGCGTTTTCATTGTTGATGATAATTTCATCGGCAACAAGAAGAAACTCAAGGCGGAGATACTACCGGCGATCATTGAATGGATGCAAGTAAGAAACAATCCGTTCACTTTTAACACACAGACATCCATAAACCTGGCAGAGGATGATGATCTGATCCGGCTGATGGTAAAGGCGAATTTTTCCATGGTTTTCATCGGCATCGAATCACCAAGTGCAGCCAGCCTGGCTGAATGCGGTAAAACCCAGAACAAGAGCCAGGATTTGATACCTGCGATTAAGAAACTGCAGCACTACGGACTAGAGGTACAGGGAGGATTCATCATTGGGTTCGACAGCGATACCCAGTCCATTTTCCAGGAAATAATCAATTTTATCCAGAAAAGCGGAGTCGTCACCGCCATGGTCGGCCTGCTCAACGCTCCCACCGGCACACGCCTGTATCAACGCCTGAAAAATGAGAACAGGCTATTGGGGAATTTCTCCGGCAATAATACCGACATCTCCATAAACTTCGTGCCCAAAATGAAATTCGATACGCTGGTGGCCGGGTACAGAAGGGTCGTCAATACTATCTATGCCCCCAAGCAGTATTATGAGAGGATCACAACTTTTTTAAAGGAGTATAAGCCCAAACCCCAGAGAGCAGCCCGGTTAAAGATGATGCATTACAGGGCGTTGCTCAAATCCTTCTGGATTTTGGGTGTCCGCGAAAAGGGAAGAATATATTTCTGGAAGTTGCTGGCGTGGACTGCATTCACAAGGCCGAGGCTGATAGCGCTGTCGGTAACATTATCGATCTACGGATTCCATTTCCGCAAAACAGCTGACAGCTATGCCAGATCAATTGATCTTACCCTCGGCATGGCTCAGTAGCAACAGAATAGTACTTGGTTTTTCAAGCCGGTATATGAAATCCCCTGGCCTTCTCCACATATACCGGCTTTGCATATTGACTCGTATGATATAATGGAGGTTCAAGTGATATCAAATTGCACTATGTGCTACGATATCCATTAATCGTATATGAGGAGTGGCGAAATAGAGACTGTGCCGCTTATCGGCATTCGAGTTCGAACGGGCGCCCGCCTTAAGCAAGACGGCTTTTCCTCTGCGATCGAGATTATAAGTACTTCACTGATGTCATTGGCCGTCTCAATAAACCGGAAATGGTCACGAGATTATATATATTTAGCCCCCCGATGGTATACGTATTACCGCTTCTTTTTAGAGGCAGAGGTTTAGTATAGCTATGGGCTCCAAGTCTACAGAATGGCAGGAATTGCAGAGCCTGGTAAAGTCTCAGGACTCGGCCGAGATAACCCGCGGCCTGCTGCAGAGCCTGGGAGTGGGCCTCTATATCGTCCAGCAGGGAAAATTCGTTTACGTTAACGGCTATTTCGAAGAGCTATCCGGATATTCCAGGGAAGAGCTGCTGGGCAAGAACTCCCTTGTCATAGTGCATCCTGACGACCAGGACTTCGTCCGTAAAAATGCCATCAGCAACTTAAAGAGCACCAGGAGACCCGTCCCCTACGAGTACAGGATCGTCAAGAAAGATGGGGAGGTCATCTGGGTTTCGGAGCGCATATCCCCCAGCAGCTACATGAAAAACAGGGCTGCCGTGGGAAGTTTCATCGATATCACCGAGCATAAACGCCTTGAGGAAGCGCTGCTGCGCACCAAGGAGAGATACCGCCTGGTTCTGCAGGAGATGCAGGACTCTTATTTTGAAATTGATGCGGCGGGCAACCTGTTGTTCGTTAATGAAGCGACCTGTCGCAACCTGGGTTACTCGGCTGAAGAACTAACAGGGATGAGCTACCGCAAGATCACTCCACCCGGCGATATCAGCAAGGTCTTCCTGACATTTAACCAGGTCTTCACCACTGGTGAACCCAACAAGGGTTTCCTGCACCGAATCCTCCATAAAAACGGCAGTATCACATTCAGCGAGACATCCGTCTCGCTGATGAAAAACGACAGAGGGGAACCGACCGGCTTCAGGTGTGTGGGGCGAGATGTAACGGAGCGCAAAAAACTGGAGGAGGCGCTTATCCGTTCGGAGGAGAGATACCGCAATATCCTGGAGGAGATGCAAGAGGCGTACTTCGAGGTCGACCTTTCCGGCAATTTGACCTTTACCAATGACACTACACTATATATCCTCGGATACACCAAGGAAGAGTTTTTGGGCATGAGCTATATGAAGTTCATGGCGGAAGAAGATATCGAGCTCGTCAGGCTGGCCTATAACGAAGTATTCAGGACGGGAATGCCCAATAAAGGCTTCACTTATAAAATCAAGCGTAAAAACGGCACCACGGTGACCATAGAAACCGCTGCCTCACTGCTGAAAAACGAGCGAGGAAAGCCCATCGGCTTCCGCTGCGTCAGCCGCGATGTCACCGAGCGTATGCTTTTGGAAGAGGAGCTGAAACGTTCCGAAGAAAACTACAGGACATTGCTCGAGGAGGTTCAGAACTCCTATTATGAGATCGATCTGAAGGGCACAATTACTTCTGCCAATGACGCAGCCTGCCACAATTTCGGTTATCCCAGGGAGGAATTGATCGGGCTTAACTACAGGGCTTATACCGCACCTGAATACCAGAAAAAGCTTTTTAAAATCTACAATACCATTTACCGTACGGGGGAGCCTGTTCAAAACTTTTGCAGCAAATTAATCCAGAAGAACGGAGCCGTGCGATTCATGGAAATTTCTGCCACCCTGCTGAAGAACGAGAAAGGGGAGTCCATCGGATTCAAGTGCATGGGCCGCGATGTCACCGAGCGTGTGCTGCTGGAAGAAGCCTTAAAGAAGTCCGAGGAAAATTACCGTACGTTACTGGAGGAAACACAGAGTTCCTATTTTGAACTCGATCTGAACGGGACTATCACTTTTGCCAATGACGCTGCCTGCCGCAATATGGGTTATCCCAAGGAAGAGGCGATCGGACTCCATTATAAAACCTACACTCCCCCGGAGGACATAAAATCAATACGTGAAAGTTTTAATACCATTTATCGCACAGGCGAGCCCATAAATGACGTCCTTACCAGAGTCATCCGCAAGGACGGCTCAATGTGCTTTATGGAAACTTCATCAACCCTTCTTAGAAACGATAAAGGGGAGCCCATAGGCTTTAAGAGCGTCAGCCGGGATGTCACAGAGCGTAAGAAACTGGAGGAGGCCTTGATCCGGTCCGAGGAAAGGTTCAGGACCATACTCGAGCAGATCGAAGATATCTATATTGAGATCGACCTTGAAGGGAGATATACCTTTATTAACGATACTTTTTGCCGCAATATGATGTACACTCGTGAGGAAGCGCTCGGGATGGAAGCCCGTAATATCATTCACCCCGACGATAGGGAAAAAATGTACCAGGCCTACCTGGAAGTTTATAACACGGGAAAACCCAATAAAGGCATTGATTTCAGGGTATTCCGCAAAGACGGCGCTATGGGATACTCCGAAAATACTATATCTCCGATCAGAGATGAGCGCGGCAAGATCGTTGGATTCAGGAGCGTCGGCCGTGATGTCACTGAGCGCATGAGGATGCAACAGAAGCTGGCTGAGATGGCAACACATGATTTCCTTACAGGCCTACCCAACCGGGTCCTCTTCAACGACCGCTTCGAAGTCGGCATTGCCCAGGCCCAACGCCATAACAGCATTCTGGCGGTGATGTCGCTCGACCTGGATAAATTCAAAAATGTTAACGATACGCTGGGGCACAATGTTGGCGACCAGCTATTGAAAGCTGTCGGCAAACGCCTCACCAGTATTGTGAGGTCCAGCGATACCGTTGCCCGTGTGGGCGGCGACGAGTTCTTGCTACTGCTCCAGGAAATCAACCACGCAGAGGATATTATCAGGATTGCAGACAAAATACTGGTCGCTTTCAGTGAACCTTTTGTAATGGACGACCATTCTCTCAATATCTCCACGAGCATCGGGATCGCAGTATATCCTGAAGACGGCGCCAATCTTGAAACGCTGATGAAAAACTCCGATACCGCCATGTACAATGCCAAGAAAGCGGGCAGAAGCTGTTACCGCATGTACGGCAATCATCATTAAAGCCAGGTAGAACCGATAAATCGCCCCGGCCTATCGCATCACCCCGTAATTGGATTGAAAAATCCGTTCGTAAAATGCAATAAAATTGACGGCCCGCCGGTGATGTGTTATATTCTTTAGCCACTGAGGTAAAAAACAGAAAATGACAGGCTACAGCGCTCCCCGTAACGCATACTACTATTTCTGGTATTACTTTTTTACGCCCAATGCCATGCTTGGGGGGAGTTGCTGCACACACAGGTCCTGATCAAAAAAGAAAATAGGAAAGATTAAGAAGAACCCTCCAGGCGGAGGGTTCTTCTCTTTTTATACAGTTTAAGGAGGTTTTGCAATGATGATCATGAAAATCGATTCCACTGAGGAGCAGGTTAGCCGGGTAATCAAGGAGATTGCCAAGTACGGCCTGAGGGCCGATGTTTCACGCGGTGAATTCAGGACGGTAATAGGAATAGTCGGCGACGAAAGGAAGGTGCCGTTCGATCATTTCGCCGTTATGCCCGGCGTTAAGGAAATCCTCAAAATAGATACGCCTTACAAGCTTATCAGCAAAGAATACGGCAGGGTTGCCGAAGGTGCGGGCGGCCTGCGCACGGGTATCCAGATAGGCGACAGGACCCTGGGCAACGGCGAACCCCTGTATATCGCTGGCCCCTGCGCGGTGGAAAATAAAAAGCAACTTTTCCGCATTGCCGAAGAGATCAAGAAGGCGGGAGCTCATGTCCTCAGGGGAGGCATCTTCAAACCCCGCAGCTCGGTGCATTCCTTCCAGGGGCTCGGCGGCATAAACAGGAAAAGCGCGGAGACTGCGTTACGCTGGCTCAGCGAAGCCGGCAGGGAATTCGGTTTGCCGGTGGTAACGGAGGTGCGCGGTGAGGAACATGTCGATCTGGCGGCGGAGTATGCAGACATACTGCAAATCGGGGCCAGAAACATGTATAATCAGGACTTGCTGGCAAAGGTAGGCAGAAAAAACAGGCCGATCCTGCTCAAAAGGCATTTCGGCGCCGGCATTGAAGAGTTTCTTTCCTTTGCCGAATACATTGCTGCCGAAGGCAATAAAAATATTATCCTTTGCGAAAGAGGGATCGTACCGATCGGCAAAGGCAAGGAATATACCCGGTATACGCTTGACCTGGCGGCGGTGCCGGCGATACAGAAGGAAACTTACTTGCCCATCATAGTAGACCCCAGTCACGGCACAGGACGCAGGGACCTTGTATATAATATGAGCTGCGCCGCAATGGCAGCCGGAGCCAACGGCCTGATGGTCGAGGTTCATTATAATCCGGAAGAAGCCATCGTGGACGGTAGACAGACGATCACGCCTGCGGAGCTCAGCGAGCTTATCAAGGCCTGCGATGAGATCAGCCGCATGGTTAAATCAAGGGCAGAAATAGCAGGACAGGGCAGTACCAAGTGAGGAAACTAAAGCTCAAGCTCGGGAGTAACAGCTATGAAATCATCATCGGATGGGATCTGCTGCAGCAGATGGCACGCCTTCTCGATGTGGCAGGCCTGCGTCATGACGTTGTAATTATCACCAATCCCGTAGTTGAACAACACTATGGGAACAGCCTGAACCAGAACCTGCTTCAAGAAGGCTTTAAATTTTCTACCTTGCTGGTGCCCGACGGCGAAGCCCAGAAAACACTGAAAACAGCGGAACAGCTTTACAGCAGACTGGCTGATCTGCACGTGGAAAGAACAACTTCCATACTGGCCACGGGAGGCGGTGTTATCGGTGATCTCGCCGGATTTGTCGCAGCCACTTATATGCGCGGCCTTCCGCTGGTGCAGGTCCCCACCACTCTTCTGGCGCAGGTCGATAGCAGTGTGGGGGGCAAGGTTGCCGTAGATTCCGGAACGATTAAGAATAAGATCGGCGTCTTTTATCAGCCCAGGCTGGTGCTGACAGACACGGCCACGCTTCAAACACTGCCGGCCGCAGAATTCAGCAACGGGCTGGCGGAGGTCATTAAATATGCCGTGATAGTCGACAAGCTTTTCTTTGCATATCTTGAGGAAAACATGCAAAGGCTCAGGGCAAAGGAGGAAAGCTGCCTGGAAGAGGTTATCTTCAGATCGGTTAAGATCAAAGCCGGTATAGTGGAAAAGGATGAGAAAGACACGGGTTTGAGGAATATTTTGAACTTCGGCCACACCGTAGGCCACGCTATAGAATCGGCATCCGACTTTAAAATCAAACACGGTGAAGCGGTTGCCCTGGGCATGCTGGCAGCGGGCAAAATATCGCTCAGGATGGGGCTGTTCAACGAGGGGGAATTCAACCGCATGAAGGTGCTTCTCCAGATGGCGGAACTGCCCGCCAGGTTACCCGAGATACCCTTAGCCAGGGTCAGTGAAGCCATCGCACACGATAAAAAAATTCACAACGGCAGGATTAGATTTGTCTTGCCTAAATCAATCGGAGAAGCCTTTGTCTCGGATGAAGTAAGCCTTGTACTGATTGAGGAGGTGCTGTCGACCTGGCATGAATAAACCCAAAATCTGCTGCGTCATAAGGAATGCCGATATATCCGGAGTGATTGAGGCCGGTAACCTCACCGACCTGTTTGAGGTACGCATCGACCTCATCGGCGACCGCTGGACGGACGTGATAGGACATTTAAAACGCCCGTGGATAGCCTGCAACCGGAGCATTCAGGAAGGAGGCCAATGGGCAGGCGACGAAACAGGCAGGATCGCTGAGCTTTACAGGGCGCTCGATCTGGGAGCCGCTATTGTTGATATAGAAACCGGATTACAGGGGCTCGAGGAAAATGTCGGCCGGATAAAAAAGAAAGCCAGGTGCATGGTCTCATTTCACAACTGGAAAGAAACCCCTTCCCTGGAGGTCCTGGCAGCCGTAGTACAGCAGCAGACCAGCAGCGGGGCGGATATCTGCAAAGTGGTCACAACCGCCCGCGGCTTTGAGGACAATATTACACTGCTGCAACTGTATAAACAGTTCCCCGGGGTCAAGCTGGTTGCCTTCGCCATGGGGAATATGGGAGTCACCAGCAGGATACTGTCGCCCTTGGCAGGGGGCTATTTCACCTATGCTTCTCTTTTTGAAGGCGGCGAATCCGCGCCCGGACAGCCGACGGTGCAACAGCTACATAATATTTACAGGATGCTTGGAAAATGTTGAATGAAGAATTTACTGGCAAAACCAGGATCTGCGGCATTATCGGCGACCCGGTGGAACATTCCATCTCGCCTGTGATGCACAATGCCGCCTTTAAAAAGCTGGGGCTGGATTATTTATACCTTCCTTTCCACGTCCAGCCCGAGAACCTGCGCCGTGCCATGGAAGGCATGCGCGGCCTGAATATTTGCGGCATCAACGTAACCATTCCGCACAAGATCGAAGTCTTGCAATATCTCGATGCCGTTGACCCTCTGGCGGCAAAGATCGGCGCGGTCAACGTTGTTGTCAACAGCGGCGGCCTGCTGCAGGGTTTCAATACGGATGCCGAAGGTTTCTTGCAACCCCTTCTGGAGAAAAAAGTTGATCCCAGGGGGAAAAGGGCGGTCATCCTGGGCGCCGGCGGTGCTTCGAGGGCCATCGCTTACATCCTGTCGGAACACGGCTCTGATGTCACTATCCTTAACAGGACATCCGGCAAGGCAATACAGTTTATCGAAGCGGTCTCGCAAACAACCGGCAAAATCATGGGCACAATGGAACTTAACGAAATGAACCTCTCTGCCGTAATGGCAGTCGCGGATATTCTTGTCAATACCACTAGCGTAGGTATGAGCCCCGCTAATAACGAAACGCTCGTTACGCGCGCTTTACTCAGGCCAGGCATGGTGGTTGCCGATGTTGTCTATAATCCATCCAAAACCAGGCTGCTTATGGAAGCCGAAAAGGCCGGCGCCGTCACTATCGGCGGGTTGGAGATGCTGGTCTGGCAGGGAGCCCTATCATTCGAGAAATGGACCGGGCTCAAGGCTCCGCTGGAGGAAATGCGTAAGGCGGCCAGGAAGGCACTAAAAGTATGAAGAGCAACATAGCTCTGATTGGATTTATGGGTGTCGGCAAGACGGCTGTAGGTCAAGCGCTGGCTGAAAAACTGGGCCGTGAATTCGTCGAACTCGATCTGCAGATCAAGAAAAAGGCAGACAAATCTATTGTTGAAATCTTCCAGCAGGATGACGAAATCACGTTCCGGGAGCTTGAGATAGAGGTTACCCGGCATGCCGCTCAGAAAAGCAACGCTGTGATAGCCTGCGGAGGCGGTATTGTGCTTAACCAGATCAACATCGACCGCTTGAGGATAAACTCGAGGATAGTCTACCTGACCGCCTCGCCCTCAGCCATCTTAAAACGCATTGCCAGGGGCGGGGAAAGAAGGCCTCTGCTCGAAGTTCCCGACCCGGCCTCTACCGTACGTGAACTATTAAAATTGCGCAGGCCCCTGTACGAGCGTGCAGCGGATATCGTAATCGATACAACCAGGATCAATATAGATGCAGCAGTCGAACAGATAATCGCCGGGTTGAAGCAGGATGAAGATTTCAATCTCCGCAAGTAACATCAGGGGCAACGTAATAGCTCCTCCCTCAAAGAGCTATACACTACGCGCCCTCATATGTGCTGCGCTTGCCGACGGGGCAAGCAGACTGGTTCATCCATTAAGCGCGGATGATACCGAGGCGGCGAAGGCAGTGCTCGGCAAAATAGGGGTCGATATCAAATGTCAGGCGGATTCCTGGATGGTCGCCGGTGGACGTTTCCGTCGTCCCGATGGGGATCTGTATTGCGCCGATTCCGCAGCCACCCTGCGTTTTATGACAGCAGTCTGTTCACTGGTGCCGGGAGAGTCACGGCTAACCGCCGGGACCACTCTTGCCAAACGTCCGGTCGGGCCGCTCATCGATGCACTAAAGCAGCTGGGCGTGCCATGTGCAGCAGGCGATGGTAAGCCGCCCGTGACCGTCCATGGAGGAAAATTCAAGGGCGGAAGCGCCTCCCTGCCGGGAAACGTCAGCTCTCAGTTCGTATCATCGTTACTGCTGGCCGCACCTCTTGCTGAAGATGGCGTCCGCATCAGCATTACGCCTCCGCTGGAATCACGCCCCTATGTCCAGATGACATTAGACTGTATGCATAAGTTCAGTGTCCAGGTCGAGTCATCGCCTGACCTGCTTAAATATGAAGTCAGAAGACAACAATATAAGGCCGCCGAATATATTATCGAGGGCGATTGGTCCTCGGCATCTTACCTGCTGGCCATGGGTGCAGTCGGCGGCGAGGTTACGGTGGAAAACCTTGATCCAGGCAGTAGCCAGGGTGATAAGGCAGTACTCGATTTTCTCAAAGATATGGGAGCCGATATAGCAGTGGAAAACAACACCATAACAGTAAAAAAATCGGCTTTAAAAGCTATTAAAGCCGATCTCTCGGACTGCACCGACCTGCTGCCCACCATGGCGGCGCTGGCTGCGGTAGCGGATGGGGCCAGCGAGTTCACCGGCATTGCCAGGGCAAGGATTAAGGAGTCCAACAGGGTCGCAGCCGTCAGGGAAGGCCTGGAAAACATGGGCATAGTAGTTGCCGAGGGTGAAGATAAGTTGACCATTACAGGCTCCAGGCCGTCGCGAAGGGCTGTCATAGACTGCAAAGACGACCACAGGATCGCCATGGCTTTCAGTATCCCGGGTGTGGCGTTCGGTGATATCTTACTTAACGGCGCTGAGTGCGTCGCCAAGACCTTCCCCACCTACTGGCAGGAGTTAGAAAGACTGGGAGGTGTAATTCAACGAGATGAGTAACAGCCTGGGCAAATTATTCGTAGTAACCAGCTTCGGAGAGAGCCACGGCAGGTGCGTGGGCGCCGTTGTTGACGGCTGCCCTGCGGGCCTTGCCTTGAGCGTAGAAGATGTTCAAAAGGAGGTGGACAGGAGAAAAGCGTCAAACAGCGCCGGCTCCACAGGCCGCCGTGAGGAAGATAAGGCGGAGATCATCTCCGGTATATTTAATAACATCACAACCGGAGCCCCCATTTGTATGATCATCTGGAACCGTGATATTGATTCCTCTGCATATGAGAAGACAAGGTTTATTCCCAGGCCCGGCCATGCGGATTACACTGCCTACATTAAATACGGGGGCTTCAATGACTACAGGGGCGGCGGCAGGTTTTCCGGCAGGATCACAGCCGGGTACGTCATGGCGGGAGCGGTTGCCAGGAAACTGCTCAGCCTGATCAGCATAGAAGTACTCGCCCATACGGTGCAGATAGGTGCAATCAAGGCCGGGAAGGTCCCCCAGGACAAAATCAGGGATGCTGCCAATCGCAGCCCGGTGGGTTGCGCCGATGCCAATGCCTCGGAAAAAATGGTCAGCCTGATACAGGAAGTAACAGGCCAGGGAGACAGTATCGGAGGTATTATCGAAGCCCTGGCGCTTAATGTGCCGGTGGGTTTGGGCGAACCCGTTTTCGACACACTGGAAGGCGCACTTGCCGGGGCATTCTTTTCCATTCCCGCTGTAAAAGGCGTGGAGTTCGGATCGGGATTCCTTAGCGCAGGGGAAAAAGGCTCGGAGAATAACGATCCCTTCACCATAGAAAATAACAGGATTGCCACTAAAACCAATAATTCCGGCGGCGTGCTGGGCGGTATCAGCAACGGCATGCCGGTTGTGGCGCGCATAGCCGTCAAGCCCACGGCGTCAATCGCTCAAAATCAACAGACGGTCAACATGAAAACACTGCAGAACTCCAATATAGCTGTGCACGGCAGGCATGACGCCTGCATCGTGCCCAGGGCCGTGCCCGTGGTGGAAGCGATGATGGCCATTACGCTGTGCGACCTGTCCATAAGGGCCGGACTTATACCGGAGGTAATAAAATGAGCTTGGATAATCTGAGAAGCAGGATTGACGAAATCGATGCCAGGCTGGCCCGGCTTATCGCCGAACGGTTCAGAACAGCCAGGGACATAGGTGGTGAAAAGAAGGAGAACAGCCTGCAGATAGAGGATCCGGCGCGCGAAAAAGCCGTCCTGGACAGGGTGGCAGCCATCGCGGGGGAGGAAGGTATCGCCTCCGAGGACATAGCAAATATTTACAGGCTGATCATAGCTACCAGCAAAAAAATGCAGGGGGCTGAGGTGGCTTTCCAGGGTGAGACCGGTGCCTATAGCGAAGCTGCCGCCTTCAGCTTCTTCGGGTCATCCATACGCACGGTCCCCTGTGAGACACTCGATGAGGTCTTCAAATACGTCCAGGAAGGCACCCTGCAGTATGGCATTGTCCCTGTAGAGAACTCACTGGAAGGCAGTATCAGCCGGTCATACGACCTGCTGCTGGATTCGGATGTTAAAGTATGCGGCGAAATGGAGCTCAGGGTCTCCCACTGCCTGATAGCCAACCAGGAAGCCGGCCTTGATTCGATTAAAAAAATCTATTCGCACCCTCAGGCACTGGCGCAGTGCCAGCAGTTCCTGCGCCACCTGGGACGGGAGTTGATCCCCACCTACGATACGGCCGGCAGCGTGAAGATGATCAAGGAAAAGCGGATACTGGACGGAGCGGCCGTAGCCAGCGCCAGGGCAGCCGAGATCTACGGCATGAAGGTAATAGCCACGGAGATCGAGGACAACCAGCGAAACTTCACCAGGTTTTTCGTGATATCCAAACAGGATGCTCCGCCGACGGGCAACGATAAAACGTCCATCGTATTTTTACTCAAGCACAAGCCCGGCACCCTGTATGAATCTTTAAAAGTATTCGCTTCAAGGAAGATCAACCTTACCAAGATCGAATCCAGGCCCACCAAGCAAAAACCCTGGGAGTATAATTTCTACCTGGATTTCGAAGGCCATCGCCAGGATACGGTGGTGCGGCAGGCGCTGGAAAAGCTGGAACAAACCTGCCTTTTCCTTAAAGTACTGGGTTCGTATCCCCGGGCAAAATGACGGTGTTCAGGATTGTAGCATGAAAATAGCTATCATAGGCGGCTATGGCAAACTGGGATGCTGGCTGGCACGCTTCCTGCTCGGGGAGGGGCATGAGGTTACCATAACAGGCCGCGATCAAAAGAAATTAGCTGAGGTCGGACGGCAGATCGGCGCCGGTACTGCTTCCAATACGGAGGCAACCGCAAGTTCCGATGCCGTGGTAATCTCGGTGCCCATAGGCAAATTCGAGGAGGTTGTTCAGCAGATAGCGCCGCATACCCATGCCGGACAACTCATCCTGGATGTGACTTCTATAAAAGAGATGCCCGTGCAGGTCATGCACCGATATATAAAAAATGGCACGGTGCTGGGCACACATCCCATGTTCGGGCCGGGTGCGAAGGGCATCAAAGGGCAGAAATTCGTGCTCACCCCTGTCAATAAGCATGAAAGTGCACTGGCTGAAAAAGTCCGGCAATACCTGGAGGACAATGGCGCCGGAGTGGTAACAATGACACCTGCTGAGCACGATCACATCATGAGCATTGTCCTGGCCCTCTCACATTTCATTGCGCTGGTCTCGGCGGACACGCTGCTCAGCCTGGACAAGCTTCAGGATACCGCCAAAGCGGACGGCACCACTTACAGGATGCTGCTGACGCTGGCTGAAAGCGTGCTCTCGGAAGATCCCGATTTTTATGCCTCGCTGCAGATGCATCTGCCCGATGCAGCCGCCGTCGAAGAACTTTTCTCTACCAGGGCGGCCCAGTGGGCGGAACTGGCCCGCCGGAAGGACAGCCGGCAATTCGTGCAGAAAATGAATCACATGCGGGATGAGTTCATCAAGCGGGACCCTAATTTCGCCCGGGCCTATAAAGACATGTACCGGCTGATAGACAGGCTATAGATTATTGCGGGGTTGATAATCTTGGCGCTATTGACAATCACACAATTGTGTCATAGAATAGCCGATGCTGAAGCTTCAGTAGCTTCACACGAAAATATCATGGAGTAATGTGGCAGGAGCGGTTACTAACGGTATACGGTAATTACATAGTCAAGAACATCTCGATCATTCTTTCCATCTGATATTTCGCATAATAATTAAGGAGGTGATAACAGGGTAAAAATTGTGTTGTATTGACTCGACTGACTACTCGATTTATTTAAGGGAGGTTGTTAATGCAAACTTTTAAGGCATGGATGGTCAGAGTTCTATATTCAGGCCTGGCGCTATCTATGATACTGGGCATGACCCTGGTTGCAGCGCCGGCGGCGAATATAGTGCATGCCGAGGCGTCGGCCGTCGGCATCGGCGCCTATGACGCGGTAACCAATCTGGAAAACCTGGTGCAGGTTTTGCCGGATTCCGCTTTCGTAAATCCGCCCGGTCCGGACGGGAAACACGATTCATTCAAATCGAAATTCGATTCCTGGAAGGACGAGGTCAAAGACCGCGGCGACCAGGATGAAATCGATAAACTGGAAAAAAATGTTGAATCCGAAGAGGGTTCACATTCAGCCGCCGGGCGTCACAAGGCTTTAAATCTGAAAATCGACGTTGTAAAAGTGCTCGTCAAGGTCGGCGCTTACAGAAGCGCCATCAACAAGCTCGATAATGATATCAGGGATAAGATCGAAAAGTGGATTGTGGCCGACCAGCAGGCGCCGCTGATCGCAGCGCTTGAGGTAGCCATTGCATCCATTAATAATGCGTCTAAAACCACTACCATGACCCTGTTCGGGCCGGTAGCCGGCGCGGATGCGGGCAATAACAGCTGGGTCTGGAAAGGCATCCCCTACGCCCAGCCGCCTGTCGATGCGCTGAGATGGAAAGCGCCGCAAAATCCGGAGCGCTGGCATTTTATCCGCCACTCCACCGACGCTTTCGCACCGGCCTTCCAGCCGGTGATGCTGCCCACCTGGATTCCCACCAACCAGGTTACGGGGGCTGAAGACTGCCTGTATGTCAACGTTTTCCGTCCCAAGGCTGAATCCAGAAACCTGCCCGTCCTCATGTGGATTCATGGCGGCGCCAACTATTTCGGAGGCGCAGCGGGTTACGACGGATCTATCCTGGCCAGCAAGCTGAATATGGTCGTGGTGGTCATCCAGTACAGGCTGGGCCCCTTCGGCTTCCTGAGTCACCCGGCTATGAATCCGATGGGAACGCAGGAAGACAAATCGGGCAACTTCGGTACGCTGGATACCATCAAAGCCCTCAAATGGGTAAAGAGCAATATCGCCTTCTTCGGCGGCAATCCCAACAATATCACCGTATCCGGCCAGTCGGCTGGCGCTTTCAATACCATGAATATCATCATATCCCCGCTGGCAAGCGGCCAGTTAAATAAGGCATTTATGCTCAGCATAGGCGGTAACAATGTGCCGGCGGCCGTTGGCGAGGCCCGCACCAATGCACTCATCGAGAAGCTGCTGGTGCTCGACGGCACCTGCGCCGACGCTGCGGCGGCCGCGGCCTACCGTGCTGCCATGACCAATGAACAGATAGAGGCCTACCTGCGCAGTAAGCCGGGCACGCTGGTGGAACGCGCTGCCATGAATGCCAAGGGCTCCATAGATGCAGCCGGGCCGGTAATAGACGGCTATGTGTTGCAGGGGACTGCGGCAGATATCATCGCCACGGGCAACTATAACAAGGTGCCCATGGTGCTGGGCAGCACGGAGTACGAACTGAAGGACTTCCTGCCGCTCTACGGCACCACTATTCCGACCTCCACGGGCAAGACATGGTTCAACTGCTTCAATGTGCTGGGTGTCATACCGCCGCCAATGGCGCTTACCGATGTGTTCGGCTCAATGGGAGACAGCTTCCTGTATGAGGCCTGCGGCAAATACCCGTCACTCAGCTGGAAAGCATTCGCTGTTGACAGCCTCGCCCGCCTTGCCAAGAACTTCCAGGACGATGTGTACGCCTTCTGGTTCAAGTGGGACGGCGTAGGTACGGACACGCCGGGATTCGACTTCATCTACGGCGCTGGACATGCCACCGATATCCCCTTCTTCTTCGGCTGGAACCATGACGTATTCTTCCTGCACTCATTCTCTGCAGCCAACCAGGCGGGCAGGGTAGCGCTGCAGGATGCCATGATGTCATACCTCGGCACGTTTGCCGCTACGGGCAATCCCAACAAAGCGGGCAGCACACTGCCGGTATGGGAGAAATGGTCCAATACGGCCGGAGCTGCCAAGGCCATCACCTTCGATGCCACGCTCACAGCGGCCAATATCAGCATGATGAATATAGAGGTCACCAAGGCCGATGTGATGGCTCAGATCAACGCACTACCGCCGGCGGTTAAGTACGTTGTCCTGATGTTCATCATCTTCTGATGAATCCTTTGCACTGTGAAAGAGGCCGGGGAAAAATCCCCGGCCTCTTTTTTATTCAGGCATTCCTGATCTTTTTGTAAAAAATTGCTTTTGCCGCTTCAGCAACCCCTACATAAATAAGCACAATCACACCCAGCAGCAGCAGGAATAAGGGCGGTAAAGGAGCAAAGCCGAACAATTTACCCCACCATGTAAGCGGGAAGATCAGCACCAGGATAGCTACCAGGGCTGTGGTTATGACCAGGTATCTGCCCGGCCTGCTCTTAAGGAAAAACCTCCGCGTCCTGATGATCAGGACAATGACCGAGGCCGAAATAACCGATTCCATGAACCAGCCGGAGCGGAACTGCTCCGGAGAAGCGCCCAGCAGCAGCAAAAGCACACCGAAAGTAGCGAAATCGAATATCGAGCTGATCAGCCCGAAGGTGATCATAAAATTACGGATGAATTTGATATCCCAGCGCCGCGGTTTTTCCACCATCTCATGATCTACATTGTCCGTGGCAATGGTCATCTCCGGGAAATCAGTCAGCAGGTTCGTAAGCATAATCTGCTTGGGGAGCAGCGGCAGGTAGGGTAAAAACAGCGATGCGCCGGCCATACTGAACATATTGCCGAAGTTGGCGCTGGTGGCCATAAAGACATATTTAAGTGTGATGGAAAAGGTTTGCCTGCTCTCCCTGACACCGTTTTCCAGAACCCGCAGGTCTTTTTCCAGCAGGACTATATCGGCGGCTTCTTTGGCTACATCCACAGCGCTGTC
>JAQUQM010000004.1:0-18133 GCA_028716085.1 Dehalococcoidia bacterium | reverse complement strand
CATCGTTGATCCCGTCTGCGATATATCCGACTACAGTGCCGGCTTTCTTGAGCGCGATAATGATACGCTCTTTTTGGTTGGGATCCACCTCGGAGAAGATGTCGACCCGGTTTACCTTTCTGGTCAAAGCTTCATCGCTCATGCGGTCGAAATCACGGCCGGTGAGTATACTCAGGTCTGTTCCGCCGATCTGCCTGCCGATACTTGCAGCAACCAGGTGGTTGTCGCCCGTTATAATTTTCAGATCAACCCCTATCCGCTTCAATTTGCCAATGGTATCGGCGATATCCGGCTTCAGGGGATCGTCGAAAACCAGGAACCCCAGGAATGTCATGACGCTCTCATCATCTCTATTTATTTTAGATGTGTGGCCGATACGCCGGTAAGCTATACCCAGCGTACGTAATCCGTCGGCGCTGATTTCCTCAAACCGCTTTTCTATTTCACTTTTTACTTCGCCGATATCAAGAATTTCACCCTGTGATGTCTCAGCGCTTTCACACACGTCCAGTATATTATCGAGAGCACCTTTGGTAACCATTATGGATTCGCCTTCACTCTCCACCAGCACGGTCAACCGCTTGCGGTTGAAATCGTAGGGAAGCTCATCCAGCTTGCGATAGCCGGATATGTCGGGTCGGCCATAGCCCCGTATGGCAGCATCGATGGGGTTGGTGAACCCCGTCTCATAATGGGAGTTAAGATAGCCGTAGAGGAAAACCCTTTCGCTGGCCTTACTGCGCCAATCGACTGCAGCCTTTAACCGTACCTCGCCCTCCGTCAGAGTGCCGGTCTTATCCGAACACAACACATTCATGCTGCCGAAATTCTCTATCGATGCCAGCCGTTTCACGATAACCTTGTGCTGTGCCATAGTTCTCGCGCCGTGGGCAAGGTTGATGCTGATGATAGCGGGCAGCAATTGAGGGGTAAGCCCCACCGCCAGGGCCAGTGAAAACAGGAACGCATCCAGTATGGGACGCGCGAAAAATACGTTGATGGCGAAAATGGCGATTACGAGCAGTAAGGTCACCTCCAGCAGCAGGAAGCCGAAGCGCCTTATGCCACGCTCGAATTCCGTTTCCGCCGGCCTGAGTTTCAACCTTTCCGAGACCCTGCCGAATTCCGTTTCAGCCCCGGTATGCACAACAGCTGCATTTGCCGTCCCGCTGATTACATGCGTTCCCATATAGACCACGTTGGTTCGCTGGTTCAAGGCCGTGTCCCGCGGCAGCATCCCTTTTTCTTTAGCTACTGGGTAAGTTTCTCCGGTGAGGGTTGCCTCATCCACGAAAAGGTCCCTGGACTGAAGTATCAGGCAATCGCCGGGTATGATATCACCCGCGTTGAGAACCACGATATCACCCGGTACAATTTCTTCAACAGGTATTTCCTTCTCTGCCCCATTGCGCCACACCGCTGCCCTGATTTGAACGATGGCCAGCAGCTTTTTCACTGCGTCGGCGGCGCTTCTTTCCTGCCAGAAGCCGAGCAGGCCGCTGATGACGACAATTGACAGTATTATGACAGCGTCGATGCGGTCGCCCAGAAAAAACGCCAGCAGCGTGGCAAAAAGTAATATGAGGATGATCGGGCTTTTAAACTGATTGAAGAATAAGATGAACGTATTATATTGTACGCGTGGTTTGACCAGGTTGGGCCCCATCCGGCTCAACCGCTGTGAAGCTTCGCGATCCGACAATCCCTGCTCACTGCTATCCAGCCTTCGCAGCAAATCTTCCGCGCCGATGCTCCAGAATGCCTTCTCAGACTGATCCATAGGCTTCAACTGCAACCTGCTATTTAGTATACTATCTGGCTATACAAGATAATACTACGGGAGACATACCTGTGGAAATAACCACCTGCACGAAGCAGGATTTCGACCAGATCATACTTGAATTTAGTGAGTTCTGGGACCATGACCGCACGGTCGCCCTGCACCATCCCACGCTTATCAACGAGTTCGGCAATACCGCCTTCGTTGCCAAGGAGGGCGATAAGGTGCTGGCCTACCTCTTCGGCTTCATCTCCCAGACCGAGCCGGTAGGCTATGCACAGCTGCTGGCTGTGAGACAGGGTTACCGCAGGCTGGGGCTTGCCGGGCGCCTCTATGCCTATTTCGAAGCCTACGCAAGGTCGCATGGATGTAACAAATTGAAAGCCACCACCAGCCCGGTCAACTCGCTCTCCATCGCCTTTCACAAGAGCATCGGCATGATGCCCACAGGCAACGCCGAAAAAGACGGCGTGCAAGTTGTTAAGGACTACGCAGGACCGGGCAAAGACCGCGTAGTATTTATCAAGGATATTGACCTGCCTTAAAACTCCGATGTAAGAAAATTTTATCGATTAACGTCCTGCTTGAAGCACCACGTAACCTATCGTCCCTCTCCATAGATATAGGTTCCTGTATAAATTTATGGCGTTTACGATATTGACAAGCAGAGGCCACATGTGTAATATATCAGCGTTTATATCGTCGAGTTAGTTAACGTTAACTTACGCACATTAATTCGTCAAGAACTAGCAGGTGAAGGGGGTAAGAGAAAATTATCTGGAGCGTTGTGGTTGTTTTTAAAAAATTGTGTGTCTAAAATTACCAGACCAGCCCATATACTGCTTTCAATATTACTATTAGCAGCGGCTTTCATGCCGGTACTTTTTAATCCTGCAGCCGTTTATGCAGATGATACATACGTCAAATTAGCCAACCCTACCACACCGCCCGCCGGCGACGGGACGGGAGTAGCCTTCAGCCACGACTCAACCTACATGGCTGTATCGCATGTAACATCTCCTTTCATCACTATATACAAGCGGAGCGCCGATAACTTTACCAAGCTGGACAATCCGGCAATCCTGCCCACCGGCGACGGGCAGGGAGTAGCTTTCAGTTCCGATTCCACTTACATGGCTGTGGCGCATGCAACGTCTCCCTTTGTCACCATATATAAACGAAGCGCCGATAATTTCACCAAGCTGGACGACCCGGCAACCCTTCCCACAAGCACCGGACATGGAGTAGCCTTCAGCCCGGACTCCAACTATCTGGCTGTAACATGTCAAAATCCTCCCTATGTCACCATATACAAGCGGAGCGCCGATAACTTCACCAAGCTGGATGACCCGACAAACCTGCCGGCTGCTAATTCATGGGGAGTCGCATTCGACCCTGGCTCTACTTACCTGGCGGTAGCCCATGTTGGCTCCCCTTTCACCACTATATATAAACGAAGTGCGGATAATTTCACCAAGCTGGACGATCCCGCAACCACTCCCACCGGTAACGGGATGGGAGTAGCCTTTAACCACGATTCCACCTATCTGGCGGTGGCTCACTCGATCTCTCCCCGCGTGACAATATATAAACGCAGCGCTGACAACTTTACCAAGCTGGATAACCCTGCAACCCTCCCCACCGGCGATGGGCAGGGTGTAGCCTTCAGCCACGATTCCGCTTACATGGCGGTTGCTCATGGCAACACTCCCTATGTAACCATATACAACAGGAGCAGCGACAACTTCACTAAGATGGATAACCCGGCAACCCTGCCTACCGGCACCGGCAAGGGGGTGGCCTTCAGCCACGATTCTACCTATATGGCAGTTGCTCATACTACGTCCCCCTATGTCAGCATCTACAAGGAAACGGCTTCACCCATCTTTGTATCGGCGGCCACCGATGTTGCAGGGACTACCATCTCTATCACCTTTAATAAGGCCATCGCCAATCCGGCGGGCAAACATGCCGAGTTTACCTACAAGGTCAACGGCGGTCTGGCGCAAAACTTCTCCGCCGCCGCCCTCAATGCGGATCCCACCAGGATAGATCTTACCTGCGCAGGGACGGCCATCGCCTTCGGCGACGTCGTCACCGTCAGCTATACCAAGGGCACCGTGCTGGCTGCCGACGGAGGCGTGCTGGACAGCTTCGTCGACCAGGCAGTGACCAACAACATGGCAGCCCCGCCGACCTTTGTATCCGCTGCCACCAACACCGCGGGCACCATCATCACCATCACCTTCAGCAAGAACATGGCCAATCCCGCAGGCAAGCACGCCCAGTTTACCTACAAGGTCAACGCAGGCCTGGCGCAGAACTTCTCCGCGGCCGCACTCAATGCGGATCCCACCAAGATAGACCTTACCTGCGCCGGCACCGCCATCGCCTTCGGAGATGTGATCACAGTCAGCTACACAGCAGGTGACGTCGTGGCTGCCGACGGAGGCATACTGGCAAGCTTCGTCGACCAGGCGGTGACCAACAACATGCCTGGGCCTCCCGCATTTGCATCGGCAGCCACCAACGCCGCGGGCACGGTTATAACCATCACCTTCAGCAAGAACATGGCCGATCCCGCAGGCAAACATGCCCAGTTTACCTACAAGGTCAACGCAGGCGCTGCTCAGAACTTCTCCGCTGCAGCCCTTAATGCGGATCCCACCAAGATAGATTTAACCTGCGCAGGAACCGCCATCGCCTTCGGAGACGTTGTCACCGTCAGCTATACGGCAGGCGACGTGGTGGCCGCCGACGGCGGCGTGCTGGCAACCTTCGTCGACCAGGCAGTGACCAACAACGTCGGAGCTCCGCCTGTGATCGCAGCCTTCACTCCCACCTCGGGCATCGGCGGCACCACCGTGGTGATAACCGGAGTTAACTTCACAGGCGCTACGGTAGTCACCTTCGCAGGCACTCCTGCCGCCAGCTTCACAGTCAACTCCGATACACAGATTACGGCCATTGCCGGCAGCGGCGCTTCCGGCCCCATAACCGTTACCACGCCCCGCGGCACCGCCACCAGCGCAGCCAGCTTCACTTTCATGGCAGCCGGACCCAACCTGCTGCTTACCACCACAACCGGCGGCTCAGGCGCAGCCTCCACCTCCACACCGTCAAATCCCGTCTCACTGCCCAATATACAGGTGCAGAGCGCAGCCCTCTACTCATCCAGAGTCGCTCCCGGCACGCCAGTAAGCATCACCGCCACGGCCGTCAACCGGGGAACCGCCAACGGCAGCGTCAGCATCAAGGTCTATGTCAACGGAGAGGTGGATGCCAGCCAGGGCATCACCATTGCCAGCGGTAAATCCACACCGCTCACCTTCACCATCAGCAGAAGCGAGCCGGGTACCTACACGGTCTATGTTGGCAGTATCAACGCTGGCAGCTTCGTGGTGGACCAGTTCGCCGATCCCAACATCATCCTCTACGTCAGCGCTGCGCTGCTCTTAGCGTCCTTCGTCATGGGCGTGCTCTACATCACAGGCAGGCGGCAGTATAGATACTAATATCCGGCGTTTTGCCTGCGGTAAATCATCACCAACCCCAGTATAAATGCTGCAAGAAGCATCGCCAGGCTGATGAGCAAAACCAATTCGGGATCAACATACTGGCTGACCACAAATTCGCCCGCGTAGTTGTTCCCCACATACACCTTATACGTTCCCGGCTGATCCCTGTAAAGATCGAAAGTAACCGTCGTCGTTCCACCGCCGTTTACGGTCACTCCTTCGGCCGCTTCCTCCTCTCCATTTACAATCAGCACAACCTTCCTGCTGCCGTTAGCGTTGCCCTTATTTGCTACCACTGCTGTTACTGTGACAGGCTCACCGGGATGAACCGTCGACGCCGATAGCGAGGCGCTCTGTATGAGAAGATTGGGCAGCGTTACCGGTTGCTGGGGCGGTGCTACGGAGGATGAGGAGGATGCGGGTGATTGCACTTGCCGCATTGCTGATCTAACAGCCGACCAGGCCGGACCGCCGGGATCGATAATCCTACCGTCTGCCACGCCGTCCAGGTCTCCGGAACCGCCGTCCGTCAATGTCAGCACGATTACATTATCCCCCGGGGTAAACGACACCTGTGAGGTATAATTAATCCATATGCACATCCCGCTGTTTTTCCAATACTGGAGATTGGCGGGTACAACCTGTGGTAACCTTATGGTTACCTTGACGCTGGACCCGATGGGAATACCCACTACCTGGAATGAAAAAAGTCCGTAAGGAAACGATATGCCCTGTTCAAATATGCCTGAACACAGGACGGGGGTTAGCGTGGTCAGGTGCGCCAGACCACCCGTATCGGTGCTGAAGACGACCGTTCCTGCTCCTGACCCGCCCGTGCTTGCATTGGCAGTCAGGACAAGCTCGTAAGCCCCCACATCGCTGTAAGCGCCCTGGGGCTTTATAACCCAGCGCTGGTCCTCGTCCAACAGTAGAGGCGAGCCACCCCGCTCGAAAGCAGGGCTGTCTGAGGTTATGGCATGCGTGTCCGTCGGACCGCCGTTGTTCTGCAATGGGCCGAGCACCGGATCGGTATTGACCTGCGATGTGGGGTCGGAAAGGCGGGTGCTGTTCTCGCTATCGATAGAATAAGCATCCAATACAATATCATCGGCGGGTGAAAAGAAATGGCCGTTGTTGGTGCCGGCGGTACTGGCGCTGTTATTGGCAATGATAGTATTATAGATCAGCCAGTCACAGAAGACGCTTGCCAACCCGCCGCCGGCGGAGGTCGGGTCGCCCGTAGCTGAATTAAAGGCCAGCGTAACATCAAACATATACGTAATACTATCCCAGCAGCAGATGCCACCACCCCAATGCCCGCCGGGGGCCAGCGAATTACCGCTGATGGTGGATGATTGCAACAGCACTTCCGAGTCATTGGCAAGTATACCTCCGCCAAACTCGCCCGCGATGTTGCCGGCCACCAGTGACTGTACTACTTCCAGGTAGCCTTCTTCACAATAAATGCCTCCGGCTACGTCACCCGTATTGTTGATAATGGCACTGTCCCAGATGTAAAGGTAGCAATCCCAATCCGTTATAATACCGCCGGCCGAAACACCGTTTCCATTACGGATGGTAAACCCGTCTATTACAATATCAAGGGAATCACCATTCACCTGCACTACCGGGCCGATGCTGCCTCCGTCGATGATGGTATCCCTGGCTCCCGCCCCCTCCAGATAAACACTGATATTGTCTACGGTCAAATTCTCCCTGTAGGTCCCGGCCGCTACATGCACCGTACCATAATCATCAGCCTCATTCAGGCCTGCCTGTAAGGTCTTCTTGGGCCCGACATCGCCGGCCTGGACGGTAGGCGAGCTGCCTGTATAGTTGTCGCTGCCCGTCGTCCCGTTAACATAGACATCAGCCAGTGAGCCCGCCCCCAGTATCATAGAACCGGGCGAGGTAGTGTGATGCGGCATGGGCAACAGCATGGGAGGCACTGAATTTGTCTGAAAGCGCCCTCCGCTAACATCAAATCCGGGTATGGAAGGCATGGAATAACGCGGCGTGCGGTTATCCGACGGGTACCTGGGAATGAACATGGAGTCCAGGTCGACATCCGCCCGGGCGGGCGTCACTGCTACCAGTGAAACGATAAAAGGGAAAACAAGCAACCCGATCAGAAGGAAATGGAGGGCTCGTGATATCACACTCATACTACCCGATCTCTGCCTGTGCTATGCGTCGACAATCAATCCGCAGCACTGCAAGCACACGGGATTTAGTTTAACACGATACTCCAAATATGTCACCACATTATCCGAGCCCACCCGTCACATATATAGAACATCGCTGCCAACGTAACCTGCAGATAAAAGAGAGGCGCCCCGGCAAGGCGCCTCTCTTTGCGTTGGAGGTTTTATGTAAGAGGGTCAGTACGCGATTTTTCCTGTTTCTCCGGTATTACTTCCTTGTACACAAATCGTCGATTATTACTTGATGCCGGCTTCCGCGCGGAGCTGGGCAGGGGGCTTGTACCTGTCATACTGCGCATATTGTTCCGGCCACATCGAGACGTATTCCCCGTTAGCCTGGACCTGGGCCTGCCCTGTCTTCAAACCACGGTCGAGCTCCTTCTTGGGATTGTTGGGGTCAGCCGTAACACGCGAGTGGAAGAACCCGGGAACCTTGGTCATCTCCACCTTGCATAGGCCGATCACGCCGTCGAACTCGGCCTGTTCCATTGCAGATATCAGCCTGTCCACATCATCCGCTCCGCTGGCCACTTCAATGGACTTTTTCAACATATAGACATCGTCATAGGCACAGGCCACATGCTGCTGTACCGGAATGCCCCTCGCTTTGGCCTTCTCCACAAACGGCATGGTGTTTTCCGTAATCGGGACTTCGTAAGCCCCGGTGAGCGCACCGAGCGCCTTGCCCCCGGTCATCTTCCAGAAATCATGCGTCTGGGAGACTCCGCCATAGAAGTAGATCTGGATGTCCCTGGCAGGCGAGTCGGCCCATTGCTTGGCAAGCACCTCCGTGTCTGTGAACCAGCTGGAAACGACAAAAATGAATTCCGCCCCGCTTTTCGATACGGCATCCAGAATGGGCAGCCACATGCCCGTCCTGGCGCTCACCGGCTTGCTGTAGACTACTTCGATGCCATAATCATCCCTGGCCATCTGGTCCCAGGTGGGCAGGTTCCAGGCCGGCCCGCCGTTGCGGAAGAGCAGCGTCCAGGCCAGGTTTTCATACAGGATGGCCCACTTCTTGGGCATGAAGTTGGCCAGTTTCATCCGGCTGTGATCGGAAATGGTGAAAATAGTGCTTGCGTAGGCGAAATGCCCCGGCTCGGGATTAAACAGGCGGAAGATCATCTTTTCCCTGTCATAGTTATTTATCACGGATTCCGTGACTTCCACCCCTGCGGCGCCGTTGGCTTCCATGATGTGTGGGAAATCTTTGTACAGCTCAATGGTTTTCTGCTTGGTAGCCATGGCAATTTCCGTTCTGCCTTCAACGCAGTAGAAAACCGCCTTGTGTCCCATGACCATCCTGGTAACGCCGGCCACCGCCAGCGATGTCTCTCCCTTGGTGTCCTCGACCATGTACTTGATGGGCCTGCCCAGGATACCTCCCGCCGCATTGATCTCCTCGACTGCCATTTTCTGAGCATCGATGCAGGGCTTGGTGCCCGGGCCTGAAATTGATCCTACATAGCCGATTACAATGGGTTCCACTGACGATGAACCGAGACCCTGAGTGGATTGCGAGCACCCGATAATCAGCGCAGGAACCAGAATTAATGCCATTGACAATAGTACGAAACGTGTTTTGCGCATGATACCTCCTTAACATAAATAAAACAATATGTTGTATTATTTCTGTTTAATATAACATATTGTTTTTAGCATGTCAAGTGACTGCGTCAACCTCACAACACCACGTCATATCCGGAAAAACGGCTATACTCTCAATTATCTTCGAGACTTTCCGGGCGGCCCCAGCCGGAGATCAGCATCTGCGCAGCTTTGCCGGTAAATTCAGTTCCCGCGTAATCAGGGAAAATAAACTCGTCGAATTTCCACCATTTGTACCTGGTTTCACCGGGCGGCATGGCCGGATACCCCACCATGCTGATGCTGGTGTTGAAGCCCAGCCAGTAATGGCTCTCCGCGTAAACATTGACTTCACTGACAGGGATGATGTTCCACCCGGCCGTTACATAAGTGCTTTTATAATTCGACGTCAGCAGCTTACCCGGATCACCGTTGCTGTCTGTGTACAGTGCAACGCGGACGTTGCCGAAACTGCTGCATTTGAGCCGTATCTCGCCTAATGTGCCGGTTTTTTCACACTTGTACCTGCTCAGGAAAAAGGCATTTCCGGGAGACGTTGTGTATATCTGGCTGTCAGTGGCCCCAACCAGCGCCTCTATGTTGCGCGGGCTGACGGTCAGCCTGAACGGTATGGCGCGCGGCTGCTGTATGGCATCGGGAACGGTAACCGTGACAGTATCTTCGTAGATCCCCGGCGGTAGCAAGCCGATATCCACTGCTATCTCGGCTATGCCGCTTTTATTGTCGCTCGCCGGCGCCAGGCTTAACCATGATTGATGCGCGGCAAGGTTCCAGCTAAACGGCCCTTCTCCGGCGTTATGGATGTATAACGACTGCCTGGCGGGATTCAGGCCTCCCTCCTGCGCTATGAAATTTAACTGCGGCGGATAGCAAACGACGATAGGCGTATTGGCTTTGCTTATCATGATTGACTGCTGAATCCCGGTGGTGTTCCTCGCCCGGGCGCCGATCCGGAAAGTGTATTTTTCGTGTACCAGTATATCCCTGGCTTTAAAAACCCACTCAGCCTTTCTGGGATTCCCGCACACGACCTCGCCGACAGCGATGTTGTAAGTATCAACCGAAAAATTTATGTCGGAGATGTCATAACGGTATTTCGTGCCGTCGGCCTTGTAGATATCCACACAGTTAAAATAGAAATCGGCAGGCACTGCCACAGACATGTAAGAACCGGCGGCCGTATATCCCGTATCGGCCAGCTCGATGGTGAATTTCAGCTCTTCACCCTGGCGGACTGCCGCCCTATCGGAATGCACGCTCACAGTCAATGACGGTTCAGCCAGCACAGCGCTGACGCACACCGCGAAATCCTGTTTCGGCTCAGTCAGCCTGGTTTTATTGATAGCCAGCTTCCAGATTCCCGGCTCTCCCCGGCTGATCACTACGTGCTTGACGTTATCGCCGCAGGAACTGCTGCCTCCCACCAGGCTTCCAAACCTGTCATATACACTGAAATCGAGATCATTGGCTATCTCACTGGTTCCGGGCCTGTCCGACCATACGAGCGTTGTCCTGACTTCCTTGAATCCTGCAGGGACATCGAAATAAAATAAACGCTCCGGAGTTTGAACATTGATATCACTGCCCTCCCACAGCAACGCCCGGAAAGAATCATCATCGTATAACATGTGGTAAACATCGATCATGCCGTGTCCTTCTTTCTCCACACCGTTCCCCAGCGGCACTGCCGTGTTGATGATACGGGCTTTAACTTTTTCCGGCCACGTTTTTACATCGGGGTACTTTTGCAGCAGCAGCGCTATGGCGCCCGACACATACGGGGCCCCCATGCTCGTACCTTCCTGAGCGGCATAATAGTTGCCCACTCCCTTGTTCCAGCGTGAAAGGTACCATGGTATGGTGGAAGTGATGTTGACGCCGGGCGCCACCACATCCGGCTTGGTCCTGACCTTCCCGCTTCCGGTATCAACCGGCCCGTAATTGCTGAAATCGGCAACCTTGCCCGGCGGCCAGCCGTAGTTCGCCGAATTTCCATCGCAGATGGCGCCCACCGTGATCACGTTCTTGGCCAGCGCCGGGCTTCCTATCAAACGTTTGTCGCTTCCCGCTGCCACCACCACATTCATACACTGAGGCCTGCCATCCGCATTCATGTATTCGCCCCTCACCGCTCTGTCCGCAACAGTGCAGTATTCATTATAAGTGTCCCAGGGAGCGATGGACCCACCCCAGCTGTTATTAAAGACATCTGCATTGTGCAAGGCCGCACGCCGTGTTATGTCTTCAAACCTCGTTGTATGCATCCAGCGGCTGATTTCATTAACCGAGGCGGCATAGGGCGGATCGACCATGCGGTAAACCAGGAGCGATGTCTCCGGCGCCATTCCTTTCAGCAATGGATCGTGCAGGCCGCTGCCGCCTATAATTCCAGCCACATGCGTTCCATGTCCCCACGTATCAACGGCGGCTTCCTCATCGGCGCCCGTCCACCAGTCCTTGAAATAGTACTGGTCCAGAATCCTCCCCGAAGGCAGGTCATCATGATACCTATCGCCCTGCTGTGCAATCCCCGTATCCGCTATGGCAACTATCACACCCCTGCCTGTCAAACCTTTAACCTGGGCAATATCAGCGCCCACAGCCATAGACCCGTCGTTGTCATAAAGGTACGGGGAAGTAGTCGCGACCGGTGGATTATGCGAACTGATATTCACCCGGGCTGGGTGAATATCAAACAGGCAAACTACTGCTATGGCCGAAACCGCAACAAAGCCCACAGCAGCGCAGAATAACTGAGCGGATCTGCCCACCCTGCCGGTTCCCACACACACCACCGGATCCGACCTGTGTCCGCCGCGTTTACCATGGCTTTTATCCATGAGTGTCTCCGCCTGTGATAACAGCCCTCACTTTAAGTATAGCACTGTAATTGATCATATAATTTTCTCGGCTGGACAAAATGGGTACGGAAACCGGGAATGTGTCAACCCGTTTGGAATTCAAGAAATTGAGTGGAAGGATCCCTAAAAAACCGACTTATATTTCAAGTGTAGTTTACCTGCCCTTGAAGCGCGGTTCCCTCTTCTCCAGGAATGCAACGACCCCCTCCAGCGCGTCCTCGGATCCCGTGCAGACATTTTGCATATAATCCTCCACAGACATCTGCATTATGAGTGAGTCGGTGTTAGAAGAGGAGTAGGCCATACGCTTGGCCATCTCTATGGCCAGAGAAGGCCCTTTGGCCAGCCTGAGCGCAAAATCCCGTGTTGCCTCCATAAGCTCGTCATGGGGCACCACGCGGTTAACCACACCGATCCGTAAAGCTTCCTGAGCATCTATCATATCACACGTCCACATAAGCTCCAGTGCCTTACTAACACCTACCAACCTGGGAAGGTAAAAGGATATGCCTGCATCCGGCACCAGCCCGCGTTTGATAAAAATAGCTGAGAAGGCCGCTTTATCAGAGGCTATCCTGATATCTGCAGCCAATGCGTAAGCAAGCCCCGCGCCCACGGCATAGCCGTTGATTGCGGCTACCACTGGTTTGCTGAAGCCTGCGATCTGCATTGTGCCCCAGCCCAGGCTGGCAAAAGGTGCGGTACGCACCTGCCTATTCATATTTGCCTGTTTGCGATCAGTGACCGCAACTTCACTTGAAAAGTCGGCACCTGTGCAGAAAGCCTCTCCCGCACCAGTCAGGATAAGCACCTTCACATCATCGTCTGCATTCAGTAGCTTGATGGCAGCGGCCATTTCGCCAACTAACCCAATATTGAGCGAGTTCAGCCTTTTCGGGCGGTTGAGTGTGAGCGTGGCGATGTTGTCAGCAATTTCTACGATTATGTTATCATAAGCCATCTGAGGACCTCTTTTTATTCTTTAATTCCCCGCCAGCCTGGAGTATTTAATCTCTTTTTTTCTGCCTGACATGACGTCTACAAAGCTTTCCAGCAGCAACCTGGACCTTTCCTCTGAATACTTACGCTTGTCGCTCATGTCGCCCTCCAGCACGATGAAGGGGATATTCTTTTTCTGCAGTTCGTCCGCTATCATGCGGTGGGCGGCGCAGGAATGACGGCAGGCATCGGCCGAAAAGTGGATAACGCCGTCCACATCATATTCATCCACCATCTGTATAATCCCCGCCATCCTCTGTTCAATGGGGCCGACATAAGGATTTTTCAGGCACCACAATGCCATGCCCTCCCAGGGGTTCTTCTCGTCTATCTCATCCCAGAAAATTCTTTCCAGCTCACCCATCACTATGCTCACGCCGCTTTTCTTAAAGATCTCGTTGATATTGGTGGGCTGTTCCGGGAACCATGCCAGCCACAGTACACGGTATTTCTCAGGCGTTAACCTGCCGCCGGCAAGCTTGGCAGAGCATTCGTCCACCAGGTCCTGGTAAAGCCGCTCCTGTATCTGCTTGCCAGCCATCAGGTTGCCGAAAATGGACATGTTGACAGCCACGGCGCCGTTCCAGGGGAAGGGCTTAATTTTTTGCACCTCGGCCAGCCGCCCGTAGGCGTTCTTGGCCCGGTTGAAGGCCCTGATGCATTCGCGCAATCGGTCATGGTCCAGCTTATGGCCCGCCACCTTCTCCAGCCTGCCCGCAATGCCCTGCAGCTGGCGGGATACATAGGCGATCGACTCTTTATCGATGCGGTTGGGCACGTCCAGCGTGATCGCCTCCCTGCCGTGATAATTGGCTATCACCTGGTTCAGCTTGGCCTTGCCATCGCAGAAATAAGAGGACGACAGCAGCAGTTCGGCCTTCGGCATATAGCCCAGCATCTGGCACCCCATGGCCAGCCGGTGGAACGAGCAAAGGTCGGTGGAATATCCCTCTTCCTCAGCCTTCGACATTATATTTACACAGCCGTCCGCATCCATCATGGGCAGCAGGTTGGTGGCGATCTCGTAATCGAAGGGGGCCACATCGAAGGCGGCCAGCAGTTCCATGGGGAAGGAATAGAAGGATGCCCACACGACTTTGGCATCCTCACGGTAGACATCCAGCAAGGTGGAGGCGAGTTGAATGTTTATCGGCAATAAGGCGCGCGGCCTTTCCTTGTACTGCGCTTCGAGGGCGGACTTCATATTTTCATAAAACTGCTTCAGCATGGCTTAGCTCCTCTTTCCCTCCAGAGTCTCGATAAAGCCCTCCACGCGCGTGGCGAGCTGGTTCCTGCTGGTAAATGTATAGTCGTTTTCCACGAAGATGGCCGGTATTTCGGCCTCCGCCAAATCTCTCATGATAAAGGGGGCGTCATAGAGGTGCTGGTCGCAGAACTTCACCGAGGTCAGCAGGACGCCGTCGATATTATAGGTCTGGGCCAGCTTCCTGATCTCCTGCGCGCGTTCCGTGGCGCTTGCCGTCCTCGAGCAGTGCGGCTCGCCCAGGTAGGCCCTCGCCAACGCCAGGTAGGGATCGGTGATTTCCTCGTCAACATTCCTGCTAAAATGTCTCAGGCCGGTGCACAGGTCGGCGGCGGGTACCTCCGCACCCGCGGCTTCCACGATCTCGAACAGGTCCGGCCTGTCCATGACGTTGCCGCTGATGAGGATACGCGCTTTTTTGCCGTTGGGTTTATGGGGGTCAACCTTCCATACCCTGCGATGATAATCGCGCAGTGTTTCCTCCTTACCGTTTTTCTCCTCATTGAAAAGGGCCAGCCCCAACTTGAACAGTTCGCTTCCTTTAAGCGGCAGGGGAGTAGTCCGCTGGAAAAAATAGATACCCTCCAGCAGGCGCCGCGATTTATTCAACTTTTTAATGGCTTTGCGTAAATCTCTGGGAGCTATTTTCACACCGAAGGCATGCTCCAGTGACCGGGCGAACTCCTGCAGCTGGCTTGTATAGTATTGTACTGCGTCCTCGTCTTTATTCTTGGGCACTTCCAGCATGTAGCTGAACCCGCTATCGACGTATGCCTTCCAGGCATCGTACATGCGGCGCATGCCGTCACACGACCTGGCGAATATCACGCCGTCCAGGGTGCTTAACCCGCCCTCCAACCCGCCTGACATCACGTTTTTAATATAGGGGCACAGGTTATGGTACAGGTGCCCGTCGGCTGCGGAGGTGGATTCGGCCTGCCCTGAGATACGGACCGGTTGCAAGCCAGCGGCCATGATGATCTCCTCGGGCACCAGCGAACAAAAATAGCCAATTTTGCGAACAGCGTTTCTCATACGCACCCCCGCAGATTGATTTACGTATTGATGGTCTTAAGCTTTTTTGCGGTCTTCCACCCTTACTTCCATCACGGTATGTCCCCACCCGCCGCACCTCACCCCGACGTCCGGGCAGCCGAAGCGGCGGAACATCATCTTATTGGGATCGACACCCGCATACATCAGCTCGGCCACTGCGATCATATTTGCGGCCATCGCACTCAATGCAAAAATGCAGACGCGGTTGGGGCACAATTTTGTCAGCAGGCCTACGCCGCGGCCGTCGAAATAATACTTGTCCCCTGCCTTATGCCCGCCATCGCAGCCACGCGATTCGATTACCTCCACCACGACGGTCTTGTTCCGCATCGTTTCATTGTATTTGGACATCGCGGCTATATTCCTGGGATCGGCGCGGAAGATCTTCATCTCCTCGTCGCTGTAGTTCAGGTGCTGTTGCAATTGGTTCCAGGCATCTTCAGTGATTTTCATTTGTTACCTCCGTTATTAATAATCTCGATTTGCACTTTACAGCGCCGTCCGGCTATTTTTTCTTGTGTAGGCCGGCAATGTATTCAGGCGTAGCCCAAAACCCGCCCTGGCTGCAGTTTATCGGCTCCTCATCTTCGATATATATCCAGATATTCTGCCTGAACGATTCGTCACCCTGCCCCTCGACCTCCACCATCACATCCGTGATCTTCTTGTGCAGCAGCTTTTTCTGTTCATCTGTGAGCAGCCCTTTGATCGTCCTGATATTTACAAACGGCATGTTAACCTCCTGCCTGATTTATTCGTCGAAGAAAAACTTTACATCCCGGTAGCACTCGCCGTGCGTGTGCATCATACATCCCGTGACCTGCGGCTCAGCCTCATATTTGATTCCCAGTGTATCCAGCCACGTATAGATGCGCAGCATGACCCCGCATTCGTAGCGGTCGATGACGCCCAGTGCCTTGACACCCTCATAGGCAAAGCATTTATGCCATCGGGAACGCACCAGGTTTTTCGCGAGGTAGGTATATTCATACTGCATGAAATCGCCTGTGGCTAAAGTCATCGCCGAGTCGAACAATTTGCAGAAATCGGCAAATGTCTCGATTTTTCCTATGCCCACGGCTTTCTGTATGCGCTTGATTTCAACGGCGGCCATACTGCGTATAGCGCTCTGGTTGAGCCGGTTGGCTGTCTCAATGCCGCATTCCCGCAGGCAGTTGTAGAACCACATGGCGTCGTGCGTCATCCAGTTTTTGTTCAGGAGCTCCCGCAGCTCCCGTTTTTCCAGCGGGATGGTATCCACTCTCATTTCAATGCTCCTCGGATTAAGAATAGGTTCGGTATGCTATTTCCAGAGCCCGGTGCTCATCTCGCCTGTGATTACAGGTTCGAACGAGTCGAATGTAATATCGCGTACCCTGGCCATCTTCGACCAGAGCAGCTCGTAACCCTTAGTGCTTTTGGTCAGAGCTACCTTTTTCTGCCAGGCGTCGACCTCTGCGGGGGTCGCCTCGCGCAGTTCTCCCGCGGTGCCGTTGATGCTCACGGCCGGCGGCTGGCTGAACTTCCCCTGCAGCAGTGCCTTGCCCCAGAATATCTTGTCGGCGTTCACCGCCAGGACGGCCACCCTGGGATTGCGCTTCAGGTTGCGCGGCGTGCGTGTGGGAAACTCCTCGAAATAGAAGCCCGTGCAATTATCCCGCAGGATCAGGCCGCCGATGGGGACCACGTGCGGCGAGCCGTCCTCGTTCACTGTGGCCATGGAAAAGTGCATGCAGCTTTTGAAAGCCTCCTCGAAGAGCTCCATGATGGTGGGCCAGTGTGTACCTATTTCCATGACGTCTCCTTATGGGACAGTTATTTATTTCATGCGTGGCAGGCCCAGGCCGTACCAGGAAATGATATTGCGCTGGATCTCGTTGGTGCCCATGGATATGATGGGTACGAAGTTGGCCGAGCAGGAATATTCCCAGGAGCCGTTCATCACGGCGTAGGGGGAATGCTTCACCTGGCCGTAGGGTCCCATGATGTCCATGGCTGCGGTGGTCAGCTTTTCTCCCAGTTCGCTGGCGAAGACCTTCACGGCGGCGGCGTCCATCAGTCCCATTTCGCCACGTGATTGCTGGTCAGCTACGCGGTAGGCCAGCATGCGCGCGGCCTCGATCTCGCAGGCCAGCCCGGCAAGCTGGTAACGGGTAACATCGTCCTGCGACAGGCTCTTGCCCCCGCGTTGCGTATCGTTGCAGTAGTGCACCAGCTCCTCCATTCCCCTTACCAGTCCCATCACCATGTCCATGTTGGAACGCTCGAACCCGGCCAGCACATTCACCACAGCCCAGCCTTCGTGCTCCTGCCCCACGATGTTTTTCGCCGGGACGCGCACGTCATCCAGGTAGACCTCGTTGTAAATATGGTAATCGTTCATGTAGGGCAGCGGACGCACCGTCACGCCCTTGGACTTCATATCGAAGAGAAGGAAGGTCAGGTTATGATGCTTGTGCCCGTCGGGGGCGCTTTTATAAACGCCGAAGGCCCAGTCGGCCTTATGCGCGCCGGTGTTCCAGGTCTTCTGCCCGTTGAGGACGAACTCGTCGCCCTTGTGTATGGCGGTAGCTGTCAAAGCGGCCAGGTCGGAGCCTGCGTTGGGCTCGCTCCATAGCTCACACCAGGATACTTCGGCCGATGCAATGCCGGGCAGGAATTCCTTCTTGACTTCCTCGCTGCCCGCCGCCATCAGCGTGGGCGCCAGCATGCCTACGCCGAACACGTCCACGCCCGGTATATCGTAGTAGCCGCGGGCTTCGGCGAAGAGCACCTTGTCCATAATATCGCCCGATCCGCCGTACTCTTTGGGCCAGCTCAGGGAGAGAGATCGGAAGAGC
>JAQUQM010000003.1 GCA_028716085.1 Dehalococcoidia bacterium | reverse complement strand
GATTAAGCGTTTTCTCAATTTTACTTTCTTTAATCATCGTGTTATTGCTAATGGTGGTATTTTATAATTCCGTCATATCTACTTCCCTTGTGATATTACATGCTGCTTTTCGGAATTGTTTTATATTCTTTTTCCCACGCTTTTAAAATAGAGAAAAGCTCGTGCGTGTTACCTTCAATACGCCTAATCTTAAAATATATATATGCTATGCTGTTATTTTCACCAATATATTCAATCTTAATCCATTTGTTTAGTATCGTGAAAAGTGGTCCAATGGTTAATCCTACTCCGAGTGCTTCAATTATTTCAGGAATTATTCCTCTAAACATGTAGTGGAATACAACAAAAATAATAATTCCAATTACTGTAAAGCCCCAATGAAAACTCTCGTTCACAAATGAAATATTTTTTATTTCTTCGATATTTGTGATGGATTTTTCATTGAATATGATTTTATCTGTCGTCATCTCCAGTGCTCCTTCGTCCCAAATTCCAATTGTGAAGGGATTGTTCATTGTCTTTTTGGTAGCCATTGAAACGCATTTGAATCCCATTAATTTCCCTGCCTCACATGTGAATCTCATGTATATTATCTGATTTATTTGTAGATATCAATAGTCAATAATAATTATGATCATAAATATGATTCAATAGAATTTTATGCGCTTCCGTTAGCCATACTAATTCTGTGACAAAATCCTCTTTACAACCATAGAACACATGTTCTATCCTATGTGTCAATACTATGCAGGTACCTTTACTTGAAAAGGCACTCCATGAGCAAAATTACGAGCTGGCAGCTCTGGCCATCGTCTATGGCATGCTCAAAGTAATTCATGACAGAAAAGAAAAAGCGCGGTGCGCCCAAGGGCAACCAGAATGCCCGGACACACGGCTTCTACAGCCAGGTTCTTGATGAGGCTGAAAAGCTTCAGCTTGACGAAGCACGTGCCGTTGAGGGCATAGACGAAGAGATCGCCATCCTGCGCGTCAAGCTGCTCACGCTTATTAACGAGCATCCCGACCGCATCGACCTTCAAATGGTCGCTGCAAGCACCATAGCCCGGCTAGTCCGCACCAAGTTTAACATCAGCGCCGGTCAGAAGAAGTCGCTCAAGGATGCCATCACCAAGGCTCTTACGGAGATCGCAGTTCCCCTGGGAATAAAGGCATTTATTCAGTAGATGGAATTGAGGCCATACCAGCAGGAAGTTGCCAGGGCCATTTTCGATAGCATTCTGCAAAAGAAAGGCCTTACGTTTTCAGTTGAGATCGCACGCCAGGGCGGGAAAAACGAGCTTTCTGCTCATATTGAGGTGCTTTTGTTGACGATGTTTATAGCGAAGGGCGGTACTTCCATCAAATGCTCTCCAACCTTCAAGCCGCAGACGCTTATTTCCATGAACCGTCTTAAGGACCGCCTGGATGATTTTGGCTATGATGGCATCTGGCAGGCTGAGTTCGGTTATATCTTGAGGCTGGGAGCTGCCCGCCAGGTGTTCTTGTCCGCCGATGAAAGTTCCAATGTCGTCGGCCACACCGCCGACCTTTTACTGGAAGTGGACGAGTCGCAGGATATCAACCAGGATAAGTATTCCAAGGAGTTCCGCCCCATGGCGTCATCCACCAACGCCACCAGTGTTCACTACGGCACTACCTGGGACGATGGCACTCTTCTTGAGCAGACCAAACAGCTTAATCTTGAGCTTGAAAAGCAGGACGGCATCAAGCGCCATTTCCGCTATCCCTGGGAAGAAGTAGCCAAATATAACCCCGGATATGCCATCTTTGTTGAGTCCGAGCGCCAGCGCCTGGGCGATGATCATCCCCTCTTTCGTACCCAGTATCGCCTTTTACCCTTGCCAGCCAGCGGCCGTCTCTTTTCCCGCGCTCAGGTGACGCAGGTCATCGGCAGCCATTCCCGTCTCCGCTCCCGGCAGTCTGGCGCTATATATGTTGCCGGTATTGATATCGCCGGACAGGATGAGCAGCTCGATGACATTATTTTGACCCGTCCTCAGCGCGACGCCACTGTCGTCACTATAGCCGAAGTTGTCCGTAATGAGAATAAAGAGCCAGCGCTGAAGGTTGTTGAGCATTATGCCTGGATAGGCAAACTGCATCATGAGCTTTACCCCCAGCTTGTCGATCTCATCAAAAATACCTGGAATTGCAGCCGTGTGCTATGCGATTCTACCGGCATCGGTGAGCCGGTTGCCTCATTCTTACAGAAATCCTGCGGCGCGCGTGTCCAGCCCTTCAAGTTCACCCAGGTTAGCAAGTCTCAACTTGGCTTCGACCTTATCGCCGCTGTTAACTCCAATCGCCTCAAATGCTATGCCGGTGACGGTAGTCGTGAGTTCGCTGAGTTCCTTTTGGAGCTGGAGAAAGCTAAGTCCCAGTATCGTCCTAATCAGACTATTAATTTCTTTGTTGATCCATCGGAAGGCCACGACGATTACCTGATGTCCCTCGCCCTTTGCGTTAAGGCTGCTCAGGACAGCACTCCCAGGGTTGCCACTGGAGGACAACGTAATGGCTAACTCCCACGATCAAAGTGCCTTGTTTCCATGTTCCACCGAAAATACCCCCCACATGTCATTGCGGGCCTCACGGGGGCGTGGCAATCTCTTGTTGATTCATCAATTCAAGGAGTATACATGAAAACAGTTAAAATTGATGACGCAGAACAGAATTTTGTCTTACCGCTGAAGGACGGTCTACCCAGGCTGGCTTTTGCTATTGTTGAAGATTTCGATTCTCCCTCTACTTGGTATTTGCCACATCATACCAAACGTATCAAGCGCGTGCTGTTAGCCGGTGGCAATCCCCAGTGTACCGTCGATTGGAAATTGATGGGGAAGGCTATAGTTGATCTTTATCGCCAGGGCATTGATATCGGTTGTCTGGTATCCGACGACCGGTTGCTTGCGGAAGGAGCCTCGCACCTGGCTGCTCATTATCGCATAGCAGGCCGCCGTGTCCCGTCTGTGCTGGGTTATCTGGTATCCAGGTTCTCGCACAATGGCAGTCAAGAGACGATAAATTGAACGGGAATTGACCTTACAATTTACAGGCGAAGCTTGGAATAGGCACTCGATATGCCTCTTTCACCGCATATCCAATAGTCTTGTATAAATCTTCTCGTTGATGGTTAGATAATCGTTAAATGTGATGGTGCTCCTGGGCACTGCCTTTTTTCTCATGTTTAGCCATGCCTTGACCTTTGCTGCTGCTTCCATAGGTTCATCCGGCGATACAGCTATCACTTGGTCATCAGTCAGCGCCACCGTATCTGTATAAATATCCGCAAATTCAAGTCTATCTGTGATGATTCCTACCCCTGACCATATTGCTTCCAGTGCCAGGTTGGAAAAGGTCCTGTATGGCAGCATCGATTCGAATAAGAAAATTGCGTCAAGATTTTCGAGCAGCTCCGGCATATCCCAGGGTGCTATAAATGGCCTCCATTGAATCGCCGCGCTCAATGAAGCAGTCAGGCTTTGTTTGAAGTTGCTCAAACCGTTTCCTTGTCCGACAATTAAGCATTCGTACTCAGGTACCAGATACCCCATTATTGAGCTGATCTTGTCCAGTGCCTTGTGTTCCCAGTGGTAGTTTATCTTGCCGATGAAGGCTAGCCGCCCATGTTTTAGATGTCTATCCCTGTTAGGATGGAATACGGCTTCGTCAGGTATGTACGCTGGAATAGATATAACATTTGAGGTCATCGACTTAAAGTTTGTTTCATCGGCTTTATTTGTCACGATCATATCTGAGCTTGCTATGCTATCTGCCAGCAACGTTGGGAATATCCCATTCTTGAGGAACTTCTCCAGGTCCGATCCACCGTGTCGCATTACATGGCGGACCCCGGTAAGTTTCCTGGCAAGTGAACCAACAATTCCATATGGAACCAGATATCCACTATCCAGTACTTCAATGGTATTTCTTTTTACCAGGTCCAATGTTAGATCAAGGAGTGAGATGAAGGTTTCTTTATCCTCAGGGATATGCCACGGTATGACATTTTCACATCTATGTATTTTGAGGTTCGGCCGCGCGTCGGGTGGATTTTCAGCTTTCTCAATCTGATACTGCCCGGCGGTTCCCGTTCCATGCGTGATAACATGGACTTCGTGTCCTCTGGCAGCTAATCCCCGCGCTAGCCAGTATGTTCTGGCTGCTATACCGCCTTCTATTGGCGGATATTTACTGAGGAATGCAATCCTGTGTTGCATATTCATTTTCCAGCGAGAAGATTTTGGTAAACAGGTTAAAGAGATATACATCCATTTTAGTGCGCAAAAACCTTCTCATTGGATGATGCTTGAGGTCCTCGTCACTAACCGCAGCTTCGATCCTCTCTTTTATATAAGGTGCAATAGATGCAACCGCTGCAGGCATGCCATATTTTTGACGGTCACAAACCCAGTCTAAACCCAGCTTCTCCAAATCTGGTCTGAATGCATCCTTTAGTATACGCTTGGTAATTTGATCGTCCGTAACCTTGTATTCTATAGGCAGATTCAGGGCAAGTTCTGCGATGTCATCATATAGATAGGCCGGGCGTACCTCGAAGCCATAAGCACCGGCAGATCTGTCTACACTTTGCAGATGATAATTGGAGAGGCCGGCGTGAATCAGGTCATCAAATAGGTTGCGTCTGTATCTGTGCTCGTCCTCTGGCAGTGGAAATAACTTCTCCACTGCTGCAATCACGCTAGTTCCGGCCCTTTCGAGTTTGCTCAGCCTGTCCCTAATCCGGTCAGAAAAGCCCAGAGGGTGAGTATATACCCAGTAGTAACCCCCAAACAATTCATCGGCGCCTTCACCGGATAGTGCGACCTTGACGTGGTCCGAGACTGTCTTGGATAGCAGGTGAAAGGCCATCGCACCATGGATGTCGAAGACACCACCGGCCATAATCGACTCGTAGTGCCAGATGAAATGATCGAGCGCCCCGAAGTAATCTTCAATACTGACTCGCCGCTCGAGATGCCTTGTTCCCAATATCGAAGCCACTCTCCTGGCTGCTAGAAGGTCATCGGTCTCTTGCTCATCGGCCAGGGTAAAGGTTTGAATTGGATAACCGAGGATGTTCTTTGCCACAAATGTCAGGATCGTTGAATCCAACCCACCCGATAGGTAGATGCCGAAGGGATGATCACCATGCCGAAGGACGGTATCCATACTGGAGATGATGGTATCCTTCAGGTCCTGAACGGCATCGGGATATTGCGGCTGCTTTTCTGAATTATTATAGGTAGCGCCGGGCACCTCCCAGAATGACTTTACAGCCTTCACGTCCGAGGTAAATTCCATGATAGTACCTGGCGGGACCTGCTGAATAGCTTCAAACGGCGTAGCATCAAGGGTATGTACATACCCGAAAACGGCAATCTCTTCTAAGGCAGGTTCATTTATCTTTGGCCTGAATTCTGGATGAGCTAAGATGGCCTTGATTTCAGAGCCAAAAAGTATACGTCGCCCAAGTTCAGCATAGTAGAGCGGCTTGATTCCCAATTTGTCGCGTACAAGAATTAGTCGGTCCCCATCCAAGATTGCTATGGCAAACATACCCTTGAGTTTAGTAGCAAAATCGATTCCCCAGTGTCTGTATAGCATTAGCAGGACTTCAGTCTCAAGATCGGTTTGAAACGTGTATCCGGCATGCTTGAGTTCCTCTCTTAGTGGCTTCACATTGTAGATTTCACCGTTGATCATACATGCCAGTCCTGCGTCTTTGTCGCAGAATATCCCTGATGCCCGTGGGTCCCCGGTAATAATCAAGCGAGATGCTCCCAGGCTATGATTGCCCAGGATTAACCAGTCCCGCCTGTCTGGCCCCCGGTAGGCTATTGTACGGGCCATGGTCGAAATGATCGAACTGTCAGCTTGGTTGAAGATACCAGTTATGCCGCACATTCCGTGGCTCCCAGGGCAGTCAATGCACTTGTGATTCCAATAAGTGCCATCGAGGTTCCGTCATCCAGATAATGATAAGGCCACATGCCGCTAGGTAGTTGAGTTCTTTGAAGCCATTCAATAGCCCTTTTTATCACAATCTTAGGCGATTTAGTACCCAATCTGGATAAACCCCACAAGACAATGCCTGTACTCCAAGCGTCACAGCCTAGAGGATGTCCTTTCCACGGACCGAAGCCACCGCTATTATCTTGCTCATGTTTTAAGAAATTAACGGTTCTACCTAAGAGTTTATTTTTGCTATGTGATATTGGCGGCATCTTAGTCAATAGGTAGTACGCTCCCTTATAAGTCAGCTTCGTATTGCCTTCTAGGTCTGTCTCCCATCTCTGTGCTACCCATTTCGCAGAATAATTGTCCGTGCAGGCAGGAGCTAAAATTGTAGCAAGAGATGTTATAGGAATACGAGGACAATCTCGTGAACTGTTGCCAAATGCACCACACAGCAAACGAACCGACACAAGCCATTCCACTCCTTTCTTAATCTGAGTCTCGTACCTTCCCGCAAATGAGCTGAGGTAAGCAAGGCACCATAATGTCTCCTCAGTGTTCGTCCATCCGCCGTCGTCCTGTTGCATTTTTATAACGTAATAAGCTAGCTCGCTACCTGGGAAAGTCCCTTCCTTGGCGGAGCAACCGCTTTGCAACAGTGCATACCCGGCTCTTGCGAGGCGGCATGGCTCAAGTTGGGAACGCATTCCAGCGTCGAGAAATGTGGCAAGACCAACAATAGCCCTGATAGTTGTATCACGCAGGTTAGTCTTGGGGCCAAGCATGCGTTGACTCCATTCTATTTGCCATTCATTGGTTTACTGTAGTTGCCCTTGCCTTCACGCGATGTCAATGTTAACTCGAATCTTGGATCATTTAGATAGGCACCTAGTCTACGTATCTCTTTCTCCTTGATTCCAAAACTATTGTCGTCCAACACCGACACATGAACGAGGATCCGTTTAATATCGATTTGAATATCTTCTAGTAATGGCTGCATAACTTCGGAGTTTCCTCCCTTCCGTCCCCATTCTTGTGCAACATCACAATATGCCAGCAGGAAATTTAGCGGTCCTCCATTAAGAGATAGCTCACCGATTAAGGGGCTGCTGCATATCGACTTTTCCTCATTAGTAATTTGCCCCTCTTTCCGGTTGGTACATTCAAGAAGGGCAATAGTGTTTCCACGCAAGCACTGCCAATTCGACTCATCATGCAACAGAATACTCGTAGCTACGGCACTGATTGCAGTATCCGAAAGGTTTGTGGCACCCTGAAATTTCTCAACGAATGTGAAAGCTGCTAATACAGCATGATTCTTATCAATGGCAACACGGCGTAGGATAAATCTTTGAAATCTGTCGTCTAATTTGCATCCAATTTCCATGCACAGTCTCTGCATCTTCGCAATGAATTCGTCACGGATAACAATTTCCCCAGGGTTCAGCCGTGCCACTTGTGATTCCACATCATGAATTCCTATATGGCGTTCAGCCGAAACTTTGCTTATATGGAAATTCTGCTCTATAAATATTTTCATCCAGCCATCCCATCTCTGAACTGGATAGTTATAATCGTGGTAAGTTGCACAGGCTAACCAAGCGTCTTCAATTTTTGAATGATAGTGCTTCTCAAAATCTTTGACCCATTGCTCGTGGTACAAGGTATCAATTATCAACGCACCTAAAATGAAGACTTGGAATTGATGAAGAAAATGATCCCGGTAACCCCTGTCAAGCATTAATACTGTCTCGAAGTCTTTGTGTATATCAGGATATGTAGTTTTGAATCGCCGTTCCCACAATGCATTGATCAGTTTGAATGCTATTTGGTGATCGTTCTCTTTCTCATACCTATAGTTGCGTGTGAACTTCTTTAAGTTGTCACCATATACTAGGTTACGGACGCTCTCCAATTTGTTTATCAGCAGCATACTTAAGGAAAGACCTAGATCATCTTTGCGGTCAGTAATCGCTCGCCGCGAGAAGCTAGGTTCTCCGTAGATCACCAGGTATTGTATGTATTCTTTTTGGTGTTCATTGATAATTGCCGAAACTTTGCTTATGATCCCTCGATTCATTCCCGGTTCATCGGCAAGAGCCGCCTGAATCCGCTGACTAATGATAACGTTGAGCGGAGTGGATTCTTGTACTATTGTTACTTGGTTGTCAGATACTCTCAGCAACCCTATGCCGTTATTATGGCAGGCTTTCTTGAATTCATCGAAGTCCTTTGTTGATTTTACATAGTGTCCATATGCCCAATAGACTTTTGCCTTCGGCAGATAGTACTGGAAAAATTTAACAGTTGAAGCATCTGGTACGAAGCGATCGCCTAAATGCTTGTTTGGCATGTACGTATTCTTACTGATATGATCCTCAGTTATGACGTCAACTACGATTTCTTCCCGCGCTTTCCCCTTGCGGACACAGTACAAGGGTAATCGCACGTTGTAAAGCAGTTCATTATATTGCTCAGTGCGGAATCCTTGGGCCTTAAAAAAGTCGGCTACATGACCAATCATTTGGAGAAGAGTGTATTCTTGATCCATATATCACACCTTACCAAACGCTTACAAGCTTGTATCAGGCCGCAATTTATCATGTCATCTGCACCCATGGCACGATGAACACTGTTTGCAAACGACCTTTTTGCCATTTGCCGCGAGTATTTGGGATGGGAAGACCATCTTATTTTGCTTTACGACGACGGGTTTTTGATACGGTATCTTCTTTTTTTGCATCGGCTTGCCTCCTTATTATCTTCTGCCTTATTAATTTATTGATGAGTTGCTTTAGATCCTGGCTGCCTTGATTCTCTGGCACTTCGAATATATTTAAAACAGATCGCATTAAAGTACTGTATTCAACCCCACCATTGATCTGTTCCAGAACCCAGTATGAAGTCCTATTCAATCTGAACTGGTCTCCCGTTGTGATATTGAATGCAAAATACCATTCTTGGTCTGGGATAGAATGGAGTACAATTTGGGGTGCCAGAGTTAATATAGTATCAGGCCTCAGTTCCAGCATTGGGGGTCCTCCGCTAAGTAATCTCCAGTCACCGCATATGCAACTGCTCTGCAGCCGCGGCAATGTGTCATTAAATTACATTGACCACATTTTCCTTTGAGATTTGCAGGGTTTCTAATATCCCACAATACTTCGGACTGGTACCAGATTGAGAACAAACCGTCCTCAAGTATGTTGCCTATCGGTATTGGCAAACGCCTGCATGGGTAGACTGTCCCATCAGGCATTATTGTCAGTGCATTATTTCCAACTGAGCAGAGAGCACCATTGTGCATGTCATCAGGAGCGACTAAGCAGTAAAGCGGCCTGTATGTAAGTATTCGGGGGGTCTTGCTCTTTTGCTTCAATTTGTAAAGTAACTCAAACATGTCCCTTACTTCTGATGCAGTGAGCAATTGGTCCTTGAGTTGTTTACCTTTGCCTTCCGGGACCAGACGCTCTACCGAAAAAGTGTCCACTCCTTCTTGCTTTAATAAATCGAGGATGTTCGATATATCCCGATAGTTCAGCCGGCTTACCGTGGTCATAACGCTCACCGTGAAACCGCATTGTTTTAGTCCTTTGATTGCTTTCATTGTCTCTGCAAAACTACCGTGTCCTCTAAGCCTGTCATTGGTCGTTGGGGTAGAACCTTCAAGGGAGACTTGGACTCGCCTTAATTTGCTGGCTTTCTTCAACAATATCAAAAGCTCATTGTCAATTAGGGACCCGTTTGTCAGAATATCGTAGAAATCAAATTGCGCGCTCTTATCCACCTTTTCCAGCAGGTCAATCAGTTCTGTACGACGGATGAAGGGTTCACCCCCGGTGAAGGAGATTGATCCCCTGCGGTTCCATTTGGCGAGCGCCGTTTCCATAATTGTTAGGATTTTACCCAGTTCGGGAGTTGATAGTTCCTTCGTACGTTGTGTACTTTGATAACAGTGTAAGCATCGCCTGTTGCACCGCTCCGTCACATGCCACTGGAAATAGAACTCATTCTCTGGACCAACTTCCCTGTCGACCGGCGCCTTTCCTTTTGAGGGCATAATCAATTTCTATTTTAACAGAAATAATTTGTAATTTCTTTTTGCTGTTATTCTTATTTTAGCTACAGTTCTTCTGAGAAATAATTTTTAAACTTATTAAATTGTTTCCTGTTCTAGTTCAATTCCGTGATACTATATCTTGATGGTAAAAAGGTCTATAGGGAGTCAAAACTAGGATTGATCTGTAGTTCGCTCTGCATTGACATTGGGTGACCGGCTGATATAATTCACTGGTTATGCCTCCTTTGTATGTGTTCATAGATGTATCTGGCAATTATGATTTCTCGCCTTCCGGTACTAAATATCTTGTGCTTACCAGCGTGATGTGTGAGGATGTTTGTCCTGGTGTTATCGATCTTCATGCTCGTAGGCATTGGTTAATTGATGGCGGTTTCGAGGTCGAATATTTCCATGCTGCCGAGGATAGACAAGAAGTCAGGAACCAGGTTTTCGATATAATCAGCAAGTTCACCCACATGCGCATGGATAGTGTGGTTTTTGAGAAGGCAAAATCCCCGGTCTCGCTTCACAGTATCGAGCTTGCCTATCCGGTTATGATCTCCAGTCTGTTCAAGGATGCTCTGAATGGCATACCCGGCCTCAAGGGGCATGACAGGGTTTTCGTTTTTATGGATAGAGAGTTTGCCCATGCCAGGGATAGGGAATCCTTGATAAAGGGTGTGAAGAAGTATCTATCGCAGCATTTTTCACGTACGCCCTATCAGGTGTTGATGCATTCCTCAATGAGCCATCCCTACTTGCAAATCGTGGACTATTGTAGCTGGGCGATATATAGAAAATGGGAGAATTCAGACAAGCGGTCTTACACCAGGATTCGGAGCTTGATAAAAAGCGAACTGCAGCTCTATTAGCTCGGAGAAAAAATGACCCCCCCGGCTAGCTCTAGGCAGTGCCCGGGGGCACATTCACCAGGGGGGAACCTTTAATGTCCTAATATTACTACTTCTTACTACTTTGTCAACTGACAAACGCCTATCTCCTACTCCAGCCCCTTGCCGGCCGCCCAGCCTCGCTGCCGGGTTCTTGCCCCATTATCCCATGCCTTACGGTGAGATGCACACGCTGCTTGTTCTTCCCATGTCCGGGCCAGGTCATGTTCGCACAATTTTGGCTACCCGCAGATCATGCACGGCATCCACCCCATGCCCCCATCCACCAATCCCCATCGGATTCGCAGCAATCGTTGCGTTGTTAACTTGGTCGCTCGAAGATTAAAAGCGGTTGGTGATCTTCACCACCACCCACCTACTTCCCCGCCATCCGTTCCCGTCAACCGGCATCTGCGCTTTATTCGTCGCTTCCTTTTATCAGGTCAGCACACTAAGAGCTTGGTATCGTTGCCAGGTCAGTGCGCCAGGTTACGTCCCAACCCCACCCCGCCAGAGGGCTTTTCGGAAAGAATCAAAGCGGTTGGAGACTTTCATTTGCCCCACCCCATGCGAAACCGGCGGATAGTAGTACTGGCAGATGGCCTACCACAGCCGTCATGCCCTGGCCTGTCGGCCATCGCATGAACTGGCTGTGCTTCCAAGCCCACGGGCAGCCGCTGCCAGTGTGCGTGCAGGTAATGAGAAGCACGACACCCGGCACGGCGCCCGTTTGCCCCATGTGCCTGGGGTGAACGGCGGGCGGGCAGCCCGGTTTTTATGAGCGGTTTAATCATTTTCAACATAAAAACCAGGTTACTGTTAACCGCCCGCCGCAGGCCCACGGTGCGTTTCGCAGCTCGTTACTGCGTAATTGTCGCCATTTCTCCACCACCGTCGGCCTGCCCCCAGGCACACCACCCACGGCCATCTAACATCACCCCATGCCGGTTATCTCGCCCTCACCGCCCGTTCAATCTATTCCGCCGCCACGGCCGTACACCGTTCCGGTGCGTCGCTTCCGCTCCGGTGCGTCCCGCACTGGCCGTGACGGCGGGAACAATGAAGGTCAAGAACTTCTAAGAGTTTCTCTTTTCCCCCAACCCAGCCGTCCGCTTTTGCCGGGTGCTCGGGCTACGCCCTGCGCGCCGTGCGGCACAGCGTCCGGCTTACCCCCAAAAATATGTTGTGCCGCCTATCCCCCATCTGTAGATCAAGGTATTTATCTTTCACTTTCAAGACATATTTTGTCGCTCAATGGCTTCGGTGGCTGCAAGGCAGGCTTTCAAAATAAATTTAGGTGCTGAGGGAAATTTATTTCAAAAGTGATCACTTCGTGATTCATCCTTGCAGCCACGGCCTTGAGCAAAATTCTGCTGATAAGAAAGTGAAAGGGAAAACTTAAAGTTCTCACTCACGGCTGTGCCCGCTGGTGCAGCTAATGGCCGTGCGCTCTTCAATGCGCCTGGTCGGTCGGCCTGGTATATCAAAATAAAGGAGGTCTTGATTGGCGGAAGAAAAGTTGGACAAAGTTATTTTGCGCGGTTCCTTTGCCGATGGCTTTTGCATCGAAGTATCCCACTTGGGCGATAACCTGTTCCTGGACGGCTATTGCGCCTACGGTCGTAAATTCGATCGTATCATGCTCACAGATCAGGAAGCCTTAGCACTTGGTAAATTCATCCAGCAGCACGTCAGTGTATAGGTTATATAGGGCAGGGTGTAAAAGCCCTGCCCATTTATCCCATGAAGCAGTCCACCGAATACTTACCACTTCCCATTGACACCGCAAATAGAGGTGTTATAATCCCCTTCGATGCCTATAAGTAATTTCGTATTCATCGATGGCAACAACCTTCACCTCACGTTTATTGGTTTAGGCATTCAGCTTAAATACGATAAACTACTATCGTACCTGAAGAAAAGGCATAATGTAACCATCGCTTATTACTTCATGGGTCGTGTACCCCAAAACCAGCATATTTACGATGCTCTGTCTTCGTACGGCTATACCTTGGCCTTCCGGGATGTTACTAAAAAGGGAGGTAAATCTGTTACCTGTCCGGTTTGCGGTAAAACATTCGAAGTAGATAAAGGCAAAACCAAATGTGATTGTGATGCTGACCTTGTATTACAGGTTATGGATGAGATAAATAACTACGATAAGGCAATTATCATCACGAGTGATGGTGATTTTGATAATCTCGTTAAAAAGCTGATCTCATTGGATAAACTGGATATGGTCCTCTCACCTAGCCAGAAGGGTTGCTCTCACCTGTTAAGCAGCGCAGCTCGGGGTAGGATTGCCTTTCTTGATAAGCTGATTGATGAGATAGAAAAATATTGAGGGAGAACCTTATGGGACTGAACCCACAAGATGCTCCCTCGTCGTGATGTGTATATTATATATCCTCTGTCAATACTTTCCAAGTGTTTAACTTCTGTATTGGAAGCCAGATAGAAAGTTCTACGTTATCCTAATCTGATATTCGAGAGGGCCTCAACCAGCTTATTACTCATTGGGTTTGTAGAGGTGACAAGCTGACAAAATTCGATGTTATAGGGTCCGCTATTTCCAAATCCGTATAAGCTACAGTTCACCATCATTAACGCATTTAACCTGCGTAGCCGGGGATCACATCTCTCATGTACAATATCTTCAAATTCATGGGCTGCAGTTGATAGGGTCAATGAAGTGGATTCGCTACTGCTTTCTATAATCAGTATATTGGGGGCGTCCTTTAAATATTGCTTAGCCTTACTTGCAGCCACATTAGCCATTTGTTGCCAGGTCGGTGTGCCCTCAGTTGCAGTTGTATCGCCGATCGGAACAAAAAGATCATCTTCTTCATCCCCGGTTTCCTGATATTTTCGCGCTTGGTCTTCCATGGCCTTCTCATCTATTTGATCTTGGTGCTTTACCCTGAAGTGCTTTACCTCCACGCCCACAATTTCGTCGCCTATTTCGATTTTGAGGTCGGGACTTTCACCAAACGTGACCATGAACTTGTTGTTAATAAACATTAAAGCTGCTCGCCCTTCTAAAAGCAGGTCATTCAGGTGATCAATATTCTTGGTGTTGTCTTTTAGTTTTTGTTCATATTGGTCAACATTTAGGGCACTCTTGCTTCTCAGTTCTGACAGTAGTTGTTGTATAAATAGCTTCATATCTGCTGTTTCCATTAGGCAGATCCTCTATATCCCTTTTATATTGCAGAGCATAGCAGCGTGACCATAACATATCAACTGTCTCTGCGGTCTATACGTATTTCTGCTGCTGTGTTAAAATCAGCTAGGCCTCTCTATGAAGAACACAGGCTACCGCGAAGAAGTCTTGAATGTGCTGCTCGCTCAGCTCTTGGACGAGCAAGGAATAATATCAGCGCCTGAGCAATCCTTAAAACATGTGTCTCAATCTCGTCGTATTCCCGATGTGCTTGTGTCATTTCGCGGGCTTCGCACGGCAATTGAGGGAAAAGTAGCCGATCATCCCACAGCCAGGGAAGATGTTCTGCAAAATGCCCGTGGACGTGTCGAGCAGGGTATCGCTCATATTGGTATTTCTGTCCTATATCCAACTTCTCTGCGTAAAATACCTTTCACAGCAGTTAAAGCTGAACTTAACAAAACAAAGCTGCAAATTGCCATCTGCAGCGAGGCGGGTGAACAGGGCTGGACCGAAGGGGATGCCAATTACCTGGGTACTATGTTACGTCGTACCTTTGATCAGCTGGTAGAGGAAGATGTTGTGACCCAGGCTGTAGCAGCTCTTGATGCAGGGGTCGAGGTCTTTGCCCAGGCGCTCAGCTCTTCGCCTGCTGCCATTGAACGCAGTGCAGATTTATTGGGCATCGGTGAGCCATCATCAAAGGAAGCTGACGATTCACCTGTGGATGACGAATGAGTACTACCTTAACAGCTGCACAACGCACGGCCGTTAGTAGGATTGCCAGTCTAACTCTGGTGAATGCCATGGTCTTTCAGGAAGTTGCCTCAACGTATGTTAAAGGTGTAGAACCTCTCCGTGTAACGCTCCAATCCCCCGATCTTGCATCGGCTTTCACAGCTCACTGGCAGCATATAACTAACGATATCAACTATGTTCCCATATTCAAGATTGCCAGTGAGATCATGCTAATTCTGCCGTCCAGTCCCGATGTTGAAAAAGCACTTAGGTTTTTAGCGCAAAGGGCTCTCGATATTGTGCGCCACAGGGCGGCGTTACGGCACGATCTTATGGGCCGTGTTTATCATCGGTTGCTCGTGGAAGCCAAATTTCTTGGCACATTTTATACATCAGTCCCTTCGGCTACATTGCTTCTTAAGCTGGCGCTTGATGCTAAGCGTTGGCCGGATGACCAGTTTAAATTAGAATCCCTTGCTTCATTTCATATGAGTGACCTGGCTTGCGGGACTGGTACTTTATTGATGGCCGGCGCCGAATCTATTGTCGACAACTACGTTCGGTTATGTGTGGATAAGCAGGTTCACCCGGATCTTCGCGAGCTGCACAAGCTGTTAATGGAAAATATCATTTACGGTTATGACGTTCTTGCATCAGCAGTCCATCTGACCGCTTCAACCCTTGCCCTGCAGGCTCCTGATATATCCTTTCAGAAAATGCATTTGTACAGCTTACCCTTGGGCGGCCCTCACCATCGGTTGGGGAGCATTGAGTTTTTACGCGATCGTGAAATTGCCATGACCATGGATTTGTTTGGAGGATCATCTTCTCCTGGCCAGGTCACCGGCAGTGGCGATGTTACCCAGTTCGTCGCTTCATTGCCGAACCTTGATCTTTGCGTTATGAATCCTCCATTTACACGCAGTGTGGGCGGCAACCTACTTTTTGGGTCTGTCCCCGAGAAAGAACGTTCCGTAATGCAGAAAGACCTCGCAAAATTGTTGAAATCGTCAAATGTATCCGCCAGCTCAACTGCCGGTCTTGGCTCTGTATTTGTGGCCATCGGTGACCGTGCATTAAAACAAAACGGACGAATTGCTTTGGTGCTTCCTAAAGCGTTGCTGTCTGGCGTGTCCTGGAAACCTACTCGGGACCTTATTAGCCGTCAGTATGCTCTTGAATATCTGATAGTCAGCCAGGACCCGGAGCGCTGGAATTTTTCCGAAAACACATCTCTAAGCGAAGTGTTGGTTGTCGCTAAGAAGGTCGGCGAATCCAATCAAACAGATCAGGACAGAGTTACTTGCGTCAATCTGTGGAGAAACCAAATAACCAGTTTTGAGGCTCTAAGTATTGCACAGACGCTCATTGAAAAAGACGCTCCAAGTGTCAACGATGAGCAGGGTGCCCTTGATATAGATATCGGCGAGGAAAAGTCCGGCGAAGCTCTCACAATTCCATGGCACGCTCTGCGTAGTGGCTCCTGGATACTTCCCTGCGCCTTTGCCCAGTCTGACTTAACACGGGCAGCTTATCATTTGCTCAAAGGTGATGTCTGGCTTCCAGCAGCCGGTGTCGCAGGCAATTTATCGCTCAGCTGTTTAGGTAAACTGGGTGATCTTGGCCCAGATCGTAGAGACATCCACGACGGCTTTCGGCTATCCAAAAGTGCAACTGCATATCCTGCTTTTTGGGGTCATGATGCGCCCCTGGTTACTACCCTTGCTCAAAATCCGAATTGCTATCTGTCTCCTCTCGCCAAAGCAAAGCCGGGTCGGAACTTAAGGAAGGCATCTGATCTTTGGCCAAAGGCAGGTACTGTAATGCTTGCGGAGCGTCTTCGTCTGAATACGCAACGGTTAGTTTGCGTACGCCTTCCGACCAATGGTTTATCTAATGTTTGGTGGCCTTTAGCGTTTAACCAGGATATCGCCACCGCTGAAAAATCCTTAGTACTGTGGCTCAATTCAACACTGGGTCTTATATTGTTGTTAGCACATAGAGAGGAAACCGAAGGCGCTTGGGTAGACTTTAAGAAACCAGTATTAGCAGAATTGCCTGTTTTAGCCGTCGGAGATTTAAAAGCGAAACAATTGAAAGCGCTATCTGCGACTTATGATAAATTCTGCAACGAGGAGTTGCTGCCCTTCCCACATATGGCGCATGACCCTGTCAGAAAAGCAATAGACGAAGCCATAGCCGCTGCACTGGGACTGCCAGACATCACAATCCTGCGCGAAATGTTAGCCAGGGAGCCGGTCGTCTGCCTCAAAAACCTCATCAGCCCGCCCTCCCCCACTTTACCCCTAAAACCCTGAATTGTTTTTCAAAAAAATTATTTATTTTTGTAAATTGGCCTTTTGATTGTTGAATGTTGTTTCACATTGCAATTCTGTGCCGTTTTTTATTCTGAATAATAAGGAGGATATAGTCATGGGAGTCGACTTTAAAGAATTTGCCCAACGTGCGTGTCAGTCACCTATCTCCATCACCATCATAATGTCTGAGTTTTCACAGTTAGTAGATGCAGTTAGAGATGCTTTGATAAAAACTTATCCTAATCTTGGTTCAGGGGAAGCATTTAGCTATGCGTCAAATGGCTTTTCATTACGATGCCCCCATTGTGGACCCTTTAGCCATGAAGTCATTCCTATTCTTTATCTCGCCGGTGCTATGACGAAACATGGTACCGTGATTTACGGCGGACCAAATATAGCAGCTTTGGATCAAGGTCGATGCCCTCGCTGTGGTGGAAATATGCTGATTTCATCATTTTCTCCTCAGTCCATTATTGATCATCTTGAAGCTGAGAAGAGGGAAGCATTTATTTCAGAAGGCATATCCAGCCTAGATTTGGCCTGCACTCCTATTGCGTATCTTGGAAATATTAATATATCGCCAAATGAGGATTTAGTATGCTTTACAGAGCCCAATGGATCTGTAGTCTCTTATGACAGTGGCACTGATCAACTTAGATGGTCAATTAACGTTCCTTCCGCCACTATACGTCTCCTACGTTTTGTCAGTCCTGAAAGGGTACTAGTTCTTTCTGAAAAGCAAGAAAATCAAATATTGATTCAATTAGTAAATACAATTGATGGATCAGTCTTGGCAGAATCGATTTGGCCGAATAAGATTTACGGTTATGCCGATAGTGACCCCTTGACCGGACTGTTTGTAGTTGAAATTTCATATGACAATCTTTTGATCATAAATACAGCTAATGATAAGCTCGAACTATCAACCTATAAATGTGGTCAAATCTATCTGCCTGGTCCCAAAATCGGCCCGGATGGCAAATTATATTTTATCGAGCATTTCCAATTGTATTGTGTGGAGGGCAATCAGCAGCGTAGTCTTGCATCTGCAGATCATTGCATATGCTTTAGAGGTACTACTGTGTATTGCGGTGGCGGACATTCAGATAGATCTGGCAAATCTGCATTGCATATTGGTGACTTGAATAGCAGTATTTTCCATGAAATACCTTGGGGTAATGAGCCGATTAATGAAATTGCTATTGCGGGCGATGATCGCCTATTGATTGCCAATAATGTTAGTGAAGTCCATATTGGTCGTTATCCTAACGCTGTGGTTACTCTGTTTTCTATTGCATCCCAAAAAAAAGAGTGGAGTCTAACAATAGGTGATTTGAAACCATGGCGCACTGTTATTTTAGTTTCGGTTCCTGCTGAAGGTTGGGCTCTTATACAAACTGGAAAATTCCTTAAACGTATTTCACTTAAAGATGGCAAGCCTATGAACGTGTTACCAAAACAAATGCAAGAAGTTGTTACTGCCAACTGGTTAAGCTCACGAAATCTTCTATACGTTGCTCGCTGTCTCGATCAAAATAAGCCTGGTTTACTGGAGTGCTATAGGATTTGAAATAGGTTATTATTTAATGTTATAAGAAATAGATCAGTTGCCTATCTTTACATCGTCTGTTACTGTACATTCTATTTTTCACATATAATTTGAATCTATGAGATAGCTAATAAACAGCTAATAAATAGCTAATGAATCGCTAATAATCGGTCATAATGTTTTAGCACCTTACGATCATAGTCAGAATTCCCAAAATAACACATATGTACTAAACTGAACGTAAATTTACATTATACTATACTAACTGGCAAATCCGGTATGCGCTACCAATTACCTTGGGCAATTACTCCTTGACACGATGTATTTTGATGAGACCAATTCAATGGCCTCGTATTATATGTCGTTGAAGTAATTTTCGGTTTGATATGTCATTTCGTTGTATCTTGTAGGTACTGCTGGATATTTCTCACATACAGTGCTGACGGGGCACCAAGGTAAGTATTTGGGATTACAGCTTGAGGGGGGATAGGGATCACCCATCTAATAGTATTATTGATCGTTATTATAGCTTGACTTCCCTCTTGCACTTGAGCATCTTTTGGAATAAGTACAAATCCAATTTGAATATACTCTGCTTGCTTCAGGAATTGGATATCGTGCTCAGTAGCTTTACTAGTAGCATCCATATTTAAAACGCATCGATATCTTACCGTACCGTTACCTTGCTGATTTCTATAACCCTCTGCTGCATACATTATTAACAATGCATCTTGCCCTTTTCCAAAGCCGAGATAGCCACCATTGCCTAAATCATGTGTTTGTATATCTTCTGTTGATTTTACAAAGATATCCACGGTGGCAGTAGCAGTGCGAATTAATTGTGCAGGTGACTGTTGCTTCAATACTTGGGTAGCTAATGCTTGCCCAAATTCTAAATCCTTTACACGTTTATTAACCGTTTCTAAGTCTTTTGCTTGCTCTACTTGCGAGGAATAAGCTGCTACTATAAAACACACGAATACTACTAATACGGATATTGGAGCAGCAAACTTCAATATTTTTGTTGATATTTTTTTAGTTAGATCTTTGGCTTTTGGTAATCCCCATTTAGAGATAGCAAGGATAACCAAGTCAAATAAAGCAATTATCCAAAGAACTATTGATAACCAGCTATTAGGATTAACATAGGCAATCCCAAGAATATTGATAAACCAATCCCAGAAGCTCACGATATAATTTTACCACTATTAGCAATACACATTGACATTAACTAATACGATGATGAAATACGAAAGTTGTTATGGTAAGATAATCAAAAAGGATAGTTAGGAGAAAGCGATGGCTGGTGGTGAGACAGTGGAATTAGCAGGATACAGATTCAAAGTTATACCGCAAGCAGTGATCCGTAGATTACTCTTCGATTTTCTTCCCTATTTCCAAGCTGGCAAACCAAGATTTGCACTTACTATAACAAGAATTGGGGAATCTACAGGACCTCAAGAAATTTATTGGGCAATAAGATTTTCGAATGGTGACGAAACCGGGGGTGTTATATCTGTGCCGGAGCTACAAAAAAATAAAAGTCATAGCCCTGTTATGGTAGGTGGGAAATTTCTGGGATATACTGGTGACACATTAATTATCTTGCCAGAGATTCCAACAAAATTGGACTTTAAAACATATCGAACCTTATATGCTTTTAATACGACACAAAAAACTTGGTTAGCCCTAACAATTACTGCTGGTTTGATAGCAGGTACATTGACAGCTCTTTTGCAGTGGCTAATTTGCCTCTTGAATTAATGAAGCGAAGTTATTTTCTTTATTTAGGTGGATTATACATGGAAAAGAATCATAAAAACGATGATCAGCAAATGGAAGAAAAGAACAAACCGAAAGAATCTCCTGATGAATCTAATAATAAATATGTTGAGGACGGTCTAATCTCTTCGTCCCGTAGACAACATGGATTTGGGGCTGATATATCATGGCATGACCAATATTCACCACCTCCCGAGTTTGACAAGATGTGGAGCCCTATATCAGGACAGACGCCTTGGGCAGAGGTACCGGAACAGCCATTTGCCGATTCATTTACAATGCCATTTATGTGGGAGACTATACATTTGCCATCAAACAATGAAAAAGAACTACAAAAACGTATTAAAGAATTGGAAGATCGTGTTGCCAAACAACATAATGAGATTTTAGCCGCTGAAGCTATACTCAAAGAAAAAGGAATAACTCAAGCCCAATCCATGCAGGAAAATGAGCAGTTCAAGAAGAAAACTAATGAATATTATGAGACAAGAAGTGAATTAGGAAAAGAAAAGAGATATCAGTTTCTTTTATATCATGTAAAAGAGGAGGCTAGGCAGCACCTTCAGAAATCAGGTGAGTTATTTAATCAATTTGAGAATACCCAATCATGCAATACTGTGGTTATATCTATAGATATTAGACGCTCCACAGAGCTCATGTTGTTGGCTAGGACGCCACAAGGATATGTAGAGTTCATTATGAACGTGTGCACAGATTTAATAAAGATAATAAAAGATAATTTCGGAGTTTTCGACAAATTCACCGGTGATGGTATTCTTGCGTTCTTCCCTGATTTCTATAGTGGACAAGATGCAGTTTATTATGCAATTAAATCGGCTTCTGAATGCCATAAGTGTTTTAGCAACCATTATATTAACAATCGGGACCGCTTTATTGCAATCCAACAAGAGATTGGATTAGGGATTGGCATTGATTGTGACAATACTCCTTTGGTTAAGATGCAAGATGCATATACAGTTATTGGAAATGCGGTGGTGTATGCCTGCAGGATGTCCGGCGTTGATGCCGGTAACACTCTGTTAAATCAGAGAGCTTATGAACTAGTTGTTGATCGATACAGTGAGTATCTTAATTGTACCGAGTCAGCGATCAAGATAAAGACCGGAGAGACATTGGTCGGACATAAAGTTATTTTGCTAGAAAAGTTATTCACACCTAAACTACCAAATTGGATTAAAATGGAAAATAGGTAAAAGATTGATCAATTAGAATTGCTGAGATGGCCAATAACTCGCTAACGTTTAGCTAACCAACCGAATAGAATTACATGGCAGTAGTTGTTAGTAAACGATCAAGATTGTTTTGGTAAATATGACAAAATAGATTTATGACTTTTGTATAATGGCTCTTTGGTAGACATAACTATAAACCGGTATGCGCTACCAAATCTTCTATTTCCACAATACTTATAGCTAAATGCGCGCAATAGGTAAGGTTCATTGGCGGTCTGCTATAAAAGACGTCCTTGTGTGATTTTACTCTTTCTGCCCAGCTTTAGCGTTTTCTGCCTCCACTGCTCTGTCGATCCGCATTGGTTAAAGGTATAGATGTGAAAGCCTGCCAGGTCCTTGCCAATGGGTGATGCCGAGATCCTTTTTACCAGGCTATCCGGATTGTATATATCACGCCGTAGTATCATGGCAAGCATGCTGAAGTGGTTCTTTAAAAACCGGGTGGAATCACCCACGCCTACCCTTAATGATATCTCCAGCAATTTCTGCCGGCTTAATACGCCGGGGATTCCGATGTAAACAGGCAGTGTGATACCGTTCGATCTCACGCTGGACAGCCATTTGCTGATAGTCTGCGGGTCAAAACAAATCTGTGTGACCATATAATCGGCAAAGGGCTGTTTGTCCTTAAGCGCCTGCATCAGGGTTTCCCCACCGATTAACGGGTGACCTTCGGGATATGCTGCGATGCCGATACGCAGGGGTCTGTTGCCCATCTCAACCATGTCGGCTATCAACGCGGCTGACGATTCATAAATACCAGCCGGTTTAGCAACATCACCGCCGATTACAAAAACATCTTCAAATCCCCCCGCCGACAGCCGTTCAACCATCTCACGCAAGTGGCCCTTATCCTGAATTTGCCGTGCTGCCAGGTGAGGCACCACCCTAAATCCACGTCTGACCAGTTCCTCGGAAAGCTTGAATGTGGCATCTATTCCCTTGCGAGGCGAGGCGGTAACCGTCACAACTGACCCAACGGGCAAAGCCGTTATTTCATCTGTCACCCCCTTCATGGGGATCACTTCAAACCTTGCTTTTCTAAGCGTGCTGTTAAGAGACATCTGCGATTCCTGGCATAAGTGCCTTGTCTGACATAGACTTTTGCACCTGTCTCATCATACCCTGTTGCCCTGCGGGAAATATCAAATCAGAATTATAGCACAGAAAAATTCTGCCGGAAGAATAACGAATATAGTAGATATCTTGACTTCATAATGTAAAATATGCCAAATTAACATCACCAATTTGCCGGTATGGATGATCAGGGTGGAATTGGTTCAAGGTGTCTGAATGGCGATTAATCGATGAACATGAGAGGTATTGAGTAATGAAGAACCTGGTAACGGGCGCAACGGGATTAATAGGTTCGGCCATTGTACGAGAGCTGATTAAAGACGGGGAGGATGTCAGGGTTCTCATAAGGAAGACCAGCGACACCCGCAATATTGACAATCTTGATGTGGAAATAGTCTATGGCGACATCCGCGACGAGGATTCCATGGCAAAGGCGCTTCAGGGGATTGAAAAGCTTTTTTACACTGCTGCCTATTTTTCTCACTGGGCGCCTAATAAAAATGTTGCCTATGAGGTCAATGTCGAAGGAACAAAGACATCCATGGCTGCGGCGCTTAAAGCCGGAGTGCGGAAAGTCGTCTATACAAGCACCAATAATACGATGGGCGCGCACGGGGCTGAAAAGCCTGCCGATGAAACAGCCGAGTTCAATCACTGGGACACTCATGACCACTATTCCATATCCAAGTACCTCGGCGAAGTTGAGGCTATGAAATTCGTCGCCCGTGGCTTGCCCATCGTCATCGTCAACCCAACTATTGTTATCGGCGCACGGGATATAAAGCCAACGCCTTCCGGTCAGTTGATTCTTGCCGTCGCCAACGGGGAACTGCCCGGCTACGTAGAAGGGGGAGTCAATATTATCGATGTTGAGGATGTTGCGCGCGGGCAAATTCTTGCAGCCAAAAAGGGCAGGATAGGCGAAAGATATCTTTTCGGAAATGAGAATATGACGGTCTCGGATTATTTCAAATTGATAAGCGAGGTAGCCGGAGTTAAGCCGCCTGCATTCAAAATACCCTATCACCTGGCTCTCGCTATTACCTATTTATATGAACTGGAAGCATTTTTCACTAAGAAGCCCCCGGCAAGCACAGCATCTGAACTGAAAATCGGCAGGAAGTACGAATATTATGACTGCTCCAAGGCCATAAGGGAACTGGGCCTGCCGCAGACGCCCGTCAGGACCTCCATTGAAAAAGCCATAAACTGGTTCGGGGATAACGGGTATCTTCGCAAAGCAAAAGACAATCCGGACCACTAAATACTCAGCGGATTATTGTCTTTCGTTCCGTGGTGTTGTTGCCCTAACCCTTCTTTGAGCCGAACAGATATTTTGCGAGAACTTTCCTGTTCACCCAGGCATGGGCGCAAGCCGCAACAGCAAAAAGTATCACTATAGCAATGTGGAGCACCGGTTTGCCCGTATGAGAGGGTTGCGATTCCGCTATACCGGTCACGATAGATAAAATCATCAATAGGGGCATGGCTATGCTGATAATTCTTCGCATGAGGAACTCCTTCCTGTCTGATTATTCTTCGTCCGATAACGCCGGATTATAACGGCATGATAGGGACAGGTACTCACACATTTGAGGCACCCTTTGCATCTGCCGGCATAATCGATATGGGCATGTTTATGAAATACAGGCCACGTTTTGCCAATTACGCCGTTCGGGCATGAATCGACACAGTTCCAGCATGCCCGGCATAACCGGGTGTCCAGCCGGATGTATTCAGTCAGAATATGTTTAAATATGGGATGATGCAATCTAAATCCACACTTCCTTAAGTGAGTTTAAGTCCGGCGTCCTATTAATGCAGTTCCAGAGCGATCTGCCGGTAAATTTTGGTCGCAAGGCATGACTTCATACTATTTAAAGCGTTGATCAGCCTGGTAATGGGGATGGTGTCCCTCTCCTGAATCCCGTGAATTTTTTCATGTATCGTCCTTGCCTCGGTATGTATTGCTTTTATGTATGATTTATAAACGCTTAGGTCGTCGGGAGTCAGTCCGTATCCGGCAAGCTCTTTGGCAATCCGGGCGATACGCAAATCGATATCGTCGTAGAGGCGACCGTTTGCAGTCTGTGACGGCATCAACAATCCCTGGGTTTCCAGCGTATTGAGACCGGATACAGATAGCCCACTGGCATCAATTAATTCGTCAAATGTCAGGCTCTTAGACGCTGGTTCTCCAACCGGCTGAAATATGTCATCCAGGAAAGAACGCATCTCGGCAAGATGGCCAATGTCTTGACCCTCATGCTTGGCATTCATTACCAGCTTTATCAAGGACAGAGGAAGGAACCTTTTTGCCTGCAGTTCCTTGATTAACCGGATGTCATCAACACACTCAGGGGCATAATATGCCATATTGCGCGCGGTCTTCATTTCCGGAGAGATTAAGCCTTCTCGAACATAGTAGTGTATGGTAGGCAACGAGACACCCGTAGCTTTAGCCACCTCGCCTATCCTCATCAACCTCGTTTTTGCAATACTGGCTTTTTTCATCGCAGCAAAACCTACAAATATGAAGTATATAGTAATACTATATACTTGTCAATGTTAATAAGAAATGTGCAATTTATGCCGGTGTGCGGTACGGCATTACTGCCAATATGCCAGGCGTTTTATTATTACGCATTGCCAATGACTGGATTTATGCGCCAGTAATATTGACAAATTGTCAATAATGTTTATAATACAGTAGTGAATGCTGGTCACTAGTTATTGTATGTTTTGTAGAATTGAGGGGTATTCCTATCAAGATGATGAGTAGTGTAAATAATATGCCTGCTTCGTTACCGGCGGGATTCTTTCACGGAATGAAAATACCGCGGGGAATCTTATTCCCGCCCCTCTTCATTCCGTTTATTCTGCTGCTGTTGAAAGAGGAGCCTTCGCATGGTTATTCGCTACTTAAAAAGCTATCCGAAATCGGTGTTATTGATGCGAATATGGACCCATCCCCGATATACAAAGTTCTCCGCTTACTTGAAGATAATAGTTTAGCCTGCTCTGATTTCGAAGATGGGGACAAAGGGCCTGCACGCCGGGTATATAGACTTACGGAACAAGGAAACGAAATGCTATCCGTGATGGCTTCACGTATTGAGAGGTCGGCTGAGATTATAAGATGGTTCAGGAATAAACATAAAGAGTTGCATTAGAGCTCCCGTACCACATAATTATCATCGAAATGGCTTTTAGTACAGCGAAAAAGTAACAACAATGGGCGGAGATATTTTTAGAACTGCAGTTGCGGAGAATTTGAGGCTGCCATATATAGTGGAGATTCCGAATGCAAGTTGACCGTCTATCAGGAACGGGGAATTTCTTTAAATAATATAGCAGAGGTAATAAGAAGAGATGGATAAAATTATTCAAAAGGAGAGAAAATCGTCGTTTAAAATCGGTATTCTCACTTGTTCTAATATCACTCAGGATCTGGGTTGTGCATCAACTCGGTGTCTCAGGGCGCTTAATACCGCAGACAGTGAATTTGCCCGCTATAGCGGTAATGTCGAACTAGTGGGGATTATCAACTGCGCCGGCTGTCCGGGCATATTTGGAGCAGAAAAGCTGTCCAACCGTATTCGTACCTTAACTGAACTGAATGTGGATGCAATCCACTTTTCCAGTTGTTTGGTAGATTTCTGCCCGAACAAGGATGAGTATCGTAAGATGATAAACGAGAAATACCCGGCTATTGATGTGGTTTTCGGAACTCATAGTTACCCTGAGGGGATTTCAGAGGAAACACACATACGGGCTGTAATAGATCTTATCCGGCAGCCTAAACGAAGTATGATCGATCTGATGAAGCCGTTCATCTGATCAAACTGTGATTCGATTTACGGCTCAATAATATAGCCTTAGCTGGGAACGTCGTTAACAAGTAAAACATCATTAGCCGTTGAATAAGTAAAATCTATTTTAACCGATGAGCTTGGATAGAAAGGGGGATTATTCTAATAGCACAAAACAAAATGGCTAAATGCCAAAAGTGCGGACGGGAAATTTCCAGGAACGACGGCTTCATGCATGAAGGTCAGATTCTTTGCGAAGACTGCTATATTATGATAGTCAATCGGGTTCATGCTTGTGATCCTCTTGCAGCGCGCGCGGCTCAGCGCTTCCGAAAGGCTTCCGGATTTGAAGCAACGAAAGGTTTGACTGAACAGCAAAGGGCGATTTATGAATTCATCAAATCCAGAGGTAAAGTCACCAGTGTAGAACTTTTCAGCAGGTTCCTCCTTTCCCCTCAAGAACTGGAGAATCAAATAGCAATCTTGAGACATTGTGAGATGGTTAAGGGGCAAAAAGAAGGCAATACAGTTTATTTGACCACTTTCTGACCTGGCATCTTTCCAGTTTTTCTCATGAATCGCCCGCGTCAGATTAAACAACAGCGTGATGTTAAGCTGAATGACGAGATACATAATGAATCATAATGTAACCTGAGATACAGTCTGGTTGTCGTCATATTATCAGGAGGTATTGAGGAATGAAAAAACTGCAATTATTAGAAGCTGACAGACTTGAGATTACAATTCTGGTAGATAATTATTCCGATCTATTCCTGGAGGGTTCAGAGATCATCAAGAGACCTATCCCCTCTGAATGGAGGGCTCCGCTTGCAGAACACGGATTTTCATGCCTGCTTAAAGTATATTCCAGCTCGGAGGAGCATTGGGTGCTGATGGACGCAGGTATTGCGTCAACCTGCCTCTTGCATAATGCAGAAGTTTTAAATGTGGACCTGGCCAAAATTGAATCAGTCGTATTGAGCCATGGTCATTTCGATCATTTCGGTGGCCTGACAGCATTTCTTTGCAAAGCCGGCAAAGGGGTAACACTTGTCCTTCATCCGGATGCGTTTCTTGAACGGCGAATCAATGTGCCGGCTATCGGGCTAACGCGGGAAATGCCCAGACTGAATGAAGTGTCTCTGAAGGAGACGGGAGCCAACCTCAATAAAATAAAGGAGGCTTCTACATTAGCTTCAGGTCATGTCCTGGTTACAGGAGAGGTGGAACGAGTAACCGGTTTTGAGAAAGGCTTTCTGTGGGCTGAAGCTAAGCTCGACGGCGCATGGGTTACCGATCCTTTTCATGATGATCAAGGCGTGGTTGTGAACATCAGAAACAAAGGCTTGGTGGTTATAGGCGGCTGTTCTCACGCGGGCATTATCAATACAGTCAAATATGCACAGAAGGTGACACAGATACAAAGTGTTCATGCCGTCCTAGGAGGCTTTCATCTAACTGGGCGGCTATTCGAACCGATAATCGAGCCGACAATTGAGGAGATGAAGAAAATAGCCCCGGAATTTATTGTGCCAATGCACTGCACGGGATGGAAAGCTATCAATCAATTTGCCATAAAGATGCCGTCACAATTCCTGCTCAATAGTGTCGGGACAACCTATGTTTTCCAGTAGACGACGGGAAAAGCCTGCAATAAACTGATTGACAGATATTGGAGGCGGTATTGTCGTTACATGTGACATGTGTTAGACGTGTTATATTATAAGTAAATGGGATGGTGTCGGAAATTGCACTTCATGGCTTTACTACTGTCAGGTGGCGTTAGTGTTTTTTCAGCTCAATTCGAATATAAGCGCCTTGCTTTATGTATTTAGCCTTTTTAAAAGGGCTTGTTTCTATAGCCTTCCCAAGTTTGCCGGTGGTGTAAACCTCCGTTTTATAGCCCGTATGGGCGCGGGGCCACATAGTCTTAAAAAACCGGTAGGGCAGGGGAAGATCCACTATGCCCAGCATACGTGCGGTTTCCTCGTATTCCGCCTTGCTGGCATCCTTGCGGCCGTCGAACAGCCAGGCCTGTCCGCCCGGCTTCAGTATCCTGTATATCTCGTTGAAGGCAGCCAGAGGCTTTGCCAGGTGATGAAGTGTCTCAGTGCTGACAACAAGGTCCATGGAACCGCTTTCAAAGCCTGTAGCGTAGGCGCTGGCCATCCTGAATTCGACCCTATCGCCGATCCCTTCCATGCCGGCGTTCTCCCTGGCTATCTTTATCATGTCCTGCGAAAGGTCTACTCCAAATAGCCTGGCGTCTTTTACCTGTTTGGCTATCTCAATAGGCAGGCGGCCGGGCCCCGTGCCGATATCCAGGATGTTGCCGGTTATCCCCCGTTCCCTGACATCTGACGCTATGCGCTGAAACCACCTTGTGAAAAACCTGTTGGGGCCCCTGTCATATAATCTGGTGAAAGGCCACGGAATCTTTTCAGGCATATCGTCACGCTTCCATGTTGTTTATTTTCTGAGGCTGGCGTCCATTGTAGCACATTGTAAGAGTCCCTAGTACTAAATCTCTATTGAGATCATATGCGGTCGCTGATAGAATTGAAAATGGAAGTGTGTGAAGCTCGTGAATGGATTAACGCATAGAATAAACGAGGCGGGTATGACCCTGGCAGAGGTGCTGGCAGCCCTGGCGGTTTTCTCGGTTGTAAGTGTTACGATGGTCTCGGCGCTCGGTACCAATTTCAAGGTACTCGCAACGGCGGATCGGCGATCCACTGCTGAAAGCCTTGTAAAGACACAGATGGAAGCAATCAACAACTCTTCTTACGACAGTACTCCTCCTTATACCTACACTAAGATTTCAAACATACCTGTCGGCTACGATATCAATATCACTGTGGCGCTGATAAATCCGGAGACCGGGGCAGTCAGCGCGGTTGACCTGGGAGTCCAGAAAGTCACTGTGGCAGTAACCTGCCAGCAACGTACACCACCCGAAGTCCTGGTGATGGAGTCTTATAAAAGATAGTTTAGTAGATGAGCTTGCGATGGCTTGACATAAAGACACTATTTTCGCATAAAGGTTCCAGCGGGGTTACACTAGTGGAGCTGCTGGTGACCATGTCACTCGGCTCGTTGTTAGCGGTAGCAACTTCACAGGTGCTCACCCAGGTATACGTACTGACTCCGAAGGCGGAGAACAGCATGCAGGCTATACACCAGGTCCAGAAAGCTGGCTACTGGATCGACAGGGACGGCGCCTGCGCACAAACGATAACACCAACCCCGGGCTTCTTTACCCTGTCCACCTCTACACCGCTGGTTATTTCATATGTGGACTGGGAGGCCAACAAAACAACCATTACATATGCTGTTGATGACAACCGCATTCTTCAGAAGCAGGTAGTAATCGCAGATGAAGTTACAGGTAGCGTGATCAGCAGCAATCAGATGCAGGTTGCCGAAAACATAGCTTCAATCACCGCCCAGTATAATCAGCCTGATCCGGAGAATCCCAGGAAAATACTCACGGTGACAATCACCTCCCAGTTGGGAAGCTCCAGTGAAACCAGGACGTATAAAATCACGCCCAGGATCTTTTATTAACAGCTATCGTTGGAAGAACAGCAATTATGAAGTCGACCGTAAATAAGTGGCAAGGTGAAGCGGGGATAGCGGTGCTCGGTGTGGTACTGACATTGGTGATGGTAGCAGGACTGTTGTTGCCCGTCACCTTGAGCTATATGGGCACGGCTGCAAAGGCAGGACAGATTGTTGAGCGCAAGACCGGGGAATACTATTCTGCAAACGCGGGCATTGACGCTGCGCAGTGGCGCATCAAGACCGACGGCAAGCTGCCTTCCTGGCTGGATGCAATAAACTGGGGCGAGAGCGTCTACGGGCACAATCCGGCATCCGAAAGCTATTCACTCAGCCCCGGCGATCCTGTGAATGATAACAGCGTTGTTTATGAGATCGGCCCCAAGTGGGTGCTGGACGGCCTGGAAACGCCGAATGGAACCCAGCAGAGGGATCCGGCAACGTATATTGTAGTCGCGGGTAACTATGTAGGGACCGGCTCCGTCAGCGGGCGGGGTAAATATGAAATTGCGTTCTATTTCGACAGCAGTATTTCGAGAGTCAGGGTCAGCAGGATAGCCTGCTGGCTGCCTGCGGGGACTCAACTGGTTGCCGATTCCAGCAACCTCGGCCAGGCCGGCGGCCAGGTTTACCACTGCGACCCCATCACGTATTCATACCGCGGGGGTACTGTGGTAAGCTGGGATTATGCGTCTCCCATTTACTATGACCAGCTTCCCCTGGACGGCACCAGGTACATAGTTACGTTTGAGTTCACCCCCAATCAAATCCCCCAGGGTATTTTCTGCTGGATGAAGACCAACGATACCGGCAACAACTATCTTGCCTGGAACACAGATTTGAAGGTGTTCGAGCTTAAATCCACGGCAACCAGCCCGTCCGGGCAGTCCACTACAGTGACTGCTTACAGCTCGAAAAAGGAATTCCAGAAATTCGGCTCGGTCATTGAAGGGGATTACATTGCTACCGGCAATACATTGATGCGGGATACTAATAACAGTTTACAGCGGAACAGGGACAGGTTATACAAGGAATCCTCCCGTACCATCAGCACGATACCGGCAAACGCCCAGGTGCAGATGATCTACCTTTACTGGACAGGCTGGAAATGCAAGCCCTGGAATGCCCAGAATTACTCCGCCAGCACGCGCGCGACCTGGCCGGCAACGTATGCAGTCAACAAGGTGAATTTTAATGTGCTGTACAACGGAGTCAATTGTCCTTTAACGGTTACAGCCTCTAACACTCAAGTTTTACCCAATGGCAGCTCGCACGGCTGGTCGTATTCCTGCTTTGCCAATATCACCAGTTCCGTAAAGGATTATTTCAGCAGTCACGGCGGCGGCTTTGTCGGCAACGGTACATATACCGTAGGACACTGGGACTTGAGCACATCCAGCAGTGGAAGATATAGCTTGTGGGGAATGATTCAGGATGCTCCCTTTGCCTATGACTCGGAAACATCTGCTCCATCACCGCGATATACCAGGTATCCGCTCGGCAGCCCCCGCAATGGGAACCGGACGGACAGCACCAGCTATAAGGAGTGGGAGAGAACCACTGATGAAGACGAATGGGCTCACGCCGCCTGGTCGGTTGTTGTCATTTTCACCAGTCCCTCCACAAAGGGGCACCAGATCTATGTCTATGATACGTATCGCTATGCCCAATATACTACCTTGAATTTTGAAATATCGGGTTTCCTGACACCCGACCTGACCAGTGAACCTGACGCAGCCAAAGTGACTTGCTTTGCGGGTGAAGGGGACGGCGGTGTAAACCCCTCCTATCCCTACACTGACTATACCGGTGATTCAATAACAGTCAACAGCACCACCCTTGCCGGGGATGCGGATAATCCTTCCAATGATGTCTGGAACTCACAATCACGCATCGAGGGAACACTGATTCAGGGTATCGATATCGACACGTTTAATATTTCCAGTACAATAATCCAGCCCGGAGATGATTCGGCCACAGTGGCACTGTATACCAATATCGATGCCTGGAACCTTGTGTATATGATCCTCTCCTTCCGCAGCAAGCTCACTGCCGGCGGCATTTTTATCTATAGCCTGGAGTAACTGCATCTACTCACTCTAATTGAGTAGGCACTCAAAACAATTGCGCTGGTTACACTAGCATTGCCTTTACCTTGCCTTTTTGATAGTCTTTTCATACTGTGTAAAGAGGCAAGGGTAAATCCCGGAACCAAGTTATTAATGGGTGTTCCCTTGATTACGGAGGTGAAAAATAGCCATGTGGATGTGTACCAACTGCCGACATCTTGAAGTCACTGAGGAGAAACCGGAAAAATGCGCCATATGCGGGGCGGGCGCTGACAAGATTGTAGAGTACGAAGCCCCGAAGGTTAAGGGCAATAACACCTTGAAACACCTGAAGGAAGGTTTTGCGGCTGAATCCAAGGCGCAGGCCAGGGACCTCGCCTTCGCCATCAAGGCCGATCAGGACGGTTATCCCCAGCTGGCCGGGCTGTTCCGCGCCGTTGCCGAATCCGAAGGTGTTCATGCCTTCCATCACCTGAGGTTCTTAGGTGCGGTGGCCGATACACAGGAGAATTTGAAGGCAGCCTTCGAAAGTGAAAATTTCGCGCGGGACGCCTATCTCGATTTCATAAAGGATGCCAATGAAGAAGGAAACGCGGCAGTGGCCACCATCTTCAGCTATCATCGGGATGTGGAGCGGGAGCATTCCAAGCTGTATGAGAAAGCCCTTGACCGGATACTTGACCCCGAGGGGGTGGAATATTATGTGTGCCAGGTGTGCGGCTACGTTTCAATCGGCTCGGCGCCGGATAATTGTCCCATCTGCAACGCGCCTAAAGATATGTTCAGGAAAGTAGACTGATACGGCAGGGGACATAAGTACCAATTATGAGCCGGGAATTTTCGAAATTTAGTACCCGGACTATCCTTTGAGCTTACGGTACATCAACTCGAGGTCTTCCAGCCAGAGCGCGGGCTCGGCATCGGAAGGCATCCTCCAGTCACCCCTGGGAGAGAGGCTGACCGAACCGATCTTGGGCCCTTCCGGCATGCAGGTCCGCTTGAACTGGTTGGCAAAGAACCGTTCCAGGAAGCTTTTCAGCCATTTATGCAGCTCGTCGAATGTGTAACGGCCCTCGAAAAGTTTTTGTTTCCTGGCTTCATTGGCGAGAAAAAGCATCTTTCCCGGGCGCATGCCGAGGCGGACGAGAGGATATAAATAGAAGTCGGCAAGCTCCACCGGCCCGATGACATCCTCGCTGACCTGCGTGATTTTTCCGTTTGCCGGGCGCTTCAGTTCGGGGGATATGGGAGTGTCCAGGATGTCGTACAACACCTTCTGCGCCTTAGTGCCGGCAAGCTCTTCATCGGCAACCCAGCGGATCAGGTAACGGACAAGAGTCTTGGGAACGGAAACGTTTACGTGATAATGAGATATGTGATCTCCTGAGAAAGTGCACCAGCCGAGGGCAACCTCGGTCAGGTCTCCCGTTCCGACGAGGATGGCATTCAATTCATTGGCTTTATTAAAGAGCAGTTCAGTGCGGTAGCGCGCCTGCAGATTTTCAAAAACTATATCCTCCTCCCCTTTGTGCCCCAGGTCAGCCATGTGCGCCCTGCAGGTCCTGGTAATATTGATGGTTTCAAAGCTGACGCCGAGGGAGGTGCTGAGTTTAGTGGCATTATCTTTTGTCCTTGCCGTGGTGCCGAAACCGGGAAGTGTATAGGCATTAATATTGGTGCGCGGCAGGCCGAGGAAATCCATGGTCTTGACCGCTACCAGCAGGGCCAGCGTGGAATCGAGGCCTCCGGAAACTCCCAGCACCACTTGCTTGATCCCCGAACCGGTGAGCTTTTTGGCCAGCGCAGCCACCTGCATGGAGAAGATATCACGGCACCTTTCCGCTCTCCTTTCCAGGTCGCCGGGCACGAAGGGATGAGCATCAATACTGCGATGCAGCTTGTTCACCGCGATATCATCGACACGGGTTTCGATGACCTTGTAGGTTTTCAGGTTCCTGGCCGACTGACGGAAGCTGGTGATCAGGCTGCGGTCGTGTATCAGCCTGTCCACGTCTATATCCGCCATCAAAAGCTGCGAGTCGGACGCTATGCTGCGTGATTCCTGCAGGATATTGCCGTTTTCCGCAATAAGGGTATGCCCTCCGAAAACCAGATCGTTGGAGGACTCGCCTGTGCCTGCCGATACATAGCAGTAGGCGGCGGCACTGCGGCCGGATTCCGAGGTGACCATTATCCTGCGCCAATCGGCTTTAGCCAGGATTTCGTTACTTGCAGAAAGATTGAAAAGAATGGTAGCCCCTGCCAGAGCCTGATACTCATGCGGCGACAGCGGTACCCAAAGGTCCTCGCAAAGCTCAATACCCAGCACCGCATCCGGAATACCTTTCAGTGAGAAGAGGATATCGGTGCCGAAATGTACGGGTTTCCCCAGCAGCTCGACGACGTCCGAGCAGGCGTCATCGCCGGAAGCAAACCAGCGCTCTTCATAAAATTCTTTATAGGTGGGCACGTAGGTCTTGGGTATCACCCCCAGGATATTGCCCGCGCACATAATGACCGCGCAATTAAATACTTTCTGGTGGATGCACAGGGGCAGACCCACTATAACCACCATATTATGTGCGGTGCCGGCATGCAGTATGTCCTGCAAACCTTTTTCCGCCCGTGCAAGGAGTGCCTGCTGGAGAACCAGGTCACCTATTGTATAGCCTGTAATTGCCATCTCAGGAAAGCATAGCGCCTGAACGCCGGCAGCCCCGGCCTTTTCCACCATTTTTACAATGTTCTTTACGTTGAAATCAACGTCCGCCACCTTTAGTTCGGGAACCGCCGCGCCGATACGCAGGAAACCGAGGTCTCTATTCAGTTCTATATTCTGAGCCATCCTGTTACTCCTTGGTCGCTGTTGTTATATTATAGCTATCATATCACTGAAGTGCATTATTCTTAACAGATTTATATTGCTCCGTTAAACATGCAGCCGGAGATAGCTTTGGTTATAATAAGGCATTAATTTAACATACCGGTTACGATTATTGTAATGCTTTTGCGGAGAAATTTATATGGTTAAACTTGTGCTGCTGCGTCATGGTGAAAGCATCTGGAATAAGGAAAACATGTTTACGGGTTGGACCGATGTAGACCTCTCGGAAAAGGGCATCAGGGAAGCTAAAGAAGCCGGGAAAATACTTAAACGGGAAGGTTATGTATTCGACCTGGCGTTCACCTCTGTATTGAAAAGGGCTATCCGCACCTTGTGGATTACGCTGGATGAGATGGATCTGATGTGGATCCCGGTTAAATTATCCTGGCGTTTAAATGAGAGACATTACGGCGCTCTGCAGGGGCTGGACAAGTCGGAGACGGCAAGGAAGTATGGTGAGGATCAGGTACTGATCTGGCGAAGGAGCTATGATATACCGCCGCCTGCCCTGAAGCCAACGGATCGACGCAACGCGGCTACCGATCCGCGTTACAGCAAGTTGCCTGCCAATCGAATACCTCTCACGGAGAGTCTGAAAGATACGTATGGAAGGTGTATGCCATACTGGCATAAAAGTATTGCGCCGTCGCTGCGGTCCGGGAAACGTGTCATTATTGCTGCGCACGGCAACAGCCTGAGAGCCCTTGTCAAATACCTGGATAATATGTCGGATGAAAAAGTCGTCAAATTGAATATTCCAACCGGCATCCCCCTGGTTTATGAGCTTGACGATGATTTAAAGAAAAGAAAAAGCTATTACCTGGCAAGCGAGGAAGACCTGCGTAAAGCGCAACAGGCCGTTGCCGACCAGGGCAGGGCAAAATAAGTCACTTGATGGTCTCGGTCAGGACGAGATCACCCTCTTCAAGCCCGGAGATGATCTCGGTGCTCTTTTTATTCTGCATTCCGATCTGTACCTGTATTTTCTCGGTTAGGGCCTTATCCGCATCGATCACAACTTCTACCCAGTAGTCGCCGGCCAGCCCTTTTATCGACCTGTTGGGCACGATCAACACGCTTTCCCTTTGCCCGATGACTATATCGGCGGTTGCCGTCAGCCCGCCCCGAAGCAGCCTGATATTTTCGTCTTTGTCGAAGTAGATTTCAATAGGAAAGTTGACCACACCCGATTGCAGCATGCCGAAGGGAGAGATGAAGGTAACATGCCCCTTGAATTTCTGATCGGGCACGGCGTCAACGGTGAGGATGGCCTCCTGTCCCACGCTGACCTGCGTGATATCTATCTCATCGACGACGCCTTTCATACGGATGGTTCCCGTGTCGACGAGGTGTACAGCGGTCTTCGATGAATAGTCGAACTGGGATAACTGGTCGTTGACCTTGACATCAACGGCAACTACAGTGCCGTCGAAGGGGGCGACGATCTCGGTTTTAAGCAGCTCCTGTTTTGCCTTTTCGAGATTGATCCAGGCGGTCTCGATATTGATGTTATAGGTGCGCAGGGTCTGGGGATTTAATCCGGCGCGGTAAATCGTCTCGCTTTCATTTAGTATCATATTGGCCATTTGCAGGTCATGCTGCGCCATGCGCAGTTTTTCGGAGGCCTTGACCCTGTCCAAGGCTGGATCGTAAAGCATGGTTTCGATATCCGCAAGTGCATCCAGTACCTGCCTGGAAATGGCCAGCGAAGTGGAAGTGTCGGGATAAGTATACGCGCCGGGCAGCCTGGAATTGCTTTTAACTGTGGTATGCACCTCTTCGAGGTCTGCTTGAAGAGAATTGAGCATCGTTTGGCAGGCTTCATAGTCCCCTGCTTCAAGCAATTTGCGCACATTGACCAGGCTGGCGATCTGGGCATCGAGCAGAGAGACTATGCTTTGCAGTTGAGGGTAGTTGGAAACCGGCTGGTTGAGGTCGTCGTACTGTGTCTGAATGGCATCCAGCCTGGGATCGGCATAGACGGAGCGCACGGCCGTGAGGTCATAGCCAGCCAGCGAGAGGTTGGAAGCTGCCTGGGAATAGTTTACGGCGAGCAGGTCAGTCCTGGCATCGGCGAGTTCACTCTGGGCCTGCTCGAAACGCATCAGCGCTGTAGCCAGCGAGTAAAACGTCGGGTAACGCGTGCCGCAGCAGGTCTGCACAACGTTGTTTATAGCCAGTTCGAGACTGTATTGGGCAGCCTGGACGCTGAGCAGTTGCGTTGTATTATCGAGCCTGGCCAGGAGCGTGCCGGCCCTGACCGGCTTGCCTTTTATATTTTCGGCGGGAATTTCCTTTACGGTGCCGGGGGTGCCGAATTTCAGTTTGACTTCGTTGGGCATGTCGAGGTTGCCGTCAGAGGAGACGGAAAGTATGAGATCACCCCTGGTGACAGTGGCTGTCTGTCCGGGCAATATGGTTTTCTGTTGCTGTGCGCAGGAAGGTAAAACCACGGCCAGCAATGAGAAAAATGTGATAGTCAGCATTAATCTTTTACTCATAGTATTACTCTCCATGCTTAATCATCTTTTAAATAATCCGGGTCGCTGGAAATATCCGTACGATAACCGTTATGCAAGGCTTCTTCCTGTGTGTCTTTACTGATATACTCCTCTTTTTCCAGGCGGCCGTCGCGAAGCCATAAAACACGGTCGGCGAATTCCCGCTGTTCGGGCTCATGGGTTACCATGAGTATGGTCTGACCCAACTCATTGCACAGCTTTCGCAGCAGCCTGAGGACGATGCCCTTGTTCTCGGTGTCCAGGTTGGCGCAGGGCTCGTCGGCAAAAAGTATCTTCGATTTATTGACAAGCGCTCGTGCAATGGCTACACGCTGCTGCTCACCGCCGGAAAGCTCGCTGATCAGGTGGTGCAGGCGGTCGGACAACCCCACCTTATCCATGAGGTCACCCGCTATTCTTATGTATTCCTTTCTGTGTATACCCAGCAGCATCAGGGGCAGGAAGGCGTTTTCAATGGCGTTCAGCTCGGGTATCAGCGCATATTCCTGGAAAACATAACCCATGTGGCGCAGGCGGAAGTCGGTGGCTGCATGCTGCGAAAGGGACAGGATATCAACACCGTCGAGAAGTATCCCGCCGGATGTTGGCGTATCCAGCAATGCAAGCTGATGTAAAAGCGTTGATTTGCCGGAACCGCTGGGCCCCATAAGGGCGACAAACTGGCCGGAAGGGATATCGAAGCTGACACCCTTCAGAGCGTGCACGGGCACTTTTCCCGTGTAGGTCTTTTGCAGATCCTTGACCTCTATCATTGTACTTTTTATCCCCAGATGGCCTTGATGATATTTTCCCGGCTTACCTGCCAGGAAGGTATAAGTCCGGCAACTATGCTGACGGCGATCATACTGGCGATGCTGGTGAGGAACTCGCTCCTCACAATCAGCAGACTGACTTTTCCCATGGGAAAAACGAGGGGATGGGCGATGAAATAGGGCTTGAGGATAAATTCTATTATTGCCATGCCCAGGCTGATGCCGATGGTTGCGTAAAACAGTGCCAGCAAGATGTATGATGTTACAATGATACTTTCCTTCATGCCGATGGCCTTCATAATGCCTATCTGCTTTCTTCTGCTGATGGTGGCAATAAAGATGACGATGAAAATTGTTACCCCGGCCACTATAAGACCGATAAACAAAATGATCTTCTTGATAATATCGAAGCTTTGCACGATGCCGAGCACGAGGCCGATGAAATCCTGCCACGGCCGTATATCCTGCAGCTCCACGCCGGCTTTGCGTAAATCCTCTATATAGTATGCTTCCGGATAAGCCTCATCTGTCCTGATGATAATCTCGCTGGCGCGGTCGCGCAGTCCCAGCACCGACTCCATCTCCTTCTGTGTCACGAAAATGGTCATGTCCGCCAGTGGGAAGACGGTGGCATATATGCCTTTTACCGTATATTTGCGCACGACCCCGTTGTGATAAAAGACCGTGACTTCATCCCCGATGTTAACCCCCTTAAGCGATTGTACTTCCAGGCTGGCGCCGTATCCGCCCGACACTTCCCTGCCCATGATCACCTGGTCTCGATCCGATTCGTCCAGGTACTGGCCTGCCAGCATGCAATTATGCAGTTCGGAAATCCGCATCTCATCCTGGGGATTGATGGACTTCACGGGCCAGCTGATGGACCTGATGTCCTTGCCGGTTTTATCAGGGTCGTATTCAATGATAGCGCCTGTTGAATACCTGGCGCTGCAGCCGATAATGCCGGGAATAGCGTTGATCTTGCGCTTCAGCCTCTCCACCTGTGTAATGTACTGTTCCTTGTTGCCCCACTGGTCTTTACCCGGCTGGATCACGATATTGCCGACATAGTTGCTTTTAGTCTGGGAATAAATAAGGTTGACAGCCCCGCTGAGGATACCGTGAACGATATTAATCTGGATAAAGGCCAGCGTGGCCATCAGGATCGTGAGTGTAAGCGTAACCTTGTTGCCGCGGGTTACATACTTGTAGAACAGGAACAGGGAGGACTGAAAATCGTTCCACATGTTACGCATAAGCTATTTTCCTGCTAAACCATCGATAAATAATCCGCTTAACTCGTGTGCTATATCTTTCAGGTGCGCTTTTTTCAGGGGGCTTTCCCGCTGCTCCAGCCTGAAAAGGAGCGCATTGCCGATTATGGTACCCGCCATGGCCCTGGCGATGATTTTCTCATCCACCTTGCGAAAAACGCCGCTCTTAACCTGCGAGCGTATCAGGTTCTCGAGCCTGGACAGAAGGGGCCAGACAACATTTTGCACATACTTGCGGCGCATTTTGGCATCGCGTTGAATCTCAAACATGAGGAATAAGATCGTCTGGGCATTATCGAATCCGAAGCGCAGGCGTTCTTCAATAAGAAGGTCCATGAAATCACGACTGCTGTACAGCGTCATTTTATCGAGGATACTGACCAGGTTTTCAGAGATTAACAGGTTTTGTACCAGGGATATGAGCAGGTCGCGTTTGTCCTTGTAATAATTATAGATAGTACCCACCCCCACGCCGGCCGCCTCGGCTACGTCGGCCATGGTGGACTCACCGTAACCGCGTGTTGAAAATACGGAGAGTGCAGCCTTGAGTATCTGTTCCCTCCGCTCTTGAGTGATGCGTTCCTTTCTTGCCTGCCGGGCTGTCATCTTAATTTTGTAAAAAAGAATGAATATTCATTCAATAATTATATTATCAATGTATTTGATATATTGTCAATGCCATCACTAAAATTCACCAATTATGTGCGGTGTTTGCAATCGCGCGGACAGGGTGGATTTGATATGATATGTGCGTCGTCGATTCTGCGGGAAATAATGTCGTGAGAGTCTGTATCTTAAGCTATCGCAGTTATCCCTTCTCGGGCGGGCAGGGTGTCTACATGCGTTATCTCAGCAGCGCCCTGCGTGACCTGGGGCATGAGGTGGATTTGATATCCGGGCCACCCTATCCGGAAGTCGATGAAGGTGTTGGACTGGTCAAGCTCCCCAGCCTCGATCTTTATTCGCCGTTCTCTTATCGCAGGTTGCTATTGATGAATCCCACCAGGTTGAATAACCTGCCGAATTTCATTGAATGGGCCGGCACAATTCTCGGCAACTACACAGAGCCGCTGGTGTTCGGTATGCGTGCCTACCGGTATTTATGCGGGGATGGAAGAAAAAAGTACGATGTTGTCCACGACAACCAGACCATGGCATATGGAATTCTGGATATCATGAAGGCAGGTTATCCGGTGGTTGAAACCATCCATCATCCCGTGACAATAGACAGGGACATGGCGGTGCAGTCGGCCAGGACGATTAAGGGCAAGATCGATTATTACAGGTGGTTCTCCTTCGTCAATATGCAGATTAAGGTTGCCCGTCAGTTGCCGCATATTATTACGGTCTCCCAGGTGGCCAGCAGGCATATCAGCGAGGTGTTTAAAATACCCCAATCACGTTTGAACGTCATCTATAACGGCATTGACACAGATATATTCTCACCTTCGGATGATGTAAAACGGGCTGATAACATGATATTGATGGTGATGAGCCGGGATACGCTGGTGAAAGGATTACGTTTTCTTCTCGAAGCTTTAGCGGCAATCAAAGAAAAGTATGATATGAAGCTGGTGGTGGTAGGTCAAACGATGAAGGGCAGCGATAGCGAGGAGCTGATCGGCAGGCTCTCGCTGGCTGACAGGGTCAGCTTCCGTGAACGCATCGATACTGCAGAACTGGTCAACCTGTACAGGCAGGCAACCATTATGGCAGTCCCCTCTACTTACGAAGGGTTCGGATTGCCCGCGGCGGAAGCTATGGCCTGCGGGGCTCCGGTAATATCCACAACAGCCGGGGCCTTACCGGAAGTGGTTGGAGACGCCGGTGTGCTGATAGCACCGGCCGATTCGAAGGTGCTGGCTGGCGCTATTGCAGAATTGATGGATAATCCGGAAAGGCGCAGGCAGTACGGGATTCTGGGGCGGCGCAGGATTCTGGAGCAATTCAACTGGGCGAACGCTGCCAGAAAAACTGCTGAAGTGTATGTGCAGGCGGTTGAACACGCACATTTAAAGGCAGCATAATAGCGGTGTTGCATTGATTGGGTGATTGATAAATAAATAGCCTACAGGTAAAATGTTGCGTGTTCTGAGAATAACCATATAGTTCTTGAACTGGTTTATTTAGATGCGAATTTGTTTGTTGAGCTACAGGGGATATCAATATTCCGGGGGGCAGGGAATATATATCAGGCATCTCAGTCAGTCACTGCAAAAACTGGGGCATGAGGTTGATGTCGTCGCCGGGCCGCCGTATCCCGATCTGGTTGAGGGTATTAACCTCATTAAGCTTCCCAGCCTGGACCTATACAGGTTTCCCGAATACAGGCGCTATTTCATTAATCCTGCAAAGCTCAATACCTGGCCGAACTTCAGAGAGTGGATCGGTGAATGCAGCGGCTTTTTCAGCGAACCCCTTACATTCGGCATGCGGGCCCATGCTTTATTCCGCAGCAACGGATTCAGTAAAAAATACGACGTTGTGCATGATAACCAGTGCATCACCCACGGAATATTGAACATCAGGCGCATGGGAATCCCACTGGTTACGACGATCCATCATCCGATAACGATTGACCGCGACCTTGCCTTAAAGGCATCGCAGACATTTATCAGGTCACTGGGTATCCGCAGGTGGTATGCTTTTGTCGATACCCAGATTAAAGTCGCTCGCCACCTGACACATTTCATTACCGATTCACAGAACTCCCTGAGGGAGATTGTTGCAGGCTTTCATCTGGAGCCGGATAGATTCAAGGTAATTTATTGCGGTGTCGATCACGATGTATTTAAACCGGCGACTGATGCGGAACGGCTGAACAACAGTATCCTGGTGATAAACAGCGGCGATACACCGCTGAAGGGCTTAAAATTCCTCCTGGAAGCTGTTGCAGAGCTCAGCAGGACCAGGGATATTGAGCTGGTCATCGTCGGCCGGCCCATGAAAGACGGTTACACAGAAGGCCTGGTAAAGCAATTAAGGATGGGCGACCGGGTGAAATATACGGGCCGAATAGATACTGCAGAGCTGGTAAGGCGTTATTCTACTGCCACCATGCTGGTAGTCCCTTCGATATATGAAGGCTTCGGCCTGCCGGCTGCAGAGGCCATGGCCTGCGGTACGCCGGTCATATCCACAACCGCCGGTGCGTTGCCGGAGGTGGTGGGAGAAGCCGGGATACTGGTACCTCCTTCCGACACACGGGCGATTGCGGAAGCCATCAAAGTATTCCTGGATGATGCGGACAAACGCCGGAAATGCTCAGTGCTGGGCAGGGAGAGAGCGCTCAACTTATTCAACTGGGATAATACCGCGAAGGAGACTGCCGATTATTATAGGGAAGCCATCGAAAGCCAGGGCCGGGTAAAGGCTGGTATGAAATGAGTGCGGATAAACAGCGTCTCGAGGACATGGGTAATTCTGGAGAATACCTGTCCAGTGAGTTTCTGGAGCCGACCGTAGCCAGCATCATATCGACACAGGTAGGCGATGGTTCCGTGCCTGATCTGGAAGGCGGCATTGTAGAACCCTGGACCCATGTTGAGTGCGCTATGGCTATCGACGTGGGTGATTTCCATGGCGAGGCTGAAAAAGCCTATGAGTGGCTGGCAAATATGCAGATGGAAGATGGAAGCTGGTATGCCAATTACCAGCATGGCAAACCGAAGGATAAGTACAAAGTGTCGCATGCATCATCATATATCGCCGTAGGCGTATGGCACCACTATCTTGTTACCGGCAACAAAGCTTTTGTCGAGAGGATGTGGCCCTGCGTCAGGTCAGCCATTGATTTTGTGCTTGGCATGCGGGGCCCCAATGGCGAGGTTTACTGGGCCAGGGACATCGAAGGCAAAATCTGCACGGATTACCAGATAACAAGCTGCAGTTCGACATACTTAAGTATAAAGAACGCCGTTAACATGGCTGAACTACTGGGCAAGGAGCATCATAGATGGACTGAGGCAGGGGATCAGTTGCGGCAGGCAATATTGAAGATGCCGTTGCCGATTGTTGAGGAGGAAATTAACGATGTTTTTGCCATGGACTGGTATTATCCTGCGCTATGCAGCGTGATCAACGGCCGGGAGGCAGTGGACAGGATATATACGAGCTGGGACAAGTTTATTGTGCATGGCAAAGGCACGGTATGCAACCTCAAGAAACAGTGGGTAACTGCTGCCGAGACAAGTGAACTGGCCATTGCCCTCGCAGCCCAGGGCGAATATGAAATGTCAGCCATGCTTTACAACTGGATACATCATTTACGCGATGAAGACGGCGCCTACTGGTATGGTGTGGCTTACCCAGAAAATGAAATCTGGCCCCTGGAGAAACCCACCTGGACTGCCGCGGCGGTTGTACTGGCAGCCGACATGCTCAGGCCGAAATCACCGACCAACCTGCTTCTTGATCACAACGGTTCAGTTCTTCTTTAGAATGCCCAGGCTGTTCATCATGGGAAGCTCCTTGAATCGTTTGCTTTCTACAGCCATTTTGTACACCTGGTAGGGCGCCTGGCCGCCCTTGCCTGGATCGAGGTAAATATCGTGAAAAACGAGGTAGCCTCCCCGTATCAGGTGGGCCTGCCAGCTCAGGTAATCGTTTAAAACAGCCTCGTAGCTGTGGCCCCCGTCTATGAAGATGAAGCTCAATGGTGTGGACCAGTTGCGGGAAGCCACGTTTGACCAGGTGACCATGGGAACGACCGTATTTTCCAATCCCGCTTTGATTATAGTTTCACGCAATAGCGGGAAACTGTCTATCACGCCGGTTTTTTCATTGAATAATTCAGGATCGTAATATGGATGACCGGGCTGCTGCTCCTCGGAACCGCGGTGATGATCGATCGTATAGAGGGTGACCCCCTTCGCTTTGCAGGCGGACCCGATATATACGGTGGATTTGCCGCAGAAACTGCCGATTTCCAGGCAGGGCCCATGCGCTGCCGCTTCCATGGCAAGTGCGAAGAGCTTTTCTCCCTCGTCTTCAGCCAGGAAGCCCTTGATTTGATTGCCGATTTGCCATCGTGGAGGTTCTTTTCCCACGTTTGTTAGTATAGCATTTATTTATTTTAACCGGCGCGGATTATCCGGCGTTGGCCTGGCTATACTCGAGGTCAATACCTGCGCCTGGTAAGCAGCAGAAACAGGTTCATCAGCAGCATGAGGAGCGCCATTATCGCTATGATTACTGTAATCCAGAGATCGGCAGGCCATGATGATGGTTGTTGATTTGGCGCGGCAGCAGCAGAATTCAGCATCAGCACAAAAGTACCTGTGGGGCTGGGGTCCGTTACTACGGGGGATACAGCCCTTACCTGCCAGAAATACGGCTTTGCATATTGCAGTTTGTCCCTGTATTCATACGACGTTGTGGAAGTGGTTGCTGATACTACGATCTTTTCAAGTTCAGCATCCTCCGCCAGGATGAACTCATATTTTCGGGCTTCTTTAACCGGTGTCCATGAAAAGCTGACAGGTGGCTGACAGCTCCGGCATGGCCCGTTGACGGGGGAGATCAAAACCGGGCCGGGATGTCCTGTGCTGACGATAAAACCCGGCTTGACATAAAATAGCATCACCGGCGACCAGCGGCTGTGTATGACAACGGTCGTGTTATCACCGAGGGCCCTGCTGCCACGTACCTTCCAGTAATACGGCCGGCCGGCCTCCATGGCGCCAGGAGCAACCCAGAACGCGGGGGATTGCTGATCTGCCGGTGTGATGACCCAGGCGAAGGTCAGGTTATCCACGAGCATACCTGGGACCACGCTGCTGAGCACATTTTTAAAATCGACGTCTTTGGCTACCAGCAGGTCATATGCCACCATATCCCTTAGCTGCCGCCATTTGAAGTCGATCTGTTGAGATCGCCCGGTGACGGGGTCGGCGCCTGTATAGCTGCCTGCCGCGGGAGACGTGGGCCAGGGGCCGAGCCTGGCGGCGGAATCGACATAGGACCACAGGCAGCCTGTCCTGTTATCAAATGCATAGTTGAATCCAGGTGGCGGATTATCGATTGCCCACAGAGTATTATTGGAATTTGACGACGTTTTCAACGATGTTGGTTCCCGGGTGAAACGGATGGGTAGTATTGTGCCTCCCGATATCGGTAATCCGTCGGTGATATCATCCCATTCGAGTTCGTTGGTGGGGGGCACCTTTATCCTGGGATGGAGCGTTCTGTCTACTCCACCCCCATTGCTGGCCAGGCGCATGCTATAATCCCGTAAACCGTAGAGAACATCATCCACTACTGCCGTTCCGTAATAAGCCCGGTTGGGGGGGTCGAGGTAGTCCCAATCGGTATTGGTATCCAACGTCCAGCGGTAAATGATGCCGTCGTCTCCCACGCCGTTATTAATGGCGGCATAGATATTGTTGTTCTCATCAAACTTGCTGTCCGCGGCAACATGAACATCGCCGCGAAGAGGCAAACGCTTCAATACTGTGAATACCGGTACAGGCTGGGCGAGGTCCACATATGCCACGTAGCTGTCGGGATAATCGGTGACTCCCGGAATGCGGCCTGTGCCGATGATGGCAATTTCCTCTTTCTCTCCTGATGAAGAGTCGCGATTGACCATGGGGCTGCAAATAGTATGCGCCGGAGAATCAAGGTCAGTGAATACTTTGGGACCCAGTGTCCAGCCCGTGCCGCTCACAGATATTTCGCGTACACTGAAACTGTCAAGGACGTAAAGCACATTATCTGCCGGCAGTGTAATATCATTAACCAGCATGTTGCTGTTGACTTTTTCCCATAGCTGGCCTTCATCGTCCGAGTAGGTGATATTATCCGTATACAGGTCGGCGAAGACTATGACCTGGCTTTTAGGGTCCGACCTGGGATTAACGCGCAATATCATCCCTTGATCGCTTGTCGGCCAGGTCAGCACACGCTCCCATACCTGACCGGGAACGTCGCTGGTGCTGCGCCAGATGCTGTCAAAAGTTGTATTATCAGCGAGAGGCTCATTGAGAGTTGCCACATAGAGCGTGTTATGTTCTCCCGATCCACTCGTGCCCCCGGGGACGTCCAGTGCTGCGACATCGGAAAGCCTGCTGATCCTGGTATCAACCAGGCTGAGCTGGTTCCAGCTTATCCCGCTGTCCCTGCTGCGTGAGAAGGCCGACTCATCCAGGCGTTGTGACCACAGCTTTGACTGTGGCCATTGCGCTGAGAGCCAGCCGGTGCCTCCGAGGGTAGCATTTTCCGAGCTTGTCCCACAGTAGACTGAGATTCCGTCTGCGCCCCAGGCCAGGATAGCATTGGCCCGTCCTGAATTACCGCCGCCGGTAGGAGATTTATAAATATTCGAGGGAAGCCAAGTCGCCCCGCCGGGCGTGGTTGATTGAGGGTTGGAACACTGCCAGATTTTCACGCATCCTTCACCCCGGTTGGCTGCCTTTTCACCAGCCAGCAACATGCCGGAGCTCAGGCTTCCATTATAGGCAATGGAATAGATGCCGTTGGAATAGTTGGTGTTGGGGATAACGGTGGAATATGGGGGCGTAATATTGAGCACGCTGGGAACAATATTAGTGTTGACATAAAATACTCTCGATGCATTGTCAGTTAATACGCTGACAAAGCTGGCGATTTCAGTTGCGGTATTTCCCGAAAAATCCGAAGGTAACTCAAGATCGGAGTTGATGATATTTGTGGAAACATAGGGGGCAACTGTGACCGGGTATCCGGCGTAACCGCCGGCTGCATCCCATGATGTAGTATTGGCTACAGGATCATGTTTGCCAAGGTGCAAACTCGTCGTTATGTTGCAGGAGACAACGGCTATGGTCGCGTCGGTATCATAGGATGGTGAAAACTTGAGTGCAGTTATATTATCTGTTATGGGGAGCTGTGTAGCCCAGGAACCCATCGAGCTGCTGCTGTACTGGATGGTCCTTATCCTGCCTACGGTATCTCCCCGCGTCCCAACTGCAATATCGTGAAAAGCCCCGCCCGAGCCGTATTTTTTTGAAATGTCGAGGCAGCTTATATATTCATTGACGCCGATAGCGGGAAAACCGGTATTCTGCCAGTTGGCCCCGCCGTCACCTGAAAAAAAGATCCTTTTTGGCCCTCCCCAACCGGGTGGTCCAAAGAGGCTGTCAACTGCCAGTACGAAATTGGGATCGTCGGGCGCAACTATGATATCCCAGATAGGGAAAGCAGCCCCGGCCGCGCGGAGGGTGGTATTGATGTCCCAAGTCCATTTCACCCCGCCGTCCAGGGATTTGTATGTCTGGTTGTCCGCCGTATCGCAGCAATAGAAGGTCAGGCCGTCCGATCCCAGTGCCAGGGCATTGATCTCCGAGGGGCTGACTATTACAGCACTGATGTTTTCACTGGGAGTATTGACCACGGACCACATCAGTGTCCGCGCCGCAGCTGCCGCTCCACCGGCATGCCACACCAGCAAATCAGGAAGGATTAAGCTAAAGAGGAGTAAAACCGGGACAACAATTTTCCACGTATTCTTCATCAGGTATGTTGAGCAGCGTAGCAGAGAATTTTTAATTCGCTCAAGGTATACCAATTCACATCAGGCATCACTTAGGCTATAACATATATATTATCATATTTGCAAAGCCTTACCTCACGTGCTAGATTAGAGTTACATTTGGTTAACAGGAGTAAGGCGGAACCCGGTGCAAACGCGAAAAGCGGTACTATTTTCCTATTTGAAAATAGTCCGCAATCGTATAACATTGTTTTTACGGGACGATCATGATCGGCCTGTAATATATTTATTGCGGGGATTGCTATGATTCAGATTATTGATACGGTTCACAAGGTGTCACACGAACCCGGTGTCGTACGTTTGATCAGGGAGATGATGGACGGGCGTATCGAGGAGATCAGGCCTGTCATGGATATCAACCAGGAATCGGGCGTGGCCTATCCGCAGGTAGAAGAAATTCTGGGTGCAAAACCGGATGAGTGCCGTAAAATACTGGAATCACTGGCTGATGAGCACATATTGGAGCCGCGGTTCTTTGACCGTTTAATCTTCTGTCCTGTCTGCAACTCTATGAACCTCAGGCCCAGCCTGAGGTGTCTCAAATGCGGGTCTGGTAATATAGTCAGAGGCAGGATCATCGAGCATTTCGCCTGCGGCAAGAACGCCCTGGAAGAAGAATTCGTCACCGGTGGCAAATACGTTTGCCCGCACTGCAGAAAAGCCCTCAAGTTCCTGGGCACCGATTACAGGAGCCTGGGCGTCAACTACAAATGCCGCAGCTGCGGCCTGCTTTTTAATGAGATATCACTGAAATGGCAATGTATGAAATGCTCTGTTTTCTTTGCCGATGACGAGGCCAAGGTGCAGGTGGTCAATTCGTACGTGCTGGATGAACAAAACCGCAACCGCCTGAATTTTGACATGAGCTTTAAATCAAGTTTTGTTGATTTATTAAAGAAGCAGGGCTATGAGGTATATGAGAAAGCCAAGGTCAGCAGCGGTACCGGGTCCGGGGCTGTGCACATAATGGATATCCTGGCGCAAAGGGATGACGGATTCCTCGTCTTTAATATCGGAGTGGGCATCGCTATCGCTAATGAAAATGAGGATATCGGGCTGGAGGATGTTTTCAGATATGATAACCGGGCTTATGACCTGGGAATACATGATAAAGTACTGCTGGCATTGCCCGGTTTCAATAGCGAGGCCAGGCAATTTGCGCGGAGACAGCGCATCAAGACCTTCGACGCCAAAGAGCTGGAAGAATTCTTAAAAGCTGCCGTAAATACGCCGGCCCGCCCGGTCCATATGATACCGTTCCAGTTCCAGAACAAAAAGCAGCTGTTAAAATACCTGGCGGGCCAGGGATATAAAGTAGAGGAGAATGCCAGAATCAAGGGCAGGTCCGGAGCAGAATATACCATGGACATCGTGGCATACTTCGACGACGGTATCTTCACCCATACAATATCTATCGGCATCCTGTCCACGAAGGAAGAGGTCGGCATGGAAGCGATATCGTCTTATGATACCAAGGCTTATGATATAGGTATTCATGATAAGATAGTGATTGTCTCTTCGCCGCTTTCACAGGATGCGATGCAATTTGCCAACCAGCAGCGGATCCATGTAATAGAGGCTGACAGCATCGCTGCCCTGACTTAACACGGATTATCTTTTTGTGAGGCTAATATGGCAGTAGACCAGAATGAAAATACACGGAAATCCCACGCAGGAAGCGGTTCTGCACAATCCGGGATTGCAAAACTAAATGTTTTGCAGCAGGCGCCTACGCCCCAGGCACTGCAGTTAATCCCGGAAGATGTAGCAAAAAAGTATACTGTTATGCCGCTTTCGCTGGAAGGCAATACTTTGAAAGTTTACATGAGCAATCCGGGAGATATACTGACAATTGAAAACCTTTCCATATATACCAAGAAAAGAGTGGAGCCTGTCCAGGCGACAGATGCGGATATTAAAGAGGCTATAGATTACAACTATAAAACGTATAAAGAAACAGGGAAGGTGCCGGATGGGTCTTCCACAACAGCATCCGAACATAAAACGGTTTCCGAAGACGCCTCCGACGCGCCCGTAGCCCGTACGCTGGACCGCCTGCTGGAGGAGGCGGCTAAAGCCCGGGCATCGGACATTCATATCGAACCTGATGAGAGCCGCGTTCGTATCAGGTACAGAATAGACGGCATCCTTCATGAGGTTGCCTCTCTTCCCTTGAACTCCCACAGCCCCCTGATCTCAAGGATCAAAATACTTTCTGATATGAATATTGCCGACCATCGCAGGCCTCAGGACGGCCAATTTTCCTTCGAGTCCAAAAAGCAGAGGATAGATGTCCGCGTGGCCACAATCAATACCGTCAACGGCGAGATGGCAGTATTAAGGCTGCTCGACAAATCACTGGCCGCTCTATCCTTGCCGCAACTGGGGTTTCTGCGTGAGAGCCAGGAGAGATTTGAAAAAATGCTGATGATGCCCTACGGTATGGTTCTGACCAGCGGCCCCACAGGCGCGGGTAAAACAACAACACTTTATGCCGGCGTTAACTCTCTTGACAGCAGTGGGCGCAATATCATCACTATCGAGGATCCTGTTGAATACCGTTTTGAGAATATTAATCAGATCCAGGTAAATGTGAAAGCGGGGCTGACGTTTGCCGGCGGTTTACGCTCCATAGTCAGGCTGGATCCGGATGTAATCCTTGTTGGTGAGATTCGAGATGGTGAGACAGCCCAGATTGCAGTGCAATCAGCTTTAACCGGGCATCTGGTGCTATCTTCCGTTCATGCCAATGATACAGTGGGTGTGCTGTTCAGGCTTATCGATCTCGGAGTGGAGCCCTTCCTGATCAGCTCGGCGCTGGTCGGAATTGTAGCCCAGCGCATGGTAAGACGTGTGTGCCCCCATTGTGCACGCAAGATTACGGCGCCCCTGGTTGAACAGATAGCATATGCCCGGGAAACTGATGAAAACCGCACGGAGTTTTCTTACGGCGCCGGTTGCAAGGAATGCGTCTATACCGGATATATTGGACGCACGGGCCTATTTGAGATTCTGACCATCAGCGATGAGATCAGAAGAATGATAGTGGCAGGTGCAAGCAACGGCGATATCAGGGCAGTTGCCCTGCAGGAAGGCCTGGTAACGATAGCCAAAGACGGCATGCTCAAAGCTAAAGCAGGAGTCACAACGCCGTATGAAGTACTGAGGAATGCTTACTCCATTGCTTAATGAATTCTTATGCTAATAACGTTTAAATGAATATTTTTAGGCCAGGTGCTGAAAGAGTATAAATATGGAATTCGAATATGTTGGATACAACCAGGAAAGAAGGATCGTTAAAGGCAAGTTAACTGCCGATACCGAAAAAGAAGCTGGCGATCAGTTAGCGGAATCAGGGTACCAGGTACTTACCTTAAAAGCGAACAAATCCCTGTTGGCCAACTCACCTACTATTTTCCGCAAAACCGTAAAACCGGAAGAGATCATCATGTTTTCCAGGCAACTGGCGCTTCTTCTTGAATCCGGCGTCGGTATTGTTCAGGGCCTGGAGCTGCTGCAAAAGCAATCCGACAACAAGGATTTTACCAGGATACTTAAATCGATTGTAGCGGATTTGCGTGCAGGCAGCCCGCTCTCAGCTTCCCTGGATAAGCATCCCGAAGCTTTTAACAAAATGTTCTGCAAGATAATTGCAGTGGGTGAGCAAACAGGCCAGCTGGAAGGCGTACTGAGGAACTTGGCTGATTATACGGAACAGGCCACTGCAGCCGTGCGGAAAATAAAGCAGGCAATGACATACCCGGTGATAGTACTGGTGCTGGCAGTGGTAGTGAGTATCATCACGGTAACTTTTGTGATGCCGCCGATCATGAATTTATTTAAGTCCTTCGGTGGGGAGCTTCCAATCGTTACCCGCATCTTGATAGGGGGTATGGAGTTTATTTCCACAAACGGTTTATACCTGTTACTGGGAATTCTGATTCTGGTATTGGCTATCCTTATCTACACCGGGACTCCCAACGGGGCCTACCAGAGAGACAACCTGTTTTTAAAATTGCCCGTGCTGGGAAGGCTTAATTTGCTCAACAGCCTGGGACGTGTATGTAAAAGCATCTCGCTTTTATTCAAGTCCGGATTGCCTTTACCCGATATCCTCACGTTGACTGCAGAGTCCAGCGGCAACAAAGTAATTGCTAGAGCTCTCATGGAAGTGGAGCAGGATATCATTAAAGGAGAAGCGCTTGCCGTCTCCATGCAGCGCAAGCCACTTTTCCTTCCCCTGATGGTTGAGATGACGAGGGTGGGTGAAGAAACGGGAAACCTGGACAATACTCTGACTATCGTAGCTGACAGCTTTGAAATAGAAGCCGGCGATAAATTGCAGACTCTGCTGGGTATGATCGAACCCGCGATGACAATTACCATAGGACTTGTAGTAGGCTTCCTGGCCCTTTCCATATTTATACCCCTGTATTCCAGCATGAGCCTGATCGGAGGTTGATAAAAATGGCTGGAATCGGCCTTTTCGATCAGAGGGGTGTTTCGCTTACCGAGACGCTGGTTGCGCTGGCCATTCTGGGATTAGTTGTCGCGGTGTTCCTGGGCGGCATCTACACATCCACTATCGGCAACGGAATTGCCGCTACCCGGATATCGGCTGAAAGCCTGGCGCGCAGCGAGCTCGAATACGTAAGGGCCAGCGTGTATGACAATGTTACCGGTTCCTACACTCTACCTGGTACGCCGCCTTCGTGGGACCCCTCGCACAGTACCCTGCCAAGCGGTAGTGATTATTTCTCGGTCACGGTCGATACGGAAGATATGGCGGGGTATGGTGGAGGTATGAAAAAGATAACTGCTATCGCATATCTTAAGGGCAACGAGGTTCTGCGCATTGTTACATATAAAACTAGGTAATGCATTAAATAATGGACGTACGAACGGGAATTGACATGTATCATGAAAAAGAGGCCGGATATTCATTAGTGGAATTGCTGGCTGTCATCGGCATACTGGGATTTCTCGCGGCTGCAATGGCGCTTACCTTTGCAACGATAGCTAATGTCGGCAGCCGGAATAGTGCACAAAGCATAGCGA
>JAQUQM010000002.1 GCA_028716085.1 Dehalococcoidia bacterium | reverse complement strand
ATTGAATATGAAAGCAAATCATCACAATGATTCTCGCTTGATAAAATCGGGCAAATAGCAACAGGGAATTCGAAAACAATTAAGAAACTACTTTCGATACTTTGAAGGGCATTAAAAACCTTTATCATGCTTGTACTAAGGGACAAAATTGAGGAGGCTATATGCTGAAAAGCAATCGGTCTATAACGATTTTTCTTTGTATAGTATATTTTATAGCTCTCTTTATACGTGTAGGTATTATTTACTATACACGTAATTCTCCGGAAATAGGATTAACCTACCAGATAGGCGAAGCTGCCAGAAATTTGTCCGCAGGGCGGGGGTATGTAGTTGATGACGAGTATCTAGCAACTATCATAGACCGGATGTATAAGACTAATCGCCTCGTCGAAATGGAGGACGTTCCACCGCCAGACAAAGAAAATTTTACACCGTATTATGGATTACCACCCGGAACAAGCTCCCTTGTCGCATTAACTTTTTCATTATCCGGCGAATACAGATATATTTATACACGTATACTTCAAGCTATCCTTGATTCATTTGGCTGCTTGATTATTTTCCTGTTATGCAGACAGCTCTTTTCCAAAAGAGTTGGATTGATAGCATCATTCACATATGCGGTATTCCTTCCTATAGCTACCCTGTCTACATTTGTCATTCATGACGCTTTAATGCCGTTTTTTATCCTGGTTTCATTATATTTCTTTATTAAAGGTGTACTGCATGACAAGTTGGTTTTCTATCTGTTATCGTCTTTATTTATAGGAGTGAGCTGCTATTTTCAGCCAACAGCCTTGTTTCTCCCCTGCCTTTACGGCCTTGCCCTCCTGATTTACAAGCTGCGCAAACGTGAAATTGGACATCAATTAGCTAATACGATCAAAATCACTGCGGCTATGATGCTTGTTGTCATGGTAATGACTGTTCCCTGGATTGTCAGAAACTACTACGTGACAGGCGTATTAAGCCCCAACATGCGCGTTGGGACATGGGCTGGTATCTGGGTAGGATTCGGTGAGTTTCAAGATAATCCGGCAGGAGCGATATTTAATGAGGCTTATGCATGGGAATTAGCAAAAAAAGAACTTGGATACGATGTCAAGTTTGGAACTCCGGAATATGATTTGGTATTTAAGGATAAGGTGATAACCACTATCACTGAACACCCTCTGTGGTGGTTAAAAGCATTGCTTCTGAGGTTGCCGCGCACTCTTTTCTACTATAATGGCCTCGGGATACAACCGCTTTGCCCGGATTATCAGAACTGGTATGAATGCGAAGGGCGTCAGGTGACGTGGGCAAACTTTCTATCTGCGTGGGGAAATGGTACGTTTCTTCAAACTGTAATTTCCTACCCTTATCAGGCGTTTTATTGGAGTCTGGCTGCGGTATTTGTCGTTTTCCCTGTACTTTTTAGTGTAGGAGGTATATGGGTTCTTCGCAAAGATTGGCGCAAAGTTGTCTTAATTATTACTCCAGTGGTCTATCTGTCTGCAGTCCATATTGTTTGTTTTGTGTCAGGTGTTGGCAAAAGCCTCTTGCCAGGCAGCCTGGCTTATATTATCTTGAGTGCAGTGTTTATAGACCATTTATTTAATCGTGGGAAGCCGGTTGATAATGACAAGCCGGCTGCCCTGGCCAATTTGCAGTAATACCGCAGTCTGCATGAAATAATAATATGTATCACATAGATCTGCCGATACCTTTTGAATTCTAAATTTGGTTATTTTTTCAATGGTCATAAAATATCCGCATGACTTAGAGAGCAGTTAATGCTCTTCAATTTTTCCATCCTTGGTTATTATGGGTACCGACCTCATCCATAATTGTTTCTCCCACCAACTATGATTTTTTTTATACCAGTCTATACTTCTCTTTAAGCCTTCCTCGATAGGAACGGAATAATGCCATTCCAGCAGTTTCTGAGCTTTTTCCGTTGATGATCTGTGACGCATTACCTGCCCGGGACGATCTCCTACATACCTTAGCAATGAGCGCGAGCTTCCCATCAGGTCAACAATCATCTCTGCCAGAGTTCCGATCTCAATACTCTTGCCGGTGCCGACATTGATGACTTCCCCCTTGAGCTCGTTGATGTCACCCTGCAAAGCAAGATCAAGGGCATTACACAAATCTTCCACGAATAACCAGTCACGGCTCATTTTCCCATCGCCGTGAATGTTAATCGGCTCGTTGAGAATACATGAAGTAATGAAACGCGGAACTGCCTTCTCCAGGTGCTGGTATGGCCCGTAGTTATTAAAAGGCCGGATAATAACCGCCGGTATTCCATACGTATGCCAATACGAGTAGACCAGTCTATCTGCGCCGGCCTTGGCGCTGGCATAGGGGCTTGCCGGCATCAACGGGTGCTCCTCATCCATAACATCAAACCTGGCAGCGCCATACACTTCCGATGTAGAAATATGGATAAATCGTTCAATATTGCTGTTATTCTTCAGTACAGCGTTGGCTATACACTGTGTACCCAGTACATCCGTCTCAAAAAACAAAAGGTTATCATAAATAGAACGGGTTACATGGGTCTCGGCGGCAAAATGAACAACTACATCGCACTGCGAAATCAACGTATCGACAAGCTCGGCGTTGCGAACATTTCCAAACCAGAACCTAACATTGGGAACCCGTGGTACATTTTCCATGCATCCTGCATAAGTTAAAGCATCAAGAACGATTAGTTTGTAATCAGGGTATTTTTTTAGCAGATATCGCACGAAGTTACTGCCCATAAATCCTGCGCCGCCGGTGATAAGAATTGTTTTCATTATTCTCCCTTCACAATTATTATTTATTAATTAGGATCTCCAGGCTTTGAGGTCCATGATTAAAGAGTAAATCAACGACTGATAAAAATGGGATAAAATCACCGTACATTTGACTGTAACTAGGATGGGTGTAGTTGTGATATTGCAGCCTAATATTTTTCTCATTAAAAAGAGACTCATCAATATAATCTTCTGCTGCTTTTCCTGTCAAATAGTCTGTAGCCCCCAGTTTGACACATATATTTATCAGGCGGTGTGTTTTGTGTTCAGGCACTTCGAGTTTCGAAGAGAATAATATCTCACGGTTTAAATTGAGTTTGTCCATCAAAACCCGTATAAACGTGACATCCAAATCAATAAGGTACTCCCACTCCTGTGAATATATCTCCTCAAAAACATTGATATAGGTAGAAAAAAAAGGAGTCCTGGAATAGTTCTGCTTAATAGAACTAAAATGGGCTTTTCGCCAGTCTGAGTTATTATTTATTAGCACCTCATTAATAAGTGGTTTATCACGGCCTTTAGTGAGCACGGGAACTGTCAGCCACTGAATTCCCTGCGCCGTTTTAATACGATTACGATTACGCCAGCCGTGCTTATCAAATTGAACATCATCGTAAATCACAAAGATGTCGCTTTTATACATTTGATCGAAAAAGCCCAACCAGGGCAGGTACCCGGGTTGTAATACTACGACTTGCTTCTTATCAACCATTTTTCAAATACAAATCATGCCATACCTGGAACGCTATGAGAGACAATAATTTGTTGCCCAGTCTGTAATCATAGTCTTGCGAATAGAATTTATCAATCAACCCCTGAACATAAGTATAATTGAACAGATTGTGACATGATAGCGATTGCTGACTCAAGATAGCCTGCACGTATCCCTTTAAATTATGGTAAAGCCACTCAGTTACAGGCATTACAAATCCTTCCTTTTTTCTGTAAATGATTTCGCGGGGCAGATATCGTAAAGCAGCTTTCTTCAATATATACTTGGTCTCTCCGTCTTTTATCTTTAACCTGCCGGGAATGCGTGCAGCCAGTTCTACAAATTCCTTATCGAGATAAGCTGTACGTAATTCCAGTGAATGTGCCATGGAAAGCCTGTCGGAAAAAGCCAGAACCTGATCAGGAAGCTGAAAGTGGAACTCCGCTTCAAGCATGCGGTTCAACGGATCCGTCGCAGTTAGATTTTGGAAATATTTTTCTAAATGCCGCCCGGTATCGTAATTACTGGTGCTTTCAACCATTTCCGGCGCAAGTAGTGTGCGCTTTTCTTCATCGCTGAACACCAACAGCTTGTATCGCCATTTCCAATCCTGTGGTTCGGCAATGCCGGCCAGGTATCCCATATCATTCTGAAAAAACTGGAAATCCTTATATTTTGCATCTCCTGTATTCTGATACTGAATATAATTGTAAACAGGGAAAGCAAGCCTGTGAGAAAGATAACTGCCAAACAGCTCGTCCGAACCATCACCGGTTATCGCGGTCTTAACATGCTTACTGATCAAGCGCGATAGAAAATAAGTGGATATGACACCGCAAAAAGGCTCGTCGAATGACCTTATTATCCTGGGAAACTCATCGGGGAAATTTGGGAAATCAACCATTTCTTCATGATGATCGGTCCCATATATTTGAGAGATTTTTCTCGCGTTATCTCTGTCCAGCTGCTTGCCCGGAAGTGTATCATCTCCGGCATAAGTCAGCGTGAAAGTATTAATTTTCTTACCTGCAATCTCTGCCGCTAATGCCGTTGTAAGCCCTGAATCCAATCCGCCGCTCAGAAAGAATCCTATGGGAACATCACTTATCAACCTGCGGCTTACAGCACCTTTCAATACACTTATTAATTCATCAACAGTTTCTTCTTCGGATATACCCAGTTTAGCATTTGCGCCTGCAAAATTAGGTTGCCAATACTTGTATAATCGGAGTCTTTTACCCGGGTAGAAATGCATCGCGGTCGCGGGGGGCAGCATGAATATATCCTGAAATATCGTAAGCGGGCATGGGGTGTTTTTATAGCTGAGATAATAGTACAGTGCTTCATAATTTATTCTTTTAGTAAAACCGGGAACCTGTAAAAGGGACTTTATCTCTGATGCAAAATATAGCTTATCATCCTTTGCCAGGTAATAGAGCGGTTTTTTACCCACCCTATCTCGTACCAGCAAGCCTTTTCTTTTTTTATCATCCCAGACTGCTATGGCATACATGCCGTTCAAGAAGTTGACAAACTCATCACCCCTTTCCTCATAAAGATGTGCAACAACCTCAGTATCAGACCTGGATCTGAAAGTGTGTCCTTTGGAACTGAGGCTTTCCATCAGCGGGGGGAAATTGTAAATCTCGCCGTTCTGCGCCACCCAGATTGTTCCATCCTCATTGGACAGTGGTTGCCTGCCACCTTCAAGATCGATTATGCTCAGGCGCCTGGCACCTATGCAGAAATGCTTACCGTTTACAATGTGTTCATCATCAGGCCCACGGTGCGCGAGCACCCTGACCATATCAGCCAGAGTATCCAGTTCCGGACTTCCGAATATACCGCAAATACCGCACATATTACTATCGAATTACATCCTGTAATGCCATTCAGCATTATTCAGAGCAGGAATTCAATGCCAATCAGCTTACCTGGACTTGACACCATTTCCAAATGACTCGTACTTGTTACGGTTTGAGACATCTCATAAGTCGAGTGGCAAATTATCAAATTCCTCATCCTCAAACTCACCAGGCGAGTCTGATATCGCTTCCTTCTTTTTATCAGCTTTGTTCAATATATTCCAGTAATTGTAATGCCACGACCTGTACTTCCAATCGGGGCATTTGTTGCAAACGGGTATCTCCTCGTATTTCCCTTCAAGCAGCAGTTGCCGCCATTTCTTGAATTTCTCACCCTGCCAGGCCTGCTTTATAGATATCTTATGCACGTTGCCAAAATCGGTTTCGAACCTGATATCATAGGCGCAAAAGGATATTTTGCCCCTTACATCGATCATAACACGCTCAAACGGGAAAGGGCAGGGAACCCTGACAGGCAATTCAGGAATGTAGGGCGTAGGATCCGCAGATTGCGATGGATCGCATATGCTCCATGTAAGGTATTTACGAATCTGTACGTGGTCAACGATTTTATTCCAGTACGCAACGGCGGATTCAAGTTTCCCCTGGAGCTCTTTCTGATTGATGATGCTGACTATGATCCTGCTTGTGCTTTTGAGTTCATTTCTCTTATTCACCAGGTATTTAACATTCCTGACTAATTTATCGAAGTTCAGTCCGGGCCTGACTTTTGCATACGTATCCTTGTCCCCAGCATCAGCACTAATCTCAATTGCATCTGTGTTTACCTTTAAAAGTCTATCAACCCTCTCGGGAGTAAGGAGTGAACCATTTGTAATAAGCCCGATTCTGGCTCCCACTCCCTTGGCATATTCAATTTGGTCAATAATATGTTTGCTGATTAGTGGTTCGCCACCACCCGAGACTCGTATGAGGGCGTTGTATTTGCCGCATTCATCACTGATTCTTTTAAAAAGCTCATCCGGCATAAACGGTGTATCATTATAGCTGTCCCTGATATCAGAGTTGGTGTATGCGCAGTTGGGACACCTTGAATTGCACACATAAGATACCGGAACAATTACCATGGCGGGGAATTCTCCACCTTCATTTTTCAGTCTGACATCATCTAAATCAGGCACATGATAACGGTTCACTTATCTTTCACCTCAAATCAATACTGATCGTGGCTGGCTACAGAGTGCTCGCATCTGGAAACTGCCGAATGAATTATAGCACATGATACTGATAACGAAAGATTATGCACAATAGGCTTGTTAACAAACGACCGCTATTTATTGCGATACGTCCTTCTTTGGTTTAACCATTAAATATATAAGGCCGCCAGGCAGGCTGGCTAGTACGAGCAGAATAAAATTGAGTATTGATAATGCAAATGATTGATCATTGGTGAAGCCTACCTGCGCAAAAAGCAAAATAAATGCGGCTTCCCTGACGCCCAATCCGCTAATCGAAATCGGCAGCATATTGATAGCTGTTATCACAGGAATCAGTATCAGAAGAGGTATTAAATCGGTGGAAAGACCCATAGAATATATCAGCACATAATTGACCGCTACATTTAGAAGCAGTGCTATTAAAACATAGGTGAAAACGAGCAACGCAGTTCGATAATTGCGTAATATCATTTTAAAAGAACTATGCACAAGAAGCAGGATGTTCTGTAACCTAACAAGCCGCTTACCCAGTAGTCCGACAAGCTTCATAATTAAACCTGATGCAGGTATCGCTAAAACAGCAATTGCAGCCACTAGTACCCAAATCAATAATGTATAAACCTCTATGCCGTTAATCTTCAACAATTCATAAGTAGCGGTCAGCGCAGCATAAAATATAAATGCAACAAAACCGATATATTTATCCCAGAATACCGATAGAAACGATATCGAAGTTTGGCTGGTATCTTTAGAAAAATAATAGGCTTTGACAATATCACCGCCAACCGAAGTCGGCAGAAACAAACTGAAAAACATTCCCACAAGATGCCAGATAGACAGGCGCACCAATCCCGGCTTTATATCCCACAAAGACAGCACTGCCTGCCATCTTAGAACGAATAAAAAGTGGAATAGTAAATTTAATAGAAATGCAAATACAAAGCCCCATAAATTAATATGTGAAATAATTTCAATTGATTGCTTGAAATCAATCCTGGTAAGAATAAAGGCCAGGATCACTACAGAAACAGTGAGTCGTAATAAAAAACCCCAGGACAGTGATCTTTTATTTTCTTCACTGGTAGCGAGATTATCTTCTGTATCGGACGGATTCCTGTTACTCAATGCCTGCATCCGGACTCAATTATCCGAGTCACTCCGGGGCAATTTTTCTGTTATTTCGTGTACACCTTCATACGACCAAGCACCCTCCACAACAACCAGAACTTGAACACATCAATCAGGGAACGCATAACAAAAGACAACCTTCCGCCTGTGGCTTTGCCCGCCCGTCGCCCATGGAACGTTATTTCAACTTCCTTGATGGTTTTTCCTGCTGCGTTTGCCTTGATAAGCAATTCGGGGCACACGAACGAGCTGTTATTTTCAAGAGTAATACGGCGAATAAACTCCATGCGATGGAACTGGATGGTTTGATAGGCTTTGAGCTTGAGGCCAAAAAGCATCCTTATCAAATAGAGATTACATACGGTAAGTATGTTCTGATAAAAAGTGTTTCCTTTCAAATCTGATCGATAACCGCTGACAACATCGTAATCATCAAGGTATGGAAGCAACAAAGGCAGATCCCGGGTATCGAATTTTCCATCAACGGTATTCCAGAAAAATATCTCTTTTGAGGCAACCGCTAAACCCGCTGTATAGTTTGGCCCTGTCCCGATATTTTCCTTCAGATCCACAATTACCAGATTGGGATACCTCCCGACAAGCTTTTTTGCTATTTCAATAGTATTATCCTTACTGCCGTCATTTACCAGAACAATCTCATAATCATCCGATACTTTCCCCAGGTCGTCCATTGATTTTTGAATAAATGATTCTAATAGCTCTTCCTCATTATATGCAGTTACAACTAACGATAAGCTATATTTCACTTAATACGGACCACCTTAGAGTCAATACCCGGATTTGATCAAAGCTGAAATGAACTGCGTTATTATATGTTTAATGAATATATTAAATCAATCTACAAGTTTTCTACCCAGGACCCACCTAATTCCTTCCCCTTTCCAGGAATAATGTCAGCAGTGGTTCCCACAGCTAAAGAGCCATCTGGCATGTCCTTGCTAACCAGAGCCTGAGCCCCGACCACGCAGTTGTTCCCTATCTTCACATTGCCTATCACAGTGCAGTGTGCAAAAAAGTAACAGCCGTCCCCAACAACCGGAAATCTATTTATGTCATCAGGGTGCCAGCTTCTGGTTGCAAACGTCACTCCCTGAAAAATTGTAATATTGGAACCCATGACAGTTCCTCTGCCGACAACTATTCCTGAAGGGTGCGCGATAAACAGGGCCGGGCCAATCTCTGCATTGAATTCTATTTCTGCTCCTGTTACTGATTGGTTCAACCTCGAAAAAAACCAGGCCAGATATATACAGTGCCTCTTAAAAAACCAGTGGCTTAGGCGGTATAAAAATACAGCTTGAAAACCTGCCTTGAAAATAAAGCTCTCGAAAAATATCTTGACTCTGGAGTATTTTTGCCCGCGCAATGCATAAGTTTGCGCAAAACGTGAGAGATCGCTGGAAATTAGATAGGGCAGGCTTCCTTTTTCTTCGCTCATTGATAATAGTCTGCATACGAAGACTGCCAATCGGAGCAATCACGGCACATGGGAGGCAGCTCGTCAAACCTGTTTTCACTATGCATTATGCGATATTTTTCCAGGTCACCTCTCCAGATTTCCCTGATCGTCATCGTATTGGCGTCCCCACATTTTACCCGGCAATGTACGTCGGCCGTACAGAAAGCAACCGATCCGTCTGCACAGATATTTACAGTTCTTACTATCCAGTAACACGGCTTACGCTCAACTTCTGAGTTCGGGCGAAGATTCGACGCGTCAACCAGGCCGGCCCAGCTGACTTTCGGCCTTATTTTAACATTCACCCCCTCACTCACCCAGTATTTTTTAAACCGGTCAACCTCATTGATATTGAGATCACTGACTACAAACTGCACAAACAGGTTTTGTTCCGGCCTGCCGATCTTTCTTAACAGGTCACGATACATCAGCGTATTTGCTTTCGCTGCTGTAAAATCACCACCTACCCGTATCTGTTCATATGTCATCTTATCGGCCGCGTCGATACCAACATACATCACATCAAGCCCGGCTTCTATGACCGCCCTTGATTTTTCTTTGGTCATAAGAACGCCGTTTGTATTTAACACAACATCTTTTAAGCCTCTGCCTTTAGCATATTTGATACGTTCCGGCATGTCCAAGCATAAAAAAGGGTCTCCATAAAAAATCTGCCAGATTCGGGCTTGCGGCTTTTCTATAGCTATTTCATCAATAATCTTCTTATAGAGGTCCCAGTCCATTTTTTGTATTTTTCGGTATTTTTTTATGTTTTTATGATCGCACATGGTGCAGCGCAGATTGCACGCGTTGGTGTTGTCTAAGAGAATAACATCCGGGAATTCGGGCGATTCTGTAGTGCGGTTTACCTTGGAGATATCGCTTTTATACATTTTATATATTTTACTCTATAAATCAATCTCATGGAAAGCTATATGCCTCAATATCCCGGCAGGTAACTGCTACTGTGGATCTATTACCACTACCCCATCCGCATAAATTCACCAATCGAACCAGAGCGGCCGATCCGGTAATTACAGATACACATTCACATTCGAATTACATAATTAGTTTGAATGAAATAATATACAATGCACTGGCCGGTACGACAGCGAAACAAACGCTATAGTATCCTGCGTTTGGGTGCAACGTGTTAATAAAATATTTTTGAAGTTAATGCCTTGTTTTATGGCGAATTATATACTGCTACTCGCCAGACCTGGGACCAGGGACTTGTTCCGGCTGCATTGCTTGCATTAACACGCCAGTAGTACGTAGTACCGAACGAAAGTCCTGTCACTTCGTATTCATCTACATCACCCAACGATGTATTATTGAATGCCATCGTTCCGGCCCCAAAATCACTTGCCGTATTAACCTGCAAACCATAATTGGTTGCACCCGATGTTTTGCTCCATTTAACAACTATCCTTGCGCCCGGCGAAAGCAGTGAAGGCGCACCAGGAGGCAACGGGGGTACTGCTGTTATGAAACTTGCATTGCTATTGGCCCAGGCCTGGCCGGCAGCATTGATTGCGCTGCACCGGTAATAATATGTTGTACTTCCATTCAATCCTGATATATTTTTACTAAACGCCCCACTGCCCAGGACACCCAGATTCTCATCTTGATCCCAATTGTCTATCGTAGTCCCCCCATCATTGTCTCCCCAGTAAATATGGACCGTCACGGGGAAACTATCGTTAACAACTAAATTCCCATTCAATGTCGCAGTACTCGATGTAATCGCACTCGCCCCACTTCCGTTAGTTACACTGGCTAAAGTCGGCTCCGATGATCCCCAACCTGCTATACCTATGTAGCCGGTCATAGAATATAATTCGCTTAAAGAGCTTGGAAATGACGAGCCGAAGGATAACGGCAGATAACGTAACTGGTAAGAAGCATCGCTCTTATAATTGCATGTCGCAACATTGGAATTCTCCGCCAGCCAGTATGCCGTGCCCGCTGTCACTGCCGTTGCAGGGAAATTTATCGTGTTCCAGCCGGTACTGGCACACGGCGTCGCTGTGTTAAGCGCGTTAAGCAGTGCCCCAGGCTGCCCGCCTGCATCCGCATATATCGCCAGCTTCACACTGCCCCCTGCTACCCCTGCATTCACCCGCATCTGGTTCACCGTGCCGCTTCCCAGCGCTACAAACCGTGTTAAATGTATATAATTGCCACCAGCAGCATACCCATATGTATTGCTGTCCGTCCCTACCAGTCGCTGTGGCTCGGCAGATGTTGTATTGAACATTACATCCGTACCATACACAGTAGTAGATCCCTCCGCTACTGCTCGATAATGGTAGGGCGTGCTTGCCGTCAATCCACTGATCGACTGGCTGAATGATCCAGTTTCAGTCCTCGTCTGCGGAGCCGTGCTGCTGCCGTATGATGTAGTTGTGCCATACTGGAAATACACGTCCGCGCTGGGATTGCTGCCAAGATCATCCAGTATCCCGTTGAGCACCGCTCCCGCGCTCGTAACTGTCGTAGCCGCCGCTGTGCTTACTCCAAGGGTCGCAGCAAGCGTAGTGAATGTAGCATCGGATCCATAGACGGCACTCCCTCCCTCAGGAACGGCCACCGATCGGAAATGATACAGTGTGGCCGGAGTTAAACCGCTTGCGCTGGCATTAAATGCTCCCGTAGCCGATACCTGTTGCTGTACAGTAGCGCTGCCGTATGAAACTGTCGTCCCATACTGAAAATAAACACTCACCGGAGTGACGCTTCCCACTACGGTCATGTTCCCGTTCAAAACTGCTGTCCGGCTGCTTACAGATGTAGCCACTCCTGTGCTGACTGTTGGCGGCGTGGGAGGAGGAGGAGGTTCCGCAGGTGCGCCCCAGCCTGCTATACCTATGTAGCCGGTCATAGAATATAATACGCTTAAAGAGCTGGGAAATGACGAGCCGAAGGATAACGGCAGATAACGTAACTGGTAAGAAGCATCGCTCTTATAATTGCATGTCGCAACATTGGAATTCTCCGCCAGCCAGTATGCCGTGCCCGCTGTCACTGCCGTTGCAGGGAAATTTATCGTGTTCCAGCCGGTACTGGCACACGGCGTCGCTGTGTTAAGCGCGTTAAGCAGTGCCCCAGGCTGCCCGCCTGCATCCGCATATATCGCCAGCTTCACACTGCCCCCTGCTACCCCTGCATTCACCCGCATCTGGTTCACCGTGCCGCTTCCCAGCGCTACAAACCGTGTTAAATGTATATAATTGCCACCAGCAGCATACCCATATGTATTGCTGTCCGTCCCTACCAGTCGCTGTGGCTCGGCAGATGTTGTATTGAACATTACATCCGTACCATACACAGTAGTAGATCCCTCCGCTACTGCTCGATAATGGTAGGGCGTGCTTGCCGTCAATCCACTGATCGACTGGCTGAATGATCCAGTTTCAGTCCTCGTCTGCGGAGCCGTGCTGCTGCCGTATGATGTAGTTGTGCCATACTGGAAATACACGTCCGCGCTGGGATTGCTGCCAAGATCATCCAGTATCCCGTTGAGCACCGCTCCCGCGCTCGTAACTGTCGTAGCCGCCGCTGTGCTTACTCCAAGGGTCGCAGCAAGCGTAGTGAATGTAGCATCGGATCCATAGACGGCACTCCCTCCCTCAGGAACGGCCACCGATCGGAAATGATACAGTGTGGCCGGAGTTAAACCGCTTGCGCTGGCATTAAATGCTCCCGTAGCCGATACCTGTTGCTGTACAGTAGCGCTGCCGTATGAAACTGTCGTCCCATACTGAAAATAAACACTCACCGGAGTGACGCTTCCCACTACGGTCATGTTCCCGTTCAAAACTGCTGTCCGGCTGCTTACAGATGTAGCCACTCCTGTGCTGACTGTTGGCGGCGTGGGAGGAGGAGGAGGTTCCGCAGGTGCGCCCCAGCCTGCTATACCTATGTAGCCGGTCATAGAATATAATCCGCTTAAGGTGCTGGGAAATGATGAGTCAAATGAATATGCTGTAAAGCGCAACTGGTAAGCTGCATCGCTTTTGTAATTGCATGTCGCAACATTGGAATTCTCCGCCAGCCAGTATGCCGTTCCCGCTGTCACTGCCGTTGCAGGGAAATTTATCGTGTTCCAGCCGGTACTGGCACACGGCGTCGCTGTGTTAAGCGCGTTAAGCAATGCGCCGGGCTGCCCGCCTGCATCCGCATATATCGCCAGCTTCACACTGCCCCCTGCCACCCCTGCATTCACCCGCATCTGGTTCACCGTGCCGCTTCCCAGCGCCACAAACCGTGTCAAATGTATATAGTTGCCACCAGCAGCATACCCATATGTATTGCTGTCCGTACCTACCAGCCTGGCCTGCGTAATCGCTACAAACTGCTCCGTGCTGCTTGACCAAACTGTGCCCTGTGCATTTGTTGCGCTGCACCTGTAGTAATAGGTTGTATTTGTCGTTAAACCTGTCAGATCAGTGGAAAAAGCACCCACAGACCTGACTCCAAGGTTAACAGGGTTATCCCAATTACCCGCGGTAGTTCCGCCGTCGTTATCACCCCAGTAAATGGTAACCGTTGTATCCAGGCCGCCGTTTGACGTGAGATTGCCGTTAAGCGTAGCCGTGGTATTGGTAATATTTGTGGCGCCCGTGGCATTGGTAACAGTCGGAGGCGAGTTAGTCGGCGTAATGGTAACAGATGGATCACCATAGAGGTTGAAGCCGAAGGCATTCTGCAAGAATTCCGCATCGCTCACAGGTATGACGCTTTGAATCGTGGAATACAGGGCGTTGCCGGCTGCATTATTGGCGACAAGCCGCTTCACATACTCATAGCCTATCCCCGAATTTGAAGGGCTTCCCACAAAATTTGTCTGACCGATGTAATACCAGGAAACCCTGCTTGCACCCACGGTTCCTATTCCGCCCTGCTTCAATATGGCATATTGCAGGTTACTGCTGGATTCGGGATACCCGTTGGTACAGGAGCATTGATAGGTGAAAGACGGATGGTCATCATCCAGGGACGAGCAAGAGGAGCTAGTAAAGAAAGCGCCGTTGTCGCAACTGCCATAACCCGCATACGCTCCGGTTTCATTGCCATGACCCCACCAGCAGACTATGCCATAATCACTGGCTGCCCAGCGATCTCTCACGTAAGTTCCCGACCTCAATTCTTCTTCAGAAGCAAAAGAGGAGTTTGCAGCAGGGCATGCGCTCCCCTGCTGGTACATCCTCCATGATGAATATCCACCGCCAGTCAGATAATTTGTCCTCATCTGTTCGGATAAATATGCACCATCTGTGTAAACGTCAGAAAAACTCATGGGCAGCAAGGCGCTCTTACGCCACCCGGAACTGCCCTCGTTCTCGTAATCAATAGTCTTCTGTAATATGTTGTCCAGCGTGGTATAGTCAGCGTTGTAAACAGGTATCCTGCCCACGAAAACCTCCGCTGCGAGGTCAACTCCGCCAGAGCCTGTATCGCCGGAAGCTTCGCCATAATACTGGTTGCCGTTCAGGTCCCAGTTGCCTGTCAAATCTGCATAAAAATGGTCGGTCGGCGCGTCTTCGTAACTGCCGTAGCCTCGTCTGGGCCAGCACATTTTCATCGGCACATCACCTTCCCCGCTTTCATACGGTGTAGGATTCCCGATTAAAAGTACGTTTTGTATTCCATAGCTGATATAGTTGTCCTGCAACCATTTTCTGATCTTTTCAGCTTTGTGATTGGGTGATTGCCCTGTGACAGCGCCCCACTGGGCCTCGGTCACCACCAGCACGCTGTATCCCTTGTTCTGTTTATGCGTTACAAATGAAGCCAGTTTGGCGCTGCCTGCCTGGATGGCGCTGGTTGTGATGATAACGTAGTTATAAGTTGCCTGCGGCTGAACATAAGCCGACGGCACGTATGATGCAGATGATTGACCGTAATTGAATAGTACCTGTGGAGCAGCGCTATCCATCACCCTGTCCGACAGCATAGCTGCGGAAGGCTGAATACCCGATTGCTGGTAGCTGATTTCTACTGTGGCGCTCTTGATCAGCGTCAGTTTTTTGGATACCGGATTATACTGGAAGGGAATAAAGTCCACCCTGGTGAAATTCCATTTGCGCATCTGGGAGTACGGCAGTATATTCAGATAAACTGCAGGGAAATCTGCATCGTTTCCATATACAGCAACATTTTTGTTGTCGACAATTTGTTTCCCCGATCCCCAGACCAGGTTTGGCTGTCCACCGCTGATATTATCAGCTATAGCCATAGGTGGAGTCGGCTTTATATCATATGTACCTTCGAGGGTAATTTTTTCAGCGGAGACTATTCTTAAACTAATGCTTTGCCACACCACATCCGGTGGAACAATTACATCAAACACTTTATGAGGCAGCATGGGATCTCCCGGAGACGCCATGGGATAGAATCCATCCATCCGTATGACATCAGCGCCATCCTGATCTTTGCTTATCGTATATGTGCCGGAAGGCAAGGACAGAATGATACTTCCAGAGCCCGATGCAGCATAACTTACATCGGCATTACTTGGTAATATGAATGAAGATATTGCCAGTATAATAACTGCTATACTAAGACCTGTTTGTCTCATGGCCTGACCTTCCAATCGCATTTCACACTGCAGTTGTATTTTGATTGTACAAGTTTAATCAAAGGCTGTCCATAACCAAACAGTATCAACATCGTGGTACTATATTCCTATTTTTCCCTAGTACCCTAGCGAATTGTGAAGTAAAGGTTGACCAAACACCGGTTTAGCCCGACCTCGGCGTCTTATGTTATACTATGCGCGTTTAAACGGCTTGATCCAATAAATTTCTCCGAATATAGCTTGCGACGAATATTGTGTCTAAACGGGCATTAATTACCGGTATCACCGGCCAGGACGGCGCCTACCTGGCAAAGCTGCTGTTGGATAAGGATTACACAGTATACGGTAGTTACCGCCGTTCATCCACCCCCAATTTTTGGAGGTTGCAGTATCTCGATGTTCATAATAGGGTTCATCTGCTCACTGCAGAACTCAATGATTCGTCCTCTCTTATAGATACGATCCGGGTCAGTCGTCCTGATGAGATTTACCATCTGGCGGCACAGAGTTTCCCGGGAGCATCATTTGAGCACCCTGTAGGCTACGGGGAGATCACAGGGCTGGGACTGACTAGGCTGCTGGAGGCAGTCAGGAGCATCAACAAGGATATTAGAGTTTACCAGGCTTCCACTATCGAGCTTTTCGGGCAGGGTAACACAAAACCTCTTACTGAAGATACGCCTTTTAATCCGGCCAATCCGTATGCCGTAGCTAAGCTCTATGCACACTGGATAGCCAATATATACCGCGCCGGTTATGGTATTTTTATTTGCAACGGGATAATGTTCAATCATGAATCCCCGCTCAGAGGACTGGATTTTGTAACAAGAAAAATCTCCAACGCCGTGGCTAGGATTTCACTTGGATTGGACAATGAATTGGCTATGGGAAATATTGAAGCTAAGAGGGACTGGGGTTATGCCCCTGAATATGTTAACGCTATGTGGCGCATGCTGCAGCAAAAGGAACCGGATGACTATATTATTGCCACCAACGAAATGCATACTGTAAAGCAGTTCCTCCAGCAGGCTTTCAGCATTGTAGGTCTGGATTGGTCCAAGTACGTTAAAGTGAATAAAGAATTATTGAGGCCCGTTGATGTGAATTTCTGGCAGGGAGACTACGCCAGGGCAAAGACCAAACTGGGCTGGCAGCCCGAAGTAAAATTTGAACGTCTGGTAGAGATAATGGTCCACGAAGATGTAAAAAGGTGGGAAAGCTGGTTGAAAGGTGTGGCTTTACCCTGGGATGGCTATAACTATATATCAAAATAATGCTTCGAATATACTTGAGAATCATAATTGATGGCTAAAAAGGCAATAATAACAGGCGTAACCGGGCAAGACGGGGCTTACCTTGCCAAATTCCTGTTAGAAAAAGGATATTCGGTCTATGGCACCTTCAGACGCCTGTCGACTCCCAATTTCTGGCGACTTTTATACCTTGGCATCTTTGACAAAATGTTCCTTATACCGGCTGATTTAATCGACTCGTCCTCTATTTATGAAGCTATTGAAATGTGCCAACCCGATGAAATCTATAATCTTGCGGCACAGAGTTTTGTAGGAGCTTCATTTGAACAACCCGTAGCTTCCGGGACTATAACGGGATTGGGCGTTGCCAGGATCCTCGAAGCTGTACGCCAGATTAATCCCAAAATAAGGTTTTACCAGGCATCTACCAGCGAGCTTTACGGCAATGGAGATGCCGCTCAACAAACCGAAGATACGCACTTCAAGCCTGCCAGCCCTTATGCCGCAGCAAAACTCTATGCCCATTGGATCACCAGGATGTACCGTGAAACCCATGGCATATTTGCCTGCAGCGGCATTCTTTTCAACCATGAATCTCCAATCAGGGGACTCGAGTTCGTAACGCGAAAAATAACCAATTGCGCAGCCAAAATTGCACTTGGCCTCGAGAAAGAGCTAAGGCTCGGCAACTTGGAAGCAAAAAGAGATTGGGGCTATGCGCCCGAATACGTACAGGCTATGTGGCTGATGATGCAGCAGAAAAAACCCGATGATTTTGTTATTGCAACTGATGAAACACACACGGTCAGGGAATTTGTGGAAAAAACTTTCGCAAGACTTGGGTTGGCCCCTGATAAATATGTTACGGTTGATAAAACATTTTTTAGACCGGTGGATGTTAATCTTCTTCAGGGTGATTATCACAAAGCAAAAACAGTGCTGAATTGGCAGCCGCAAACAAAGTTTGACCGCCTTATTGAGGTTATGGTGGATGAGGACCTCTCGCGATGGCAGAGATGCCTTAAAGGCGAAGTATTCCCCTGGGACGCACCCAACTATCCCAGCGAAAATGTTATTATTACCAGAATGACCAGCTCTAGAAAATAAGGTGATAGTTAAATTTTCATCATCTTCAATTAATACCTCGCAAAAACCTGAGATTATTCCGTGTTCCGGCTTTTAGTATGCTTTCCATCGGCTTTACCGGATGTCGGAACTTCTGTACTATTAATGCCTGAGGCGAGATGAGCACAGATAATTCCAGCCGGCTCAATGAATCATTGCAGCAGATATTCCGCGGTATGGGTATCGGCACAATCGGAATGTATCTGGGACTGGTACTGCAATTTTTCGCCAGGCTTATCATTGCACGATATGGGTTGGAAGCTAATTACGGAATCTTTTCATTGGCATTAGTAGTGCTGAATTTTGCCATGGTATTGTCTTGCCTGGGACTTCAAGATGGAAGCACGAGATATATTGCTTTTCACCGGGGCAAGTCCGCTGAGCGCGAAATTGGGAAGACCATTGCATCAACATTTCAAATAAGCATTATCACCAGTATTATTGCCGGTCTATTGTTATTCGTTCTTGCGGATATCATCGCCATAAATATTTTTCATTCCGCCGAGCTGTCTCCGGTACTTAGAATATTCGCGATAGGTCTTCCTTTTTTAACCATGATAAATATTATGGCAGCCGTTTTCCGCGGCTTTAATAAAATGGAGCCCCAGGCACTCTTTCAATCGATTATGCTTAATGCCTCGTTTCTGGTTCTGCTGATTGGTATGGTTATGTTGAATATGGTTTTCCAGTTTTTCTTCTATGCTTACCTGGCTGCCATTACATTGACATTCAGCTTTTTACTAATTTACACATTAATAAAACTGCCCGGCCTGGCAGTTTTTAAAATCAACATGTTTGATATTGACGCTTTAAAAAACTTAATCGTATTTTCACTTCCTATCTCAGTAACCGCCATAGTATCCATTCTCATTTTTAATGCCGACACGATGATCTTGGGCCATTTCAAGTCACCAGATGTGGTGGGTTTATATAATGCGGCTTATCCGCTGGCATATTTCATCACCGTGCCACTGGCTTCATTTATGCTTATTTATATACCTGTCATAGCCAATCTGTTTGCCCAGGGTTTGACTGCCGAAGTGAAGCGCTCTTATATTATTTCAACCAAGTGGCTTGTATCATTGACTTTGCCTCTATGGCTGGTAATGTTCTTGTTCCCGGATGCGGTACTCAACGTTTTGTTCGGTGAAGTTTATGCCTATGGCCCTGCTTCCGATGTGCTTCGCATTTTAGCCAGTGGTTTTATGATTATGAATTTACTGGGATTGGGATCATGCATATTCCTCGCCTCGGGAAATTCCAAATTAATCATGTGGGCAGGTATTATCTCGGCTCTATTAAATATCTCTCTGTGTGTCACGTTGATTCCCATTGCAGGCCCTGTTGGTGCCGCAACAGCTTCGGCAATATCTCTGGCAGTTTTAAATCTCATAATATCTGTGAGATTGTATATTTCCACCAAAATTCAACCTTTCAGTAAAAACCTGCTCAAACCTGTCATCGTATCTGTCGTTCTGGCGCTACTATTTCAATTTGTCATTCGCCAATTTATTACCATTACATGGTGGATATTGCCCCTGGTTTTTGTTTTTTACTTCGCCATATACGGAATTATCATTTTATTGACGCGCAGCTTTGATGCCGAAGATATTGCAATTTTACTAAATATTGAAAAATCTATCGGAGTAAATATAGAGCCAATTAAGAAACTACTGAGGAAATTTATCTAAACAGTTCAGCCTGGATCAAGTATCCACTAATATGATTATTATCGCCAGCGCTACCCTATCAGCCCCGTTCTCATTAATTCAGCCGCAATAAATTCACCGACTTCTACCTGTACTTCCGGATTGAGATGGCATGCATCCCAAAAATATTGCTTCTTATCGTGATAAGTGTTGTCTATATATCTTTCCAGATCTATTAAAGGAATTTCATGCTTGGCCGATAAATCGCGAAGTCGGTTATTGTACTCATAAACACGATAGCCAAAAATGTACGCATTGCCTGAAAACGGTGGCAGGTTACCGAATTTCAGCATATCTGCATCCGCTTCATTAAGGGGATCAAACCATGAAGGCAAGGTAAATAACACAACTTTTACATTGTTTTGCATTAACCCCTGAGCTAGCAGCCATATTTGGTCCATATAATATGTTGATCCATAATTCGTGTTTACTTTTTTATAAAATTTACCATTGGTTTTCTTTGGTTCTTCACAATTCGAAACGCCGCGCAATTTTCTAAATTTGGAGTTTAACGCTGCCAGCCAATAGCTGTTATTGAAAACATCGAGAGTTCCTGCGAAATCGTCGCCAAAAAAGTTGGCTCCGATCCAGCCAGTATAAATCGTAGCAATATCGGGTTTAAATCCAAGATAATACTCTTGTCTCTTCAATAGATGCCTGATTCCATATTTCTCCACGCCGGCATTAATAACCTCGGCTTTAATACCATTGGAGTTAAGCTTACGTTCCATAGCCCGGGGATAAGACATTGATTCAACTGTACCGAAAGTGCAGCTATCTCCCAAAGCCATAATGCGCACGATACCAGCATCCTTTGCTTGTGGAAGTTCGTATCCCCGAAAGCCGTGGGAATTTATATTAATTCCGGCGTTATTAATATTAATCTCATTCTCATTAAGCCATTTTTTTAATCGACCGGCCCTGAACCAGTGTCCGCCTTTTTCTTCATATTGGATCATCTCCGCAAATGTAGCTTCAAAACATGGAACAAGCGTAAATATGGTCCTATTATTAAGATCTCTTTGTTCATAAGGCTCCAGGGAATAAAATTTCCTGAACATTTTATTGCTGAACAAGCGCATACCTCTATCCTGTAGACAGAATATAAAGCGGCTTAAGAAGTCTATCGAGTATAACGAAACGAAGATTGCTACCAGAATATTAATGATCGATCTACCGATACTCATAGATAAATTGCTTTGTTAACCATAAACGTTACTACTAAAGACTTATACTATTTTCTGCTTAATAATGTAGATAAACGATGTCTCAGAGAAGCAATTTTTGCCCTTTGCACTGGTTCCCGCCATAATCGCAGGATGCTTATAGTGAAAAACCAGCGCAGCCAATTAATTATCGAACGATACAAATTTACAATTCGCGACCCGGAGACATTTTTCTGCAGATATTGTATGTGATCATAGGCTACACGGTTATTGCTTGATTCAGCGGCTTGTGATGCTTTCTCCATTGTATCCTGCCAGTTGGGTATGCCGCCAAGTAAATAGGGTAACATGAAAATGTTTTCATCCGGCATTATTTTGTATTTATGATATGCAGCATCAATAGCGCGTATCCAGGTATCATCCAATTTATACCTTGATGCAAACTCAAAAACATTGTTCAGGTCATTGAAATTTGATTTCATCAGTACCATTATTCGATTTGCAGATAAGTCAATTCCTTCGGCTTTGCGTTGAATAAGGAATTCAAGATTCTCGATTAACATGTCATAGCTGGCGCCACTATGAATATACTCATATATCTCTTTATTCGATGACGCAATACTGATCTCAAAATCATATTTTCTGAATCCGGCAATCTGGTCAAACTTCTCTTTTATGAGAAGTGCGTTGGTGAATAATATCAATTCGGAAGCGGCTTTTTGTTCAGGGCTAAATTCACTAATCAGTCTGGATACCTGCTTCAAATATAAGGGTTCCCCGCCTGATATAGCATGACTGACCGATTTCATGCCCAGAATCCGGTAGAATTTAATCAGTTCTTCCGTATCAAGGTACGTATAATTATTTTTGCCGATTTTCGGCTGGCAGCAATGTATGCAATCTATATTGCATAGAACACTCGGCGTATAATAAATGCTGATAGGCAGTGATTTCAATCTGGTTTCGCTCTGCTTAATCTCAGAGATATTGAGTTGAACATTCTCTTTGTAGGGTCCTTCAGGCATATTTTCCAGATCATTCACAGGGTAAGCATATCTTTTAAACTCACTTAATCCAGGGCAATTTCCGCAGGGTGTGCCTTTAAGCCTTCCCTCTTTCCACCTCCGTCGTAAATCCTGTGCTACGCTGCCGTTCCATATAGAATCTACCGATTTCTCTGAAAGCTCACTGATATGAGCAAATGGGTAATGCAGGCAACAAAAGGATATTCCACCGTCATAATTTAATGAAAGCGATGTCCACGGGAATGGGCAGGCAAAAGGTGTTTTTATAGGATGGTCACGATCGTTTTTAAAATACATAACTAATTATCGAATATTTACCGATTAATCTTATTATCTGTATATGTACTAATCCAGGGAGATTTTTGCACATAGTAAATTCACATGTCCTGCTTGTTTAAACATTCCTCCCCGGCAATAACGTAATATCGCATCAAGAGTGGCATTTTCCAGTACCTTTTTGTGGCTATTAATGATATAGATATGATTGAATCCTGATTTTACCAGATACGCCCAGTACTCCTCGGCGGAATTTCCAGCATTTCTAAGTTTATGAGGAGTAAATTCCGTAAATAACTTAACATCCCTATTTCTACTTAAGGTATTTTGCATTCCTTTTAAAGCCAGCACTTCCGCACCCTCAATATCAATTTTAATAACATCAATAATCGACTGGTTGTCACCGAAAAATTCATCAATACTGGTGGTGCTGACCGTCACTGATTCTACGGAGTTTATATTTCCTCTTCGTGCAGATTCTTTAAACAGGCTATGCCCTCCCGATTCTACCCTGTCAATAAACAGCTGAAGTTCATCTACTCTATCTGATACAGCTTTGGGCACCGCTACGATATTGTTATAGCTGTTAAGCTCCACATTTTTTACAAGTAAATTATAGTTTTTAGGTTCCGGTTCAAATGCATATACTTTGCCGCCTTCCCCGACCAGGCTGGCTGCTAAAAGAGTGAAATATCCGATATTAGCGCCAATATCCAGTACTGTCATACCTTTTTTCACATATTGCTTAAATACAAAAGAGGTATATTCTTCATATGTGCCAGTTAAGAGCAACTCATGTGCAATACCCTCAATTCCCTTCTTGTCGGAATGTGTATGCATCCGGTACCCGTTTACACAAATGGTACTCTCTTCCTCCGGCACAGTTATATTACCGGCAAGATAATTATAGAATGCCCCAATAGGGCGGAACCTCCCTATCCCTGTCCCGATAAACGGCTTAACAGCGCTTTTAAATATCCGAAAGGGAAACGAACCTTGCGTTTTCATGACGAAATCATCCTGTAACTTTCCACCTGTTTTATATTAAGAATCGTTAAGACATAACTAACACTATGTTTATCATCGTAGCAATATTCACAAATTAAATACAATCCAGTGGAGTCGCAGTACATAACAAATTGACTGCGCTGGGAGGTGTAATTACATTTCCCCTGCAAAGTTTAACTGCTTCCACTAAGCTCGTCGGTTCTAGGTTTTGGTGTCGTTCATTAATGAGATAAATATATTTAAAACCCAATTGATTCAATTGAGTCCAATATTGCTCCGCTGAAAATCCACTCTTTTCCAATCCAAACGGCCAGAATTCGGTAAAAATCTTCACTTCCTTACTACTGGAGATTAAATTCTCCATTCCCTTGACAGCAAGAGGTTCTGCACCTTGTATATCCATCTGAATAATATCTGCACTGATATTATTATTCTTAAAATATTCGTCGAGGCTTACCATGTCAACAGAAAGTGTTTCCGCTTTACCGCCGGTTACCTGGTTTGTAGCTTCCTGAAAAAGACTGTGCCCCGCCGGATCAGATTTATCTATATACAATATCCCTGCTCCTGACCTATCGGAAACTGCCTTCTGCAGTGCAACGATGTTATCATATCCGTTCAGTTCAATATTTCGAACTAGTAAGTTGAAGTTCTGAGGTGCCGGCTCGAACGCAAATACCTTGCCATCCTTCCCCACCAATGATGAGAACAGCAGCACGAAATATCCGATATTTGCCCCTATAGTGATCACAGTCATACCCCTTTTAACATACTGCTGGAACAAAGACGTTGCATATTTCTCATATGTACCGTGAAATATAAGTTCCTGGGAGATGCCGTCAAGCCCTTTTTCACGATCTAAATTGATATACATCTTGTATCCGTTAATAGTAACAAGCTGGTTTTCCTGTGGAATGATAAAAACCTTGGCGAAGAACTGATATATCTTATTTACAAGGGAAAATCTACCTATTCCTGTTCCAATAAAGGGTTTGATCACAATCCTGAGTATACCGGCGGGTAAGGAACCTTTACTCTTCGGTGCAAGTTTTTGCAGCATACAAATATCTTCGTAAACCTTAATCTTCAAACGTCAGGATAAACTATACGGCGTATAATTATAACAAAATCAAATTGCCGCACATCAGTATGCCAAAGTGAAACAGGACTTTAAGAGCAGCTTGCACTGCCAGTATCCTATCGATTTGGGACCGTGATATTGGGCATGATACTATTTCTAATAATCAGAATTCAATATTGAGATATTGGTTTTCAGAATATTTCTCTGTAATAAACCCCCGAGCAGCTTTCCCCATAGCATTTTTCAGCTTTTCATCACATAGCAGCAGTTCAATTTTTTCAGCCATAGCTGGTAAATCGAGCTCAGGGACTAAAAATCCTGTGACTTCATCGATCATAACTTCAGGATGTGGCCCTATATTAAAGGCTACAACCGGCCTTCCGCAAGCCTGTGCTTCCGCAAGCGGGAGATTGAAACCCTCCCATCTACTTGCCGATACATAAACATCACAGGCCGCATAGCAGTATGGTATATCCTCATCAGCCAATTCTCCCGAAAATACAACTGAATCATCAGACATCTGCTTCAACAAGTCAGTATAACTGTCAAAGAGGAACTTGCCGACTATTAATAGCCTTGCATTCGGAATATCTATTTTTAAGATTTTAAAAGCATTGATCAGCAAATGAATGCACTTTTGTGGTGATATGCCGCCGACAAACAGAACCAGCGGGGCATCTCCTATATCATATCTATCCCTGATTTTTCTTCTGTCTATATCAGGTTGGAACCTGATGCAATCTATTTGAGGATATATTACTTTACTCTCCAACTTGGCAAATTTTGTTAGTTGCTGCTGTGCAAATTCACTGATTGTGATTGCGCCATCAGCTTTACTGAGAGTTATTTTTTCGAAAAAAAGCTGAATTGTTGTATAAATCCTGGGGAAAAGGCCGGGGAAAAATCCCGGTGTATTGATATGATAAAAATAATGAATGTATTTAACACCGAAGAATATTTTGGACAGGTATGCAAACCAGCTGGCGGGATATCCATGAGCATAAACAATATCGAAGCCCTTTAATCTCGGTACCCATTGATAAGCCTTAATGAAATTAACAGGGAGGCAAATGCGAAAGATTTTTTCACTATAAAATCCTGCGGGCATGCCCATCTTAATAAGTTTTATATTCTGCAACTGATTAAATCTAGTAGAAAAAGTGAAAATTGATACTTCATCGCCTTTTCGAGATAACGCTTCAGCTTGCTGCCATGTTAGACGATCCGCCCCCTGTGTTTGATATAATGTCATCGCGATTATTGCCGATTTCATAAAATTGGAGGCCTCTTTATTCTGTATACTCAAAAATCTTTATCCCGGCCGTGGTAACCGTGCCGACTTCTGCTTGTTGACTGGAGCCGTAGACCAATTCATAATGACTCAGTTTTTCAAGCGGGACAGGGCTGTTGCCCGGGTCTGTTCCAATTATCCGGTAATTGCCCTGGTGCTGTTCGATAAAATCCATAGCTTCGGAATAATAATCGAACTTTTTAATCTCATTAATGACTTTATATCTTTTTCCAGATTTATCCGTCCCGATAGAATAATCCACAACCATAGTAGCTGCGGGGACCACTTCTTCTCCATTAAAGTTAAATAATCTTACTGCCATAGTGCGGTAATAATCGGGATAAAAGAATAATACTGCATCATAACCGCCATCTGTTTTCTTCAGATAAAAATCATAGTAATCCTCTCGTTCATGACCACCGTAAAGCGCCATGGCGTAGAATTTCTCTTTAAACGATGTCATATCATAGCTTATGACAACGTATTTAATACCCCAATCATGCATGAGCTTGCCGGACGATTCTTGATCCTGGGCAATAAAATAGTTCGCTTCGCCATAGGTTCCTATACCGGGATTCGAATGCGGTATTCTCCTCCCTATCCTTGTAATCAGATACCCGTAGTCCCACCAGGACAGCACACCGTATGCCGTTGAAGGATAACTGAATCCCCCGGATTCATGAGGCGCTTGATATAAGCCGTAGTAGTCATCTGCGTCTCCAAGTGGTTCCGGCGTATTCAATCTAAGCCAGTCCAGGGATTCACACCATGAATCGGCAGGTAAGAACGCAGGTTTGCTGGCAACATCAATCGCCGGTTTCCTTCCACCCGGTAAAGGGCCGATGTCAGGATAGTAAACAATGAGAAATATCATCAGTAATGCCACATACATATATGTTTTACTGAATTTATGTGTTGATTTCTGTTTTATGGCCTTTTTCCCTAGGGTGCCAATATCTTGTTTTTCTTTTTGCTCATCTTTATCAGGCAGAACTTTTCCGGTTAGAACCAGGCTTAATACAATCCACGACAGGTAACCTGTCAACAAAGCTACATTAAGGTCGAAATAATAGGCAAACCTTTTCATGCTGAGCGCCGCCAGTAGAATAATCACGCTCCAGACGGCAAGCAGCACATCAACAACTCTGTTATTTTTTATGACACGGTATATCAAGATTACCAGAGCCAACATACTCAGGATAAAACCGGTAGCATAATTCTGCATTACAACAGAAAAAGTGAATTCCTTGCCGTACCACAACAGCGGTTGCATCTCAAAAACAGTAGTATCTGTACTCCAGATGAATATACTGAAAACACGCGAAATCAATTGGATCAGCAGTTTGTCATTAACAAGATAAATACCGAGGCAGCCAATAATTCCCAGGCTGATAATAACGACTGGATAATAAAGGCTTTTCACGCGGAGTTTAAGCATGCTGCGAGATACAATAACCAGCAATATTGATGTAAATATTGCTATCATCAAGGATAACGTAACATAAGTACTTCTTGCCCAGGGCAGATATACTACAAATGCCGTCCCAAATATACATAATCCAAGTAACCCCAGGTAATCGTTGGATCTGCCGCACATGTGTTCTATTACAGCCTGTACCACGATAAATACGAAAAATATCAATACGAATAATAATGCCCCTGCCCATGTGAGAAGGTAGGTGCCAAGGAATACTCCACCCAGAATCCCATACAACAAAAGCTTGGTTTCTTTCCATGATCCTTCTTCTCTCAACCCGGCAAAGCTTTTCCTTTCACTGCTGTGAATAAACATAAAAACGAACATCATTGCGACTGATGAGAATAGCACCTCGGCAACATGATGATCGGTATTGCCCAGCAGGGAACGGTTGAGAAACTCGCCTGGTATGATAGCCAGTAGGCCGGCTGCCAATAATCCCATCCACTTGCCACCGATCGTCTTGCCAATAAAAAATACTGCAATCACTGTCAGCGCAGCCAATACCGGCGGTATGTATACCGCAATCACATCTACAGTGTGTTGATCCGTCGTTCCTAATCCCAGCATCCAAATAATGGCGCCCATAAAATACGCAAAGAAATTTGGGGCGGCGCCTGGATCCCACCCTCCGGGATACTGAAAATACGGATCGAACTGTGTCAGATTGGGAAAATGGCGCACCAGATTATCCACCAGCCGCATATAATAATATGCATCCACGCCCGTAAGTTTTACCCAATTATCGACAAATACCTGCGGATATGGAAGTACAATCCTGAGCCACAATGTAATTAGGATGATCGCAAAGAGGATAGCGCCTGCAATCAGCCACGACTTTGTTCTTTTTTGTTTCATAATGGTTACTAAGGCGAGCTATTCTGATTTGTCCGCGTAAACGGATTCAATTTAATGATGGATGAATTGTCGCCCCATGTGCGCTCACCCGATACATCCAGGTAATAACCGCCCGTTTGTGGATCCCACATGCCCAATTTTGTCCCGTTCTTATCGTTCCAGCGCCCGCTCAAAGGCGTAAAGGTGGTTTCTCCAAAAGGACCGATTTTGGTGACCCCCTTGCTTTCATCCCATACCCCTTTGCCCATTGCGTCTAGATAGAAGTCCCGGCTGACAGGGTCCCAGACACCTATTTCATCTTTTCCGTCATTATTCCAATCGCCTATCACAGGAACATTCCCCTTTTTGCCAAAGGGATCTATGATCAAATTCCCGTTCTCTGAATTCCAGTTTCCATCACCCGCTATGTTCAGATAGAACGTCATTTTATTCGCAATCCTTGAATTCCCCCATACACCAATTTCATCTTTTCCATCGCCATTCCAATCACCAACTACGGGTGTGTTATTAAACGACAATCCGTAAGGCCCTAATTTTCTATCTCCCTTTTCGGGATTCCATACACCGTCACCGTTGCTATCCAGATAAAAACATAGTTCAGAAGGCCTCCACACACCTATCTTATCTTTTCCATCCCCGGTCCAATCACCAATTAGTGGAATATCGGTAGAAAAACCGAAGGGGCCAAGCTTTGCATCACCTTTATCAGGATTCCAAATACCGTCCCCGTCGACATCAAGAAGGAAACAGCTCTCATCAGGTTGCCACTCACCCAGTTTGGTTATGCCTCTACCATCCCAATCTCCAGTGATCGGTATGGCTAATTTACGATATTCGAATATTTTAATATCTGAGATAGGTTTGAATAAATAACTATTCTTTTGACTGGAGCTATATTGAAGTGAATATTGCGTTAATTCTGCAAGCGGTACAGGGCTTTTTAAAGGATCGTCACTAACAATCAAATAATCATCCGATTTCTTGCTATTGATAAACTCCTGTGCCTCAGTAAATGTAGCGAATTCCTTGATGTCCATTATCTCTTTGTAAATTTTGCCCTGAGGCCCCACCCTATCTGCAGTATTAATTACCGTGACGGTTTGCGGAATCACAGCTTTGCCATCGAAGTTATATAATCTGACAACCATACTCCTGTAGTACTCGGGGAAGAAGAGAACAACAGGCTGATAATTTGTACCCTGTTTCTGGACAAAGAGATCGAAATATCGGGAATAATTCTCTCCACTCAATGAAGCCAGCGCATGAAATTTACTGTTGTAAGATGCGATTTCATAATCTACAATCACGTAACGTGTGCCATAGTTGTTGATTGCTCTGCCCGCATTGAACTCATCCTGAGCAGTATAATATCGCGCTTCACCGTATTCACCTGTTCCCGGGTTCGATGCAGGTAACCTGCGCCCGATTCGCGTAACCCAGTAGCCGTAGTCCCACCAGTTCAACACTCCGTACTCGGTCTTTGTGTAGCTGAAATTCTGTGATTCCGTACCTGTCCGATAATATGCATAGTATGCATCTGCACTACTCAAAGGATCCGGAGAATTACTGCGCAACCAATCAAGGGATTCACACCATGCATTGGATGGTGCAAATAAAGGCCGGGAAGCCAGATCGATAGAGGGTCTCTGCCCGTCCGGCAACGGCCCGAAATTAGGGTAGTATACAAGCAGTAAAATCAATAAAATAAGTAACGCTACAATCAAGGGCTTTTTCGACGAAGAAGGTGGCGGCTTTGTTACTATCTTTTTTCTATTTTTCGCAGTTGGTTTGACCGGCAAAGCTGCAGGCTTAGCTTCTTCTTTTCTGGTCATAGCGAACTGCAACACCATCCAGGTCAGATATCCCGTAAGCAATGCTACATTGACTGCAAAGTAATATGCGAATCTCCTCATCGACAGTGTGGACAAAAGCACAATTACACTCCATATAATCAGGAGAATTCTGTCAGGATTATCTCGCCTCAAGGCCTGATAAATTAATAATCCCAAACCTGCAAAACAAAATATAAACGCAGTCGTATAATTACCAAACGCCACAACAAAAGATAAATCGCCCTGATACATCAAGAGCGGTTGCATCTCCATTACCGTCGTGCTCGTACCCCAGGTGAATAAAAGGCTTGCGATCTGGTACGTCGTTGAAATCAATAATTCAGGGTAGACCAAATATAAAGCCAGGGCACCTGTTACACCCATGGCAAAAACGGCTACAGGGTAATAGAAACGTCGGTAACCACGGTTAAGCATATAATCGGACAGTACCACCAGTACTACTGTCACTGCCAACCCCATGACCAGCGATAACATTGTCCGCAGATCCCTGGCCCATGGTATATATCCTAATATTGCAACTATGAAAGCCGGCCCTAGTGCTAATGCTATATAATCGCTTTTTCGCCCCCTCAAATGGTCAACTATTACTTGAATTATTAAAAATACAAGTACTACAAGTACGAATAATAACGCGCCGGCCCATGTCAGCGTGTACAGAGCCAATCCGAAACCTGCCAGTGCTCCATATATGATTGGTTTGTTCAGCAGCTTCCATTGTTTCAGTTTTATGGCGTCAAAACTAGCTCCCTCCCCACTCTTTAAAGACAGAAACACAAACAGCATGAATATCGTTGAAAAAAGGACTTCGGCTATATGATGGTCCGTATAACCAAGCATGGATCGATTTAGAAATTCACCGGGCATTATTGCCAGCAGACCGGCGGCCAATAAACCCATCCATTTGCCGGCAATGGTTTTACCAATAAAAAACACAAGAATAATAGTCAGCGCTGCCATGAGTGGTGGTATGTATACCGCGATTACATCGACTATATGCTGGTCAGGTGAGCCGAGCCCCAGCAACCAAATGATTGCGGCCATAAAATAGGCAAAGAAATTGGGCGCGCCTCCTGTAGTGACGCCTCCGGGATATTGATAATACGGATCGAATTGTGTCAGGTTCGGAAAATGTCGTACCAGGTTATCCACCAGCCGCATGTAATAATAGGCATCTATACCCGTCATCTTCACCCACTCACCGACAAATACCTGCTTATACGGAAGGGCAATGCGGAGCCATAGAGCTATCAGGACGATGATAAAGAGGATAATACCTACAACCAGCCAGAGTGGTATCCGTTTTTGATTCATAGTATTAGTATTATGATAGATTATAACCTCGGTTTTCCTATTATAGCAAGGTTTTTAACTACAATCTCCAACTTCATATGCCTATTGACATCCGTTTATCATCGGGTATATTCTTTAGCCAAATTAAATATTGTTGGCGAGGCGCTCAGGGGCGACCCCGAGCTTAATAGGAAGGCAAACCGGTGAAAGCCCGGTACAGTCCCGCCTGCTGTTAAAGTCAGAACGCCACCTCGCTTAACAAGCTACCTCCGCGGAGTAAGGGGGTGGGGTTTATTATTTAAAAATAATCCCCCTGCTCGCAGGAGCAGGGTTTTTTTATTTAATCAAACTGACAGGGTGATTATGTTGATGAGAAGATCAGGGATCATTCCATGCACACTGATATTGGTGGTATTATCGGTTATTTTCCTATCGTGCGGTATCAAAAATGAACCGGTATTACAATATGATGATATAGATACACCGGTGAGAACGGCCTCCACTCCGAAAAAAATCGTTTCCTTAGCCCCGAGCAATACAGAAATTGTATACGCCCTCAAACTGCAGGATAGTCTTTTAGGCGTGACGGATTACTGCAATTACCCGCCCGAGGCTGACAGCAAAATACATGTAGGCGGTTTCAGCACTATTGATATCGAAAAAACTATTGCACTTCAACCTGACTTGATACTGGCCGCAGAAATCCACAGCAAGAGTGTTACACCGGCATTGGAGAAAATTGGTTTTAACGTACTTACTTTGAATCCAAAAACGTTAAGCGCCATATTGAAAGACATAATGCTGGTTGGGGAATTGACCGGTAACAAAGACCAGGCTACTGAGTTGAACAATGCTCTTCAAAACAGAGTTGATGCTGTCTCAAACAAAAGTAAGGTCATTCCTGTTGAACAACGCAGACGGGTTTTACTGCTGATATGGCATGACCCATTGATGGCTGCCGGAAATGGCACACTTATTGACGATATGATCCGCACCAGCGGAGGTACCAATATTGCACAGGATATCGCGGGACATGGTGCGATCAGCCTTGAAACAATTCTAGCCAGGGATCCCCAGGTAATAATTGCGCCCGTAAGCATGGGTAAACCGGAAAATCCCTTGTGGGATTATTTAAATACTGATGCACGTCTGAAAAACACCAGTGCCATTAAAAATAAATGTGTATATCAAGTGGACGGCGATCTCGTTTACCGGTTTGGCCCCAGGGCAGTCCAAGGCCTGGAACAACTGTCTAATTTTATATATCCGGAGACATCCAATACAGATAAATAATTATTTGCCGTGTGACCGGTAACAATGTATCTGAATTATGGAACTTAAAATAGCCAACCAAAGCATTCCGGCAAAAGAGTTGAGGCAGTATCGACTACGCTTTCATAAAGGCTTGATTGCCATAGCAGGCTTTAGCTTTGCACTTGTCGGTGTCGTTCTCATTTCCTCAGCTTTCGGCAGCACTCATATTCCATTTCAATCTATTTTAAATTTGCTTCTTCCCTTCATTAGTAGTGACAATGTCGATTCCGCCAGCATTTCGACTATCGTATTTCATGTCCGTCTCCCGCGGATAATTATGGCCGGCCTGGTGGGAGCAGCGCTAAGTACCGCAGGAGCCGCATACCAGGGTATGTTTCGTAATCCGCTGGCTGATCCTTACCTGACCGGGATATCACAGGGAGCAGCACTGGGAGCAGTTGTAGGTTTTATACTTCCGTACAACATACCTGTAGCTCTTATACCTATCCTATCCTTTAGCGGGGCTGTTCTGTGCGTATTTGCAGTGTATTCCATTGCACGTGTGGGGACTACCCTTCCCATGACCACCTTAATCCTTGCAGGAGTAGCTATCGGAGCTTTCCTGGCAGCTATAACCTCCTATCTCATTATCATATCCGGAGATAGAGCTCATGGAATCATTTTCTGGCTGCTCGGTACGTTTTCTTTAGCTGATTGGTGGCAGGTATCCATCATGACACCTTATATATTGCTGGGCATCGTCATTATCTGTCTTTATGCCCGACCGCTCAATGTCATGCAATTGGATGACGACCAGGCACGACAGCTCGGCATAAACACGGAAAAGGTGAAGCTAATTATTCTATGCGCAGCTACAGTTGCTACCGCCGCTGCCGTATGTTTCTGTGGAATTATCGGTTTTATCGGTATCATCGTCCCTCACCTGGTACGTATACTCTTTGGACCGGACTACAGGCTTCTTCTCCCCTTATCTGCCCTGACCGGAGCTATCTTTTTAATATCGGCAGATACAATTTCGAGGACAATGATGGCGCCGTCCGAGATACCGGTTGGCATCATTACTGCCATCATCGGCGTACCGTTTTTTCTCTATGTTCTGCGCACCAGGAAAAAGGCGGTGTTTTAGTATGGCAATACTGATTGCAAATGAAGCTACTTTCGGCTACGGCGGCAATATTACACTTAAATCCATTAGTCTGAAATCGAGGCCGGGCGAGTTACTGGGAATCATCGGCCCTAACGGATCGGGGAAAACAACTTTGCTCAAGGGACTGTCGGGATTGCTAAAGGCTCTTAAAGGCGAAGTACTGTTTAATTCCACCGATATTACCCGGATCGAACACCGCACAATAGCCAAAAAGATAGCACTCGTCCCGCAAAATGCAGTCCTTCCCGACCTGTTCACCGCTCTGGAAATCGTGCTCATGGGACGCACTCCCCACTTGGGTTTATTAGGACACGAAAGTGAAAAGGATTTTCGTATAGCTCTTCAGGCCATGAAGGTTACACGGACAGTACACCTCGTGCAGCGCAGGATTAATGAAATTTCAGGGGGGGAAAAACAACGGCTGATCATAGCACGCGCACTGGCGCAGGAAGCTGAGATTTTGCTGCTGGATGAGCCTACGGCCAATCTCGATATCAATTATCAGGTGGAAACTTTTAGTGTCCTGCATAAACTATGCACTGACAGCAACCTGACGGTTGTCACCGCTTTGCACGATTTAAATCTAGCGTGTCAATTTTGCCACCGGCTGATCATGCTCAGGGATGGACTGATTTATAAGCAAGGTACTCCCTCGGACATAATCAACTCTTCTTCAATTGAAAAGGTTTTCGATGCCCATGTACAGGTCTATCCACATCCCGTAAACAGCCTTCCCGTTACTTACATAACCGCCGTTCCGGAGAGAAAACACAAATAACAGACCATGGATAATTTAGCAATATTACTGCTTTCGCTGCTGTTAGATGCCGTTTTGGGCGAAGTTAAAAATAGCCTGCACCCGGTGGCATGGTTGGGTAAACTCATCTCACTGCAGCTTAAATTCTCCCCTCAAAAGGGCATAGTATCACAGTTTATTTTCGGCATAATCATCGTGCTGGCAACCTCAGTGGTGATAACGGTACCGCTATATTGTCTGCTTCTCTATCTCCACTCTTTTAATGCCCTTCTCTATATCCTGCTTTCAGCATACGTACTTAAAGCGACATTCTCCGTACGCGGCCTGTGGCAATCGGTAAACGCAGTAAAAACTCATATTGCAGAAGGAGACATTGACAGTGCCCGAACAACAGTCCGGGCATTGGTCAGCCGCAATACTGCAACCCTTGACAGCCGTCAGGTCATCTCCGCTTCGATAGAGTCCTGTGCCGAGAATACCTGTGACAGCTTTGTAGCTCCGCTTTTTTATTTCGCCATCTTCGGCCTGCCCGGTGCGCTCGTATATAGAATTATCAATACCTTCGATTCCATGATCGGCTATCACGGCCAATGGGAATACATCGGTAAGTTCTCTGCACGCGTAGACGATCTGGCGAATTTTATACCCGCCCGTATTAGCGCCCTGCTTATCATTGTCGCTTCCGGAATCATAAGAAAGAATATAAAAAATGCCTGGCAAACCACGCAGCAGTATCACACGGCAACAGAAAGCCCCAATGCGGGATGGACCATGAGTGCAATGGCAGGTTCACTGGGGATTCAGCTTGAGAAACCTGAACACTACCGGTTAGGGCACAACAGCAGGGAACTTACATGCGCCCTGATCAGTGAATCACAAGAAGTGTTGTTGCTGACAGCCTCCATTTGGACTGTCTTAATCGTAACCAAAGAGGTGATTTGCCTTGTTGCAACCTAATCCTCATATTATCGGCCTCACGCCCTGTATACACGGCGGAGTAAATAGTCGGGAATTGATAGAGAGGGGCCTAAATCCCGACAACATGCGTGATTTCAGCATTAGTTGTAATCCTTTCGGACTGCCTGAAAACATACGCGCCTCACTGAATGAATTGCCCGCTGAATTATATCCCGATTCTGACTCTTACGACCTGGTGGAAGCTCTTTCAGGGAAATTATGCGTATCAACCGGTAATATTATTGTATGTAACGGATCAACGGAGCTGATAAGGCTGGCCATTATTGCCTATCTCAGCAGGCAGGATAAATCGTTGATACTTCAGCCCACATATGGAGACTACGAACTGGCCTGCCGTCAGTTTAATACCGGTGTCGTTTACTATCAGCTAAACGAGGATAATAACTTTCTAATAAATGTGGATGCGTTGATTAAATCTGCGGAGCTTCACAGGCCGAAGGCAATGTTTATCTGCAATCCGAACAATCCAACCGGTCAATATCTGCCCATTGAAAAAGTTCAGAGGATTGCTTCTATCTTTAACCAGACCCTGATAATACTGGATGAAGCTTATATAGCCTTCACCAGGAATAGCGATAATGCTTTGAAACTGATCGATATGCCGAATGTGCTCCTGTGCCGCTCTATGACAAAGGATTTTGCTCTTGCCGGTTTAAGGCTGGGTTATGGATTAGCTTCAAGCGAAATAATCAATAATTTAAAGAAATCCCGCCCACCGTGGAATGTTAATTCCGCGGCTCAGCAAGCCGGCATTGCTGCCTTGATGTGTGACGAATATCTGGCTGAATCAACTGCCGGCATATTTGAGGCAAAACAATACCTTGTAGATGAGCTTTCCGCAATGGGTTTAAACGTAATCCCTTCGCAGACAAATTACTTTTTGGTTAAAGTCGGTAATGCCGCGAAATTCCGCGAAACGCTGCTGAGGGAAGGCTTTGCAGTCCGCGATTGTACGTCCTTCGGATTGCGCCAATACGTCAGGATAGCGCCGCGTGCGATCGAAGATTGCCGTGAACTGATCAAAGCTATAAAAAAAATAAGAACAATGCCGGCATGTAAACATGACAGCTAAAACCATTATGATCCAGGGCACAGCTTCATCCGTGGGGAAAAGCATTCTCGCCACCGCGCTTTGCCGTATATTCAAGCAGGATGGTTACAAGGTGGCGCCTTTTAAGGCACAGAATATGGCGCTGAACTCTTATGTCGCCAAAGAGGGTGGCGAAATCGGCCGGGCGCAGGCTGTTCAGGCCGAGGCAGCCGGCATTGAACCTTCGATTCATATGAATCCGATTTTACTAAAACCTCAGGCAGATGCTACATCACAGGTCATTGTATCGGGTAAACCCGTCAGTACGCTGGATGCAGCTCATTACTACAACCTATCGTCCACATTCTTAAAGGTTGTCGCCGGATCACTGGAAAAATTGCGGGCCGAATATGAAGTGATAGTCATTGAAGGCGCCGGAAGTCCCGCTGAGATCAATCTGAAAAGCCGTGAAATCGTTAATATGCGCATAGCCCGGCTGGTTAATTCACCGGTGCTCCTCGTCGGCGATATCGACCGGGGCGGTGTATTCGCCTCACTAGTTGGAACCATGCAGTTGCTAAATAAGAAGGAACGTGATCTTATCAGAGGCTTTATTATCAATAAATTCCGGGGTAATATAGATTTACTCGAACCCGGTCTGGAATTCCTGGCCGACCGATATGCTAAACCCGTGCTGGGCGTCATTCCTTATATAAAGCAGGTTAACATCGCTCAGGAAGATTCTGTCTACCTTGACGAGCGGATAACACCTTGCAGGAATGGAAATCTGAATATAGCAGTTATACGTTTGCCGCATATCTCCAACTATGATGATTTTGATCTTCTTGAAACACACTGCAATTTAAAGTATGTATCACATGCCAGCGAACTGGGTAATCCGGACATAATCATTTTACCCGGGACTAAAACTACCATCTCCGATCTAATCTATTTGCATAAAAGTAAATTGGCTGATGCCATCTTGATGAAGGTTAAAGCAGGCATACCTTTGATAGGTATCTGCGGAGGATATCAGATGCTGGGTAAACGCATCCTTGATCCCCAGGGTATTGAGTCGGATGTTGAAGAGCTAGAAGGCCTGCAGTTATTTGACATGGAAACCACCTTCACGGAAGATAAAACTACCAGACAGATACAGGCAAGGATAATGACCGATACAGGTCTTTTTAGCGGGATGAAAGATATGGTGATAAAGGGTTACGAAATACATAACGGCAAACCTTTGAATCCGGAATGTTCGCCGGTATTTAATATCACTTCGTTACCGGATGGTAACTCCTCCCATAATGAGGGTACAATCAGTAAAAACGGGCTTGTTTTCGGCACGTACATACACGGAATATTTCACAATGCCGATTTCACCAATAGCTTTTTAAAGAACCTCGGTATGCTGAGGGGAATAATATATTCCGGAGCGGTCCACATCAATAAAGACTCTGACTACGATATCCTGGCTGATATATTTAGAAGCAACCTTGACATGAAAAGTATCTATAACATAACTTTTGGAGGCGCCGATGCAGGATAAGGAACTTAAAGGCCTGGTTCAGGTTTATACAGGGGACGGGAAGGGTAAAACAACCGCAGCGCTTGGATTAGCGCTCAGGGCCGCCGGTCACGGCATGAAGGTGATTATTTTTCAGTTCTTAAAAGGGCAACCCGGTGGAGAACATTATTTTAACGACAAATCTAATTCATTCAAGATAATCCAGGTTGGACAGGGCGATATCTTCCAGAAACCAGATGCTCAACTTCTGTCTGAAGCTACCCAGACACTGGAACTTGCACGCAAAGCAATAGTGAGCGGCGATTATGATGTGATAATCCTCGATGAAATTTTCATCGCACACTGGCGGGGATTTATCAGTCAGGAACAAATCCTTGAACTGATGAAAATCAAACCCGGCCACGTCGAACTCATCATGACGGGCAGAAAGGCGCCGGCCGAAGTGATCAAGCAGGCAGACCTTGTTACAGAGATGCTGATGATCAAGCATCCGTTTGCGGAAGGTATACAGCAGCGCAAAGGAATTGAATATTGAATCAATATTTTAAACCATGAATATACTCGAACAAACCGTTAAAAGAATTCGTCCTCTGGATTCAGGAGCTGTGGAAAAAGCCTGTCAGAGACAGGCTATGCTAACCAAGCCACGGGGCAGCCTGGGCTTACTTGAAGACATATCAATCAAACTCGCAGGCATCCAGGCTAGTCCTTTTCCAGCGATTCATCACAAAGTGATCATAACCATGGCGGCTGATCATGGCGTGGTCAGTGAGGGAATAAGTCTTTATCCCCAAGAGGTAACCAGACAGATGGTCTTGAATTTTCTGAATGGCGGCGCCGCTATTGACGTGCTGGCGCGACAGATTGATGCGCGTCTGGTCATTGTAGATATGGGTGTCATTGGAGGCTTCCCTCACACCCCAGGATTGATCTGCAGGATGATCGATTTCGGCACACAAAACATGTGTCTTGGGCCTGCGATGACCACACAGCAGGTCCTGGCTTGTCTGGAGACCGGTATCGAAATCGTTGAGGCTGAGATTGAGAGAGGGCTGGATATTATCGGCACAGGCGACATGGGAATAGGCAACACCACTGCTGCAAGTGCCATTATTGCTACCCTGACCGGAGAACCTGTCTCTAAAGTAACAGGCAGGGGCACAGGTATTGACGATCAACAACTGGCCCTTAAAATCAGAGTTATTCAAAAAGCCCTGCAGGTGAATCAGCCGGATCCCGGCGATGCTATCGATGTACTTGCAAAGGTTGGCGGCTTTGAAATCGGCGGACTGGCCGGTCTGATGCTAGCCGGAGCAGCGCACAGAATTCCGGTAGTCATCGATGGTTTCATCTCCGGAGCAGCAGCTCTTATAGCTACCAGGATATGCCCTGCAGCCACGGACTATTTGATCGCATCACATCTTTCTGCCGAAAACGGGCACAGCATCTGCCTGAATTCTATGGGTTTGAAACCCTTGCTGAACCTGAATATGCGTCTTGGCGAAGGCACGGGATCCGCGCTGGGCATTTTTCTGGTTGAGTCTGCAGCCAACATTCTCACGCAAATGGCTACCTTCGAATCGGCAAATGTCACCGATATAACCTCAACAACATGTGAGCGACAATAAATGGACATTATCAGGGCTCTACGTTTCCTAACCATCATCCCGGTCCCGTATTTAAAGGACAAATATGAAGCTAACCTTGGTAAAGCGCTCGCCTATTTCCCGTTGATCGGTCTGCTTCTGGGGTCTATCCTGGCCGTATTAAATTACTTGCTGCTTTTTATCCTTCCTTCTCCTGTCATCAGCATCTTGCTGATAGCAGCATTAGCAATTCTTACTGGAGCCCACCATATTGACGGTCTGGTAGATACCTGTGATGCGATGGCAGCGGGGAAAACACGCGAAGAAAGACTGGCGATAATGAGCGACAAACGTGTTGGCACATTTGGAATAGTCGGCGCCTGCCTGCTCCTGCTGACAAAATACGTAAGCCTTAATTTCATCATAAGCAGTTCTACGTTACTGGTTATGCCGGTCCTCAGCCGCTGGACGATGGCAAGTTCAATAGTGATTTTTCCTTCGGCCAAACCGGAAGGTATGGGTTTTTCCGCTAAAAAGCTAGCCACATGGAGAGAATTGACCATTGCCACAGTGACGGCTTTAGTTGTGGCAATGGTTCTTGTTGGAATACTGAAGGGTTTGATCCTCTGTGCCGTATTATTTTTATTAATGTTCGGTTTCGGCGCGTTTCTCAACCGTCACTTTGGCGGATTGACCGGTGATTGCTACGGAGCCATTAATGAAATAGGCGAGGTACTCAGCCTGATTCTAATTATTATTCTTACCAGAAGTCACCTCCAAATTCCCGATTTCCATTTGCCGATATGAAATATGTTTATTAACGGTAATGACAGGCGTATTTAAAAAAAATATTCTCATCCTGGGAGGCGCCAGAAGCGGTAAAAGCGCTCTGGCTCAAAACACGGCCGCTCAAATCGGAGGCAAGGTGTTGTTCTGTGCTACCGCTGAGGCTCTCGATGAAGAAATGAAATCCCGTATCGATGAACACAAACTCTCACGTCCACCTGGCTGGGATACTCTGGAAGCTCCTTCCGGAGTCGGGCGGATACTTGCCGGCCTGGAGAAACATTACGATGTAATTGTGATTGATTGTATTACCATTTTAATCGCCAATGTTATGAGCAAACAAGATGCAAATAAGGATGTTGATTCGGAAGTCGCTATAGAAATTGACGGTCTTCTTGAATTCATGGGTACCGATAAATCATCATGTATCCTTGTTTCCAATGAAGTCGGCTTGGGGTTGGTTCCAGACAATCGGATGGGGCGTATTTATCGTGATATTTTAGGGCGTGTAAATCAGCGTTTAGCACAGCATGCGGATGAAGTATATTTTATGGCTGCCGGGCTCCCTCTCAAAATTAAGTGATCCAGGCAGCAATAAAGAAATATACTAATTGGTTTCTTTACTCGAAAGTATCTCTTGCATGGAGTTTATCAACTTGGTAAATTCAAGAGGCTTATTAAAATAAATCCTCCCCGTAGATTCTAAAAATTCCATAGTTGACTTAGTAATAGTATCCCCGGTGATAAAAATTACCCGTCTGACCAAATCAGCCGGACCAATTGCCAATATCTTTTCATACAATTCCTGGCCGTCGATTCCGGGCATCTTCAAATCCAGGAGGTATATATCATACTTTTCTTGTTCGATCTTATGTAACCCTTCCACGCCGCTTGCAGCGGTGTCTACATCATAACCGTGTTCGGTAAGAATTCTGGTCAGAATGTCTCTGATTATTTCCTCATCATCTACAACGATTACTCGATTTCTGGAAATATGTTTCCGCCTGTCGAGCTTTGAGCGGTCTGCGGATTCTATAGCTGCCTGGGGAGTTTTTTCAGTAGCAGGTAATTCTACGGTGAAAATGGCGCCACCCTCCTCAAGATTCTCCGCGTATATTGTACCTTCATGTTCACTGACAATACCGTGACACACACTTAATCCCAAACCTGTTCCCTGTCCGACATCTTTTGTAGTAAAGAACGGGTCGAATATTTTATCGATGTATTTTTCGGGTATGCCGGAGCCATTATCCGCTACGGATATCTTCACCATATTGTTCTCATGGGTGGTAGTAATATTTATCTTGCCACCGCTCTTGTTTAATGCTACTGCCTGCTCAGCATTCACGATGAGATTCAATAATACCTGCTGTATTTGACTCTCGTCGGCCAGTATCTCAGGTATTTCGGGATCATAGTTTATACTGACATTGGTGTTGGTCACCCTGTGCTTATAAGAACGTAAATCGAGTGTCTTAATTAACAGTTCGTTGATATTAATAAGCTTATGCTCCATCTTGTAGCCGCGGGCAAAAGTGAGTAAGTTCTGCACAATTTTGGCTGCGCGCTGGCTTTGACTGTAAATTTTACCCAGATCTTCTTTTATCTCCGGGGGTAAAGATTGGTCGCTGAAAAGTAATTCGGCATATCCCATTATTGCCGTAAGCGGATTATTTATTTCGTGTGCAACTCCGGCAGCGAGTTCCCCCATTGACGCCAGTTTACCCGCCATCAACAACTGCTGCTCTATCTTGATGCGGTCCGTTATATCACGCGTAATTCCCCTCATACCAATTATGCGTCCGGCGGCATTTCTCATCGGAGAAATGGAAAAACCTATCGTTCTTCTGCTGCCATCTCCTTTAATTATGGTGCCGCTGGTACCGGAGATCGTCACTCCTTTATTGATAGTGTCGTTCATAATATTTTCGCTGTTTTCCGTGAAACGCTCGTCTGATTTGTCGGAGAAACTATTGAAGTGTTCTGAGACAATGTCAGGTCTGCTTCTCCCCAGTATTTTGCACATTGCATCGTTAACAAAAATATAGTTACCTTTGAGATCCAGCTCAAAATATCCGTTTTCCATATCTTCCAGTACTGTGCGGAATCTTTCCTCGGACCTTTTCAAAGCTTCTTCTGCCATCTTGCGTTCGGATATGTCCCGCGCCACTCCCATTATCACTTGCTTATCGCCTAATGTTAACATCGCGCTGTGCACATCAACGGGCACAGATGTTCCATCTTTTTTGAGATACTCCGTTTCAAAATTCGCTTCCCCGTTCTCCAGAATAAAGGCAATTTGCTGGTCGGAAAACCTGGCATACCGGGGAGGCAACAGCTTCCGGGAATCGACGCCGATTATTTCTTCTTTAGTAAATCCGAGCATCTTACAGGCCGTTTCATTAATATACAGCATCTTGCCAACAGTATCGTGGACATATATGGTGTCGGTGGCTCCATCCAGTAGCCATGCCCTCAGTGCCAGCTCATCCTGCAGCTTTGAGTGCTGAACCTCTATGGTGTTATTATCAGTGGCCGATATATGTGACGTGGCAGTTTCAGGGAGTGTTTTATTCAGTTCTATGGTATGGCTGATGTCATGAGCAAAAGCCTGAGCACCTGTTACTTCATTACTGCTGTTAACCAGGGGAATCAGATAAATCTGGAAGTTCGATTCTTTTTGTCCTGTCAGGGTAGCCTGATAGCTTAATACGGCAGACTCTCTTTCCGTCATGCATTGTCTTAATGCATCAGGAACCACAGTATCCTTTGGATTCGGTAATTCAAAAAGATTCAAATTTATTAGAGTTTTTCCTTTGGGCAAGCCAAGGATACGCTTGAAAATCTCGTTGATATATTTGATATTGCATGCATCGTCAACTATAAGAACACCGAACGGCAAATTCTTATAATTTTCATGCAGTTTGTCTTCGCTGTCTTTCAAGATCATTACTCCTAATCAATACATCTAAATTATAGAACGCACTTTCATTTCGAAAAAATTGTATTCATTGTAATCTGGAAACGGCTTTTAGTTCAACCGGGTTAATATTTTACTAATATTTCTTTAATATAATTCTGATAGGCCTTCATAAGACATGGAGAAAGATTTGCGGCAGTGAGATATCGACAACCGTATGAATAGTCATTATAATACAGACATAAAGCCAACTATGCTGTCGTATAAGGAATACCTCCGTAATAATATGGATCTCAAAAAGGTGAAAATCTCCCTGTTGCGTTTTTTACTAATACTTGTTCTATTAACGGCAGGCATAACTCTTTTTATCCCGGGCGATGTTCAGGCAGCAAATCCGGTTATTACCAACTCACCACCCAGCGGGACCGTAGGAACGGCTTACAGTTTTATATTCTCAGCTACATGCAACGGCACAACCTGCACCGCGCCCGTATGGTCTATTTCCGGCAGTATTCCGCCAGGTCTCACGGCTTTGGGCAATACTTTAACCGGGACTCCAACTACAGCAGGCACATATCCTCTCAGCGTAACTGTCACCGATCCCACCGGAACTACAAGTAATACTTACATCATCACTATCATTTCGCCACCGCTTACTTTTTCGTCAACCAGCCTGCCCAACGGCATAGTCGGCCAGGTCTATTCTGCTAATGTCGTAGCTACTGGAGGAACAGGAACCATTACATATGCTCTTACCAGCGGGGCACTACCCTCCGGGCTCACACTGGGAAGCACCGGCACCATATCAGGTGTTCCTGCCCGGGGAACAGCCGGCAACTATGTGTTTACAATCACTGCGACCAGCTCTTCTACGACCGCCCAGCAATCTTTTTCCATATCGGTTGAAAGAGGAACTTACGAGGTAGTAGTGAGCATTTCCCAGAGTCTGACGGCGGGCCAAACAAATTTGTATGTAGATAATGCTATCAAGTCAACTTTACGGGGCGGTGAATCCGTCAGGCTGCGGCTGGATCCGGATGCCACTGTATCGGTATCGGTTGATCAAGTCGTTAGCGATCCTTCCAATAGCGATGTCAGGTATAAAGCCGAATCCAGCTCTGCAACAATTTCGGAAGGCGTTTCCCAGGTACGATTTACCTATTACCCTGAGTATAGTATTGATCTGGTTTCCGATCCAGCGGGTTTGGTAAGCGTGTCCGGTTCAGGTTGGTACCGTGAGGGCAGTTCTCTTACGGTCTCAGCTCCGGACGGCGCTCCCAAGGATTCCGAATCGCAATACAGGTTCGCGTACTGGCTGGGTCCCGGCGGCGATAAAATAAGATCACAAACGCTTAATTTTGCCGTCACAGCTCCCGGCACATACATTGCCACCTACGATGTATTTATCAAACTCGATATCATATCCAAATACGGGAATGTGCAGGGAAGCGGCTGGTATAAGGAGGGGGATATAGCGAAGTGGAGTGTTACGCCCACCGAAATTGCCATGCCCGGTATTATGGGTTTTTTCGGAGGTAAAAATAAAGCTGTTTTAACTTCAGGGACAGTAACCATCGACGGGCCCAAAACCATTACCATTGACTGGGAAACTGATTACGGAACACCGGCAGTTACCATACCGCTTACCATACTCGTCATAGGCGGGATAGTATACGGCCTCTATACCTTGACCAAACGAAGCAGGGGACCCCAGATGGCGCCATACCCACCCCCACCCATGCGCGCACCGCCACCCCCGCTATATCAAGCATATCCACCTCCCCCACCCACCATGCCTCCTCAGGCAGCCATGCCTCCTCCCCAGACAACCGTCGTTATGATCGGCGATGGTCTGAAAAAATCACCTCAGACCACCCGCGAGCAGCTCATGGAAAAATTCGGCGAGCTTCTTCAGAAATACGAAGATGAACTGGCATCCGGCAAAGAAGGGCTGGGAACACCCGAATTGCCCGAATTTGCTACAACTGCTGAGAAAAAGAGCCTGCCTGCGCCTGAAATCATCACCACAGTCGACTCTATTACAGAAAAACCTGCTAACGCCATCGAGTGCGGTTATACCACCAAGAAGCTTCTGCGCACTGCAGTTACTCCCTGGAAAAACACCAGTATCAAGCCCATAGTGGTCACGCCGGGTGACAAAAAGAGCGCCGCTCTTGCCGGCGGCCGCACGGTTACCTGGACAAGAGAAACATATAACGAATGGGAACTGCATGTTTGCAAGCTGCTCGAAGGGCATAAAGGAACCCATAAGGGGGCCACGGAGATTGTCTACAGCTTACTGGAAACAATAAACGAAGAACGTAATTACGGGCCCAAACAACCGCTTAAACCCCCCATCCCGCATTACACTGATGGCATGCCCGAACTTGACATTGCCGCCTCCCAGATTATTCCCTCCGATCAGCTGCCGGCCTGAACGATTCATACTGCTTAATTAAAGACAGGTATAATTAAGTTAAACTATTATGTGTCCGGTCGCGTTCTTTATATTAAAACGGCAAATTGCGGTCTGATTATGTTGAAAAGCCGGTTAGTGACTATCGCTTTACTGCTGATAAGCGCCCTGACTCTATTTTCGGGAGCGCCTTTCCCGGTGAATGCAGGCAGTATGATATGGAGTATGGTTGATACTCCCAGCGACAGCTATTTCAACGTGATCGTAAGCCCCTGCGAAATCAATGCGCTCGCATCCGGCATGGATGGCAGGATACTGTATGCCGTTGATACCGCTAATCTTCGGCTCTACCGCTCCGATGACGGCGGCGCAAGCTGGACTGATATCACGAATAATCTCACAGCCGGAGGTGCGGCTTTGCCCGCCTGGAACATCGCTCTGGCGCCCGACAATCCATCATTTGTAGCTGTAGTAACCAGTACAGGGGGTTTGCCGCGCCGGGTTTTCGCGTCGATCGACGGAGGTCAGAACTGGTACGATACCAATTGCCCTGCCGCCGCCAATATAGGGGCTATTTCCATATCATTCAATTACGGTAACTATGATGTCGCTGCAGGAACGCGTACCGGGGGCGGAGCGGGTACGGTTTACTGCCTGAAGGGAACAAGCCCGGGCGGTACATGGGTGGACCAGGGACTGGCCGGAGATGTCTTTGCCCTTAAGTTCTCGCCGAATTACAGAACCGATTCTTCAATCTCAGTAGTATACGGAACCCTGGCCGGGACATTCTTTAATGTCGGCATACGCGACCCTAATACCAATACTACGAACTGGAATACGGTCTATGGCGGCAATCCGCCTGAAATAACCGCCGCTGGAGCGGGTACTTCTCCTCTCGCCAACCAGGTTATAACCGCTGACCTCGAGCTGCCGCTTGATTTTTCAGGCCAGGCGCCCAGTCTCTGCCGCGCTTTTATCAGCATCGATGCAACGGGTGGTAACCCCGGCGTTTACCGCATTGACAATAATATTGTTTATCAACTGATGGCAGCATCCGGGAACAAAAGGATATCAAGCATCGCTTATTTCGGCACATACGCCATGGGTAAACTGCTCTGCGGTGAAGTCAGGGGCGATCCCGCCAGGGCTACGGTTATGACATGGTTTACCGATGCGCCGAATACCTGCCCGGCAACCTGCTGGTACCCCGCTGAGAAGCCGCCCACAGGCGCAGGCACTTCCGGATACGGAAACGCCCAGGTTCTATGGTCGCCCGATGGCAGCCTGGCCTATTGCGGCACGAGTTCCGCGCTCTTAAACGCGCCTGGCGCCTGGCCCGCCGGATATGCAAACATCGTACCCCTGGATGAATCTGCTTTCTCGATCAGCAGGGACAGCGGCAGGACCTGGAACCAGCTCAGCCTGATTGATACCAGAATTGATTCCCTGGGAGATGTCGTTGTGTCGGAAGACTCAAGCATCATGTACCTCGCCTCTATTAACACTACAGGAGCCACCAACTTCGATAGTATCTGGCGTTCATCCGCCCAGGCGACTGCCAGGTCCTGGGAACGCGTCCTTTGCTTCACGTCAGCCAGCAATGACGTCATCCTGCGTATGAGCAATACGGGCAATGACCAGGCCGTCTTCTTCGCCTCACGAAATACCCAGGATTTCAGGCAATCACAGGATCAGGGTCAAATATGGAAAGAAATGCTGCCCGGCTCAAATATAACCGACTTCACAGTTACGAGCATTAACAATGTCCGTTATGTCTATGTCCTTTCCGGCATCTTTATACGCAGGTGCAATGTCACATCTCTGATCCCGCAATGGTCGAGCCAGATAGCAACCGGATTAAACGCAGCGCATACTATTTTTGCTACACCGACCAACCTTGTTATTGTCGGTGGGGACGTTGCAGACAGCAGTGTGAGCTTCTCTATCGACGGCGGAAATTCATTCTCCAGAACCTCCACCCTACCTGTTCCCGGCCAGGTACATGCCATAGTGGACTACCGCTTTCCTGCAGGCGCCCTGATCTATGCGGCCAGCAACGGTGCGGGCAGCAACATCTACGCCTGGCTGATCGGCGCGCCCGTATGGAACGAGATGCAGGCGCCCAACCTGAGATACTGGAGTCTGGCGCAAATGAACACGCTGTACGGTGTAGCAGACGGAGGCACGAACTCCGTTGTCGACCGCTCCATCAATCCTGAAGCAGTAGTCCCGCCGGATATTCTCTGGGACGTCCTGAATACAGGGCTCCAGCCGGGTGTTGTCTTCACACGCGAACCGGTGGCGCTCAAGCTGTCATCCGGTGTTAACCTCTGGGCTATAGACAACCGGGCTTACAATTTTGCTGCCGGCACAGGTAGGCTGTGGCATTTTTGCGACTGTCTTTCCGGGGGTCCCACGTACAAACCACCGCCTCCACCTCCCAAAGAGGTGCTCTTCGCTGCACCTGTCGCCGTAGCGCCCGGGCCGGATAACGTTATTCCCATCTACCTCGAAGACAATTCCATCGGCCAGATAACCTTCGAATGGAAGCATAATACCGCCGCCGGCGCTTATGAACTGTGGCTTGCCAGGGACAACAACTTCACAAAGCTGTTGGAACAGGTAACTGTCTCTCCCCAGTATCGTCGCTCGCCGGAATGGACTCTTCCCGATAACAAGGATATCAAGCAGGGTGAGACATATTACTGGAAAGTACGGGTTACACAGGCGGCAACGGGTGAAAAAGGCAGCGGCGAATGGTCAAATACGCTTTCGTTCAGTGTGGCAGAAAACAAACCGAAGGGTACTGTAAACGTTGTTCCTCCCGTTACCGTCACAGGCAATATAACCGGCAAGATTCCGGCCCGACCGACTGCTGATAATGCGCCATCAACGGGCATACTTTCATTCCTGCAGAACAATTTGTGGATTCCTCTCCTCGGAGTCCTCCTCATCATTCTCATCATCATTGCATTCCTTGCCGGCAGGAAATCGGCAAGGAAAATCTGAGATGAGCCTGATTTGCTTTTAAACCGATAATCACCTAAAATGTAATTCAATTATGACAAATTGTGATACAGTTCCCCACGGTTATTACAACCGGGGGTTTTAATTGTAAATTCCTTATTCTTCCGGAGGCTTTAACATGGCTAACAAAAATTTCGAGCAATTCAAGGGCTCAAGCGATTATGTGATCTCGGACGCGCTTAAAAACGCGGTCAACGTATCCATAACTCTGCAGCGTCCGCTCCTCGTCAGGGGAGAACCGGGCACAGGCAAGACCCTGCTGTCCTACAGCATCGCCTCGGCCCTGGAAAAAGAGCTCATCCGCTGGAATATCAAATCCACCACCAAGGCCGCCGAGGGCCTCTATGTCTATGACACGGTGCAGAGGCTCAATGACAGCCGCTTCGGTGACAAGGAAGTCTCCAATATAAAGCACTACATTAAGCTCGGCAAGCTGGGGCAGGCTTTTACAACCAAGGTGCAGGTTGTGCTCCTCATCGACGAGATAGACAAGGCGGACCTGGAGTTCCCCAATGACCTGCTCAACGAGCTTGATGAGATGAGTTTCTATATACCGGAAACCGAGGAGACCATCAAGGCCGTGCAGCGCCCCATCGTCATCATCACAAGCAATAACGAAAAGGAATTGCCCGACGCCTTTTTACGCAGGTGCATCTTCCACTACATCGAGTTCCCCGATCCCGCCCTGATGGAAGAGATAGTCAAGGTACACTACCCCAATATCAAAAACGCTCTTTTAAAAGATGCCCTGGAGACTTTCTATACACTGCGCAAAATCGATGATTTCCGCAAGAAGCCCTCGACCAGCGAGCTCATCGACTGGATACAGGCGCTGCTGGCGAGCGGCCTCGACGGTAAAATCAAAGAAGGCGAGATACCCTTCCTGGGCACGCTGATCAAGAAAGAGACGGACTTCGATCACTACGTTTCCCACTACATCAGGAAAAAACAGGGATACCGCGGCATGAATACGTACGGGAATTAGTAATATAAGTACACAAATATGTTTACTCCGTTTTTCTATAAGCTGAAAGAAAAGAAGGTGCCCGTTTCACTCACCGAATGGATGATCCTGATGGAAGCACTATCCAAAAACTGCTGCGACAACATGACGGATTTCTATTACCTGGCGCGCTCCATCCTGGTCAAGACCGAGACGCATTTCGACCAGTACGACCAGGCCTTCCAGGAGTATTTCAGGGGTATAGCACCACCCATTGAAATAACGGAAGAACTGCTCACCTGGCTTAAGAATCCCAAGGAGCGCCCGGAGCTCACACCGGAAGAACTGGCAGTGATGCAGCAAATGGACCTCGAGGAGCTGCTCAAGGAATTTGAAAAAAGGTTACGCGAGCAAAAGGAGCGCCATGACGGCGGCGATTACTGGATCGGGACCGGCGGCACATCGCGTTTCGGCTACTCCGGTAGTAATCCGCAGGGTATCCTGGTGGGAGGCATGGACGGTATGCGCAGCGCCGTCCGCATCGCCGAGGCCAGGTACTTCCAGAATTACCGCAGCGATGTAACGCTCGATGTGCGGCAGATTAAAGTCGCACTCAAGCAGTTAAGGCAGCTCAACCGCATCGGGCCTGAAGACGAGCTGGACCTGGACCAGACTATAGATGCGACCTGTAAGAACGCCGGCGAACTTGAGTTTAAGTGGAAACGCCCCAGGAAAAATACCGTCAAACTGTTGCTCATCATGGACGCCGGGGGCTCCATGGAACCTTACGCCGAGCTGTGCAGCCAGCTTTTCTCCGCCGCCAACTCACTGAACCATTTCAAATCGTTTAAATACTATTACTTTCATAATTGTCCTTACGATGTACTATACCCGGATATCGAGCAGCGCAAGGGGGAGGCCATCGAACACGTCCTCAAAACACTTGAGCCCGACTACAAGGTTGTTTTTGTCGGCGATGCCTGCATGGCGCAATCTGAGCTATTGGACCGCTATGGCGATTTATACTTCCACGGCTACCAGAAAATGGCAGGACTGGACAGGCTCAGGCAGTTCAAATCTCATTTCTCGCATGTGGTGTGGCTCAATCCCGAGCGTGCCCGCTTCAGCACCTACCCCACGGTTTTGATGATCAGCAAGCTCTTCCCCATGTTCGAGCTGACCATAGACGGGTTGAGCGACGCAGTTAAGAAGCTGACTGCCAGGCGATAGGCACACCTATCTCTGCGCCGTATAGACAATTACCTCATCCGCTGGCTATAATTCTTTCATGCCAACCAAGCTGAAAATCCTCATCAGCTACGAAAACATCGCCGAAGCTATCGACAGGCTGGCGGCCGAAATTACCCGGGACTATAAGGGCAAGCGGCCCCTGCTGGTGGGCATACTCAAAGGTTCTTTCATGTTCATGGCAGACCTCGTGCGCCATATACATACACCTCTTGAAATCGACTTCGTAAAGTTGTCGAGCTACGGGAGCGGAACCGAGTCCTCGGGAAAAATTAAAGCCCTCACCAGGCTGAGCGCCAGGGTAAAAGGCCGCCACGTCATAGTCATCGAGGACATCGTCGATACAGGGCTGACCACCGGTTTTCTCATGGAATACCTGCGTAAGAAGAAGCCGGCCTCGCTCAGGCTGTGCGCGCTCACGGTGAAGCCGTCGCGCCATAAAGTGCCGGTATCCATAGATTACCTGGGCTTCACGGTGCCGGATAAATTTATCGTAGGCTACGGGATAGATTGGAACGAAAAATACCGCTACCTGCCTGACATCTGTTATATAGAATAAACCGCATCCGGTGGAGGTCAATTATGAATCTCTCTGACTTAATAGCAGTCGCCCGCGGAGATAAAGCAGCCGACCTGGTCCTGAAAAACGCCCGCATCATCAACGTCTTTACAACCAGCATAGAAAAGGGCAACGTGGCAATCTATGACGGCCATATAGCCGGCATCGGGGACTATACAAAAGCCAGGGAAGTCATCGATCTTAAGGGAGATTACCTTTCACCAGGCTTCATCAACGGGCACATCCACATCGAAAGTTCCATGCTGCATCCGGCCCAGTATGCCCGCGCCGTGGTGCCTCACGGTGTCACCTCCATTTCGACCGACCTGCATGAAATAACCAATGTGTCCGGCTTCGACGGCATCAGGTTCGTCATGGACTGCGCCCGTAACCTGCCGCTGGATATATTCTTTCAGGCCGCGTCCTGCGTTCCGGCCACGCACATGGAGACCTCCGGGGCCTCCATCGGCGCAGCAGAGATAAAGAAGCTGCTGAAATGGAAGGACAATATAGGCGTGGGTGAGATGATGAATTATCCCGGCGTGATCAACGCCTTCAAACCTGTTATTGACGAGATAGAAGCAGCCCGGGGACACGTTATCGCCGGCCATGCTCCCGGCCTCCGCGGCAGGCAGTTGAATGCCTATATATCGGCAGGTATATACTCCGACCATGAGACGACTGAGCTGGAAGAGGGCAGGGAAAAGCTGGCGCGGGGACTTAACCTCATGATCAGGGAAGGCACCTCCGAGAAGAACCTGGCAACATTGCTACCTCTGGTCACAGAGAAGACCTGGCACCGCTGTATGTTCGTTGTGGACGACCGCAGTTGCTCCGACCTGCTCAGCGACGGCGATGTCGATGCAGTGATCAGGAAGGCCATCAAGCTGGGGCTTGACCCCATAAGGGCAATCCAGCTCGTGACGGTCATACCATCCAACTACTTCAGGCTGCACGATCTGGGCAGGGTCGCCCCGGGCGCCAGAGCCAACCTCGTCACCATTAAAAACCTGAAAAAGCTTACTATAGACATGGTTTTCTTCAACGGCAGGCTGGTGGCAAAGGCAGGCAAGTACCTTGGTCCCTTAGCAGAGAAAACTCCTTCCAGGCTGCTGAAAACCGTGAATATCAAGCCCTTCAGCTTGAAAAATCTCGAGCTTAAAATAACCCAAAGCCAATTCCCGGCCATCGAGATCATCCCCGGCCAGATCGTGACCAAAAAGAAGATGGTTGCTCTGCCCAAAGGCTTATTTAAACCTGATACAGCCAAAGATCTCCTTAAAGCCGTTGTGGTGGAGAGGCACAAGGCCACCGGCAATATCGGGATCGGCATCGTCAAAGGATTCGGGCTGAAAAGCGGCGCCATCGCCTCCACCATCGCCCATGATTCCCATAATGTTGTGGTTGTGGGCACGAATGATAAGGATATTTATGCGGCTGTCAGGGCCATAGAGGATATGCACGGCGGGCTGGCCGTGGTCAAAGGCGGCAAGGTAATCGCCACGCTTCCCCTTCCTGTTGCAGGCCTGCTCTCGCTCGATCCAGCGGAAAAGGTATCCGCCCGGTACGACAAAGTGGAAAAAGTCGCCGCCACGCTGGGTAAATTGCCCCCGGCCCCCTTTGCCATTCTTTCGTTCCTTGCGCTGCCGGTTATTCCCGAGCTGCGCCTGACCGATATGGGCATAGTCGATGTGCTGCAATTCAAATTGATCTAACCGCAGGTTAGAAAGGGGAAGTGTTATGGCATACAGTACTCTGCTGGTTGAAAAGAAAGACAGCATTGCGCTTGTCACATTCAATCGCCCGGATAAGTTGAACACGTTGAACACGCAATTTTTCCTGGACTTGCGTGATCTTGTGGCAGAATTCAGGTCAGACCTGGAGACGCGGGTAATAATCTTCACAGGAGCCGGCCGCGCTTTCTCGGGAGGCTTCGATTTCCGTATCGAAGCGCTTACGGAACATGTAAGCCAGAAAGAACTTCCCAACGAAAGGATCTGGCAGCTGTTTTCCCTGGACTTGATGTCCGCCATAGAGAACCTTGAACAGATAACCATAGCGGCTATTAACGGGTATTGTATCGGCGGCGGTTTGTGCATAGCCATGAACTGCGATTTCAGGATCGCCGCCGATGACGCCAGGATGGGTGTGCCTGAAACCAACCTCGGCATGTTTCTCAGCTGGGGAGCGACACCGCGATTCGTAGCGCTTTTAGGACCGGTAAAGGCCAAGGAAATCATCATGACCGGTGAACACGTTGATGCGCCTGAGGCGTACCGCATAGGCATGGTGAACAGTGTCGTCCCCCTCGACAAGCTATTACCCGCCAGCTACGAGCTTGCCCACAAAATCATGACCAGGGGCCCGCTAGCCATACGCATCTGCAAGAAGCAGGTTAACGCTGCATCGGTAGCACGCATGTCGGACCTGTACCTTTTCGAATCTGAACTATGGGAGAGGAACCAGATATCACCTGATATACAGGAAGGCATACAGGCAGCTTTGGAAAAGAGGCCTCCCCAGTATAAACCGGATGCCGGTGTTCCCAAGTTCGATATCCCGCAGTAATCCGCGTAGCAAAGCAGTTCTTATCATTACAGGAAGGAGGTAGTTGAAATGGCCGAGGAAAAGTTAATCTGGCAATATGTACGGAGATGGGCAGACAAATATCCCGAAAAAGAGGCTTTGATATTCAAGGAGAGGAGGATTACCTACAGAGATTTCTATGGCAAAACGTCCAATTTAGCAAAGCTGCTGCTTGAACTGGGGGTAAAGAAGGGGGACAGGGTAGTTACTTTATCGGCGGCGCGTGATGAATTCATGTACATTTACATGGCCACAGCCATGGTGGGAGGTATCTGGCTCGGCCTCAATCCGCGCTATACGCGTGATGAATTCCTCTATATGGTGGGTGATGCCAAACCCAAGGTGGGATTCGTGGTCAGAAACTATGACGCCCTGATGCGCGACTACATGGATGATGTGATAGCGTTGAAAGCTGCAAATCCAGAACTCGAACATCTTGTGATTATAGACAATCCCTGGGAAGGGACGTTAAGCTGGGATGAGGAGCTCGCCAGGGATCGCTCGCATCTTGAAGCGGAGTTGATGCAACGGATTAAAGAAGTCCGGGAAGACGACCCGGCCCTGATCATTTATACTTCCGGCACGACAGGCAAGCCCAAAGGTGCGCTGTTGACGCATAAAAACATCATCTCCAGCGCCGCCGCCCAGAATGAGCATTTCATTGCGCCCACCAATAAAAGGGGCGAAGGAAAGTTGCTGATACACTTCCCCATCAACCATGTCGCCTGTGCCGTAGAGCTTGCCATGGGCTGCCTGCACTGGGGTGCAACGGTTGTACTGATGGACCGCTTCGATCCTGCAGCAACGCTCAGGACCATACAGGAGGAGAAAATCACCTTCATGGGGCAGGTGCCTGCCATGTTTATGCTGCAGTTTTTGCTGCCTGATTACGACAGCTACGATCAATCCAGCCTTCAGACCATCATCTGGGCGGGTTCTGCGGCATCGGAGGAGATGGTGAAAAGGTTATCGAAAACGGGAGCATTGCTGATGACCGGCTATGGCCAGACTGAGAACGCGGGTTTCATCACCTATACAAAGCCCGGTGATTCCATGGAAGACCTGATTCAAACAGCAGGTAAATGCTATCCGCCGTTCAAGATCAAGCTCATGGACAGCAGCGGCAAGGAGGTCGCCAGGGGGCAGGTAGGAGAAATATGGATGAAAGGCGACCTGGTTATGAAGGGATACTGGAGACGCCCGGAAGCTACAGCTGAGACCATTACAAAGGATGGCTGGCTCAAATCCGGCGATCTGGCGACCATGGATCAGCGCGGATACATAAAGATTGTCGGCCGCACCAAGGAAATGTTCAAGTCCGGCGGCTATAATGTGTACCCGCGGGAGATCGAAGCGGTCATCGAACAGCACCCTTCCGTAGCTTTTGTTACGGTGATCCCTATCCCGGATGAGACCTGGCAGGAGGTGGGCAAAGCCTATGTGATGCCTGTGCCCGGTAAAGCTGTAGAAGCTGAGGAGCTGCGTGAGCTGTGCAGGAAACACCTGGCAAATTATAAGATACCCAAGCAGTTCGAGATACGACCGTTGCTGCCGCTGCTTGCCAGCGGCAAGGTCGACCGCCGTGCACTGGTCGAAGAAGAGAAAGCAGCCAGGCAACAGAAATAGAAAAGCCCTGTACTTCGAAGTACAGGGCTTCAAGCTTCCAATACCGGGTTTATGCGGCGGGCTTTGCCTTCAGGCGGGCGCTTTGCGCCAGGGCCCTTACCGCCTCAAGCAGGTCCTGCCTGCGGCAGTCCTTAGTCAGGTACCAGCTTGCGCCGGCCGCCAGGGCATCGCCAGCGTAATCGCCGTACACCGTCAGGAACAGCACCTTGACATCAGGCATAATCTTCTTAATGCGCCTGATGGCCTCGGGGCCGTCCATGCGCGGCATTTGCCCGTCCATCAAAATAACATCGGGCTGCAGTTTTTCCGCCTTTTCCACGGCGTCCACGCCGTCAACCGCCTGCCCGATAACTTCAATATCCTTCTGGCTGTCAAAGATGCTCTTCAGTCCTTCTCTGACCACCTCGTTATCGTCGGTTATAAGTACTTTTATTGTATCTTCCATTTCTCACCCTCTTTTTTTCAAGATTTTGTTGTTTATACTAAAGGGATCGCAATGTATTTGCCATCCACTCGGTCCAGTCGTTGCGAATCCTGCCGGCCAGCAGCGGGGTTGAATGGAACCCTCCCTCTGCCAGCAGCAGTTCCTTGGGGCCTTCCGCCGTCTCGTAAAGCGCCACGGCGGTCCTGCAGGGTGCTATGCTGTCGCCGGTGCAGTGAACGAAAAGCATGGCGCAATCTTCGAGCTCTTTTATCGCCGTACTCAGCTTCGCCCTGCTGAAAATATTAAAGAATTTGCTCCAGTCTACACGTACTTTGTAGCCGGCAACTCTCATCCATACCTGCGATATTATGCCCGCCAGACCCTTCACCCAGGGAAGAGATCCGTCACGCGGGTATTCATTGATCATTTTTTGCTCTTTAAGCAGCTCAAGCGGCACTTCAAACGACAGCCTGGAAATATCGCCGTCTATTTCAGGAGGGCAGGAGAGGGCTATCAGAGCACGCGGCTTGATTTCCCTGCTCGCCAGTATGGCCGCCAGCGCGCCCATGCTGTGTCCCGCCAGGCCGATGCGTTCCTTATCTATGCCCGGGCAACCGGAGAGAAAGTTCCAGGCGTCTATGACATCGCCAACTATATTTTCGTCCACGAATCCGTCGCTTTTCCCGTGACCGCGAAAATCAAAAATAAGCACTGCAATTCCGTAGCCTGCAATCATGCGCGCCGGCTGCTCGACCGTCCTGTAATTGGTGCCGAAACCGTGGCACAGCACTACGCCCGGCACTTCACCCGTTACTTCGGGATAAAGCAGGCGGCCGTTGAGCTTGACCTCGCCGATGCCGAACGTTACATCCGTGACGGTTATCTCGATGTTTTCATTCCTGGTTCCAAGTTCGCTGATGTTTATCATGGCATTAGTTTAACCGATGAACCAGGTTTGAATAATCAGGATATAGGTTGGTTTTGCCGATATTAAAGGTTTGACTTACAAATCAGACCTTGTGATGAGGGGACGGTCATACTAAAGTATGATTAGAGTTTAATGATTCCCTTCTTCAGCGCGTTGGTAACCGCTTCCGTCCGTGTGGTCACATCGAGTTTCTGGAAGATGCTGGTGATGTGGGTTTTTACAGTGCTCTGCGTTATGGAAAGCTGATCGGCGATATCCTTGTTGGAAACACCCTTCGCCATTAGCTGCAATACTTCGATTTCCCTGTCTGACAGTGTCTCGGATGCGGGGGTTTTCTTGGAAAGCTCGAAAAGCCTGTCCAGGACTTTGGAGGCAACTACGGGTTGTATCAGTGATTCGCCCCTGGAAACCGCCCTGATGGCCTTAAACAGCTCTTCCCGCGGCGCATCTTTCAGCAGGTATGCCCTCGCGCCCGCTGCTATGCCGCGGAAAATATACTCATCATCGGAAAATGTAGTGAGAATGATGAACTTTACATCGCTGTTTTCAGCCTTGATCCTGATCATGGCCTCCACGCCGTCAAGGTCCGGCATGCGCAGGTCCATGAGGACGACATCGGGAGCTAATTCCCTTACTTTCTCCACAGCCTCCAGTCCGTTGGAGGCCTCACCCACAATTTTAAAATCGGGTTCTTTTTTCAGCATGGAGCTGATGCCTTCCCGCACCACCGGGTGATCGTCTACAATTACTATTTTAATTACGTCCACGAGCCTGCCTCCTAAACCAGTGGGATGGTGACTTTGATCATGGTGCCTGCATCCTTTTCGCTTTCCACCTCAAATGTTCCTCCCTGCCCGAGAGTCCTCTCCCGCATACTTATCAGCCCGTAACCTCCGGCCTTGCCGATTTTACCATCCGGGCCGAGCTCAAATCCAACACCGTTATCTTTAATCATCAAATCTATATGCGGCCCCTCGAAGCTCAGAATTACTTCAACCCGCGAGGCCTGCGCATGCTTGG
>JAQUQM010000001.1 GCA_028716085.1 Dehalococcoidia bacterium | reverse complement strand
TACCAGTAGCGTCTCAGCATTTTCAGCTTTGTATTTTTCAACAGTCTTATAGTAGCGGCCGGTGATATCACCGTATTTTTGCCAGGTATCGAGAATAATTTTCTTAGATTCGTGTAATGCAGAATCAAGGGCTTTCCTGGATTCGGTGTATAAGTTTGGCATTGCAAAGCATCCTATTGTGACAGGTTTATCAGGATCAAGAACGTAGGGATGTTTGTACGGTGGCAAAAATTCATTCACTGTTTTTTGATCAAGATAGTATACCGATTCAATTACATGGGACAGATGAAATCCGTCAACGTTAATGCTGACAGGAAGAAGCACATCTTTATGTTCGGCAATTCGGAACGCGCACAGTATCTGGTCGAATGCCTGTTGCCCGTTTTCAGCAAAAATCTGTATCCATCCTGAATCCCTGGTGATCATGACATCAGAATGATCGCCCCAAATATTTAAGGGGCCGGACAGGGCCCGATTGGCTACAGCCATGACAATCGGGAGTCGCAGCGAAGCCGCCACGAGCAAGACTTCGTGCATCAAGATCAAGCCCTGACCTGCGGTTGCAGTAAAAGTCCTTGCACCGGCTGCGCTTGATCCAAGGCAGGCGCTCATGGCTGAATGTTCGGACTCAACAGGTATGTATTCTGCATCCAGTTGTCCTTCAGCCACCATCTCGGCAAGGCTTTCTACGATATGAGTCTGCGGAGTAATCGGGTAAGCCGCGATAACATCAACATTGGCCAGCCTGACAGCTTCCGAAATTGCCAGCGAAGACTCAATACCAATGCGTTTCAGCGTCATCTATGCTTCCTCAACCATCTTAATAGCCTGTGTCCAGCACTCGTGTGCACATATTCCGCAACCTTTGCAGAAAAAAAGATCTGCTCTGAAATACCAGTCAGCCTGTTCATGTATGCACGCTTCCGGACAGAACAAAGAGCATATACCGCATTTAATACACTTAGTGTTGTCCCATTCAGGATGTTGAGACTTCCAGTCACCCGTACAAAATCTTTTAGTATTACCGATATCTGTTACCGCACAGCCGACGAGCAAATCACGCCATCCGGGCACCTTATCAACCTTAAAGGACTTCTGCTTTTTGGGACCGGATGTCGTTATTTCACTCAGTACAGTAGCATCGAACGCAGCGCTGCATGCGTTGAAATTGGCTTTAGCCCTGGCGCCGAACCTGTGTTCGAGTGGCGCGGCGAATGATTCTAGCTTTACGATGCCAGTTGCTTTTATCATTGCTCCCAGCATAGTTGTGTTTACAATATTAACGCCCAGCAGTTTTCGCGCTATTGATGCAGCATCAACCACTGCCAGCTTCCAGTCACCCGTAAACTCCTGCTGGAGCTCTTCAATGGCTTTGGTGCTGTTAACGATCAGAGATCCTCCGGGTTTCAATCCGTCCGTTACGTTAATAAGCGTCACCAGCCCGGGATCCAGCACAACAACAATATCAGGTTTGGTTACGCCCGCTCGATTACGAATAGCATGGCTGGGGCTGATCCTGTTAAATGCCAATACCGGGGCGCCTCGCCTTTCCGGCCCGAAGCTCGGGAATGCCTGCGCAAATTTATCTTCATGGACAGCTGCCAGCGCAGTCATTTCAGCTGAAGTGACTGCACCCTGGCCGCCACGGCCATGCCACCTGATCTCGATAGTATCCTGTTTCATAAACCTAACACATATATACTCTTAATTGGGTTCGATGCGCCCCTGGAGGGACTTGAACCCTCGCACCCGGCTCCGGAGGCCGGCGCTCTATCCCCTGAGCTACAGGGGCAGATTAGCTACTCCACCAGTTGTTGCATACTCCGGACCTGTTTCAAGTGTTTTAGTATATCAATTTTATTTTTGAATTAGCAAATTGATCTGCTGTTAGCTGAAAAAAAGGGGTAACATGACGATAAAATATATTGCCATAATAGCCAGGCCGAGTGGGATTCCTATTATTGCCCATTCTTTCATACTGATTTTCAGCCTGGCCGCTGCTACGATGTTGGGAATATTGCCGGGTATCAGCATGCCCCCTGCAATGAGTAATCCCAAAATGATTCCGGTGATTTGTTTCAGCTCCATAGTCGGTCCTATTTCCACCGCGGTCAAAGTAGCATTGTCCAGTATTGCGGACAATATGTTAATCCAATACAGGGCAGAAGCTGGAATATGAACAAAATACCAGATGACAAGCGGCTTTAAACCCTCTCCGAGAAGAATCAGTGCCGCAACAAAGAAGAAGACCCTTATCGACCTGACAATTACCGTCTTAATTGTCTCCGTATACTCAATCTTATGTTTCAGGATTTTCAATTTGATGTTCTTCCCAATAAAAAATGCTCCAAAGACGGCCATCAACAGTACACCCGGGATAATATAAATACCGAATACTCTCAGTGGGAAAAGGAAATCGGCATAATAAGGAGGCCCCGATAATTTAGCTACCAATATTGTTGACAGCGGCTCACCTATCGGAGTTAGGCAAGCACCCAGCCCAACAGCAAAACAGGACACTACTGCAAGTTTTACCCTCGCCATCTTTTCCAGTGGCAATGCGGATATAACCTCAGATAGAAGTACAGCCGTAACGATTACCGAAATTACACTCGATAATAATCCTGTAACCAAAATAAGGATTGATATGAATATATACGAGCCCATTCTAGAGGCAATTTTTATGATGCCCAAGCAAAAAGCTTCATGATAGAAATGAATTATCAAACCGAAAACAAGGACAACCTGAAAGATACCTATAGGTATCACGCCTATCATAACCGGTGCTTTGAGTGCTTCCATAACAAGCTCCCAACTCCATAAACCGGATATTGTAACAGCAAGAATTCCCATAGACAGGAAAAACAACTCCAAATTTTCTTCAATTCGCTTTACCAGGAACGGCAATAGGAGAACCAGGAGTGTGATGAGGGACAATCCAATTACAATGGAAACAACAGGTTCACTGGGTATCTGTGTCATTAACAACTGAGACATGCCAATAAGACCACTATCACGCAATCAATACTTTCACTGAGTTAGTTGTCAGATTATCTCAGTCTGCATCTGAGGATGATGTTTTTATCAGGAGCACCGGTACATTCACTGCTCGCAATACCTTCTCCGCAATACTCCCCCAGAACCACTTGGTAATTCCGGAACGTCCATGAGTCGCCATAATAATGAGATCAATATCATTATTTTCAATATAATTAACCAGGCTTTCCGCAGGTTTCCCGGTTAATACAATGGCGCTAGCTACTATACCTGAACGCTTCAGGCTACTCTTTATGCTGGCTAGATAATTATGCAAGTTTTTTTGGGCATCCGAGTTAATCTGCTTTAAATCATCGTCGCTAAGGGCAATTTTTCCACGGGTAGGGATTTCTATCGGTTCAGCCACACTGATAAGTTGTACTTTGGAATTTGCCGCTTTAGCAATAATTTTGATATGTGGAATAACACATTCCGCCAGAGTCGATCCATCTAATGGCACAAGTATCTTTTTGTACATCTGTTCCACCTCACACAAATATAATTTAACATTTTATTTCAGCGTGCTCTTCCTGTAAATTAACTTATAGAGTTCAGCTATCAGAAAAACGGTCGAAGCGCTGGCTACAGCTATAGCCCAATCGATGCCATCCAGTGCATATGTATGGAACGAGCTTTGAAGAACAGGCCAGTAAACTACTAACAACAACAGGCACAGCTCCCAGAAAACGGCTGCAATCAACCATCTGTTCTGCCGGACACCCAGATTAAATAAGGATTTATCCAGAGAACGGCAATTGAAAGCGTTAAAGAATTGTATAGTGATCAGTGTCACAAAACACAGGCATTGTGCTTCGATCAGACTTTTCCCAAAATTCAGCGCCCATGCAAAAACCGTAAGGGGTGCGATGCATGTCCAGATGCCTATAAGCAACATGTAGCTTATTACAGGTCGCGTAAAAATCGTCTCCTGCCTGGGACGTGGTTTTTCTTTCATTATTCCTTTTGAACGAGGATCGACGGATAGAGCCAGTGCAGGAAGTCCGTCAGTAGCCAGATTCACATACAGGATTTGAATTGCCACTAAAGGTATAATTCCGGCTCCAATTCCGAATAATGGTCCAGCCAGAATTACAGCTGCCATAAGTAATATTTCGCCGATATTACAGGAGAGTAAATATACCAGGTATTTCTTTATATTTCCAAATATGGCTCTCCCCTCTTCCACTGCAGCTACTATAGAAGCAAAATTGTCATCAGTTAGTATCATTTCGGCAGCTTCCTTGGTGACATCCGTTCCTTTGATTCCCATTGCGACGCCGATATCAGCTTTCTTTAAAGCTGGAGCATCATTGATACCGTCACCTGTCATGGCAACAACATGACCGTGCCGTGCTAAAGCTTCGACCACACGTAACTTATGCTCGGGAGAGACTCGTGCATATACTTCAATTCGCTCCACCATTTCTTCAAATTCTTCAGGACTGATTTTATCGATCTCATTCCCTGTTAAAGCCAAGCCATGCTTCAGTATACCCAGTTCTTTGGCAATGGCAACGGCAGTCAGCTTGTGATCACCTGTTATCATCACCGTTTTAATTCCTGCTTGATGGCAAATCTGAATAGAATGTTTTACCTCCGGTCTCGGCGGATCTATCATGCCCCCGAGGCCAACCAGCACCATGCCCTTATCAAGAGAGCCATCTGATTTAAAATCATCAGGCAGACGTTTGTAAGCAGCCGCCAGTACACGCAATGCTTCCCCAGCCATTTCGTGAATTACTTCGGTTATCTTTGACTTTTCATTACTATCAAGTTGTTCCTCGCGACCATCTCTATAGATGAAATCGCACGAATTCAGTATGACTTCGGCCGCCCCGTTCGAATAAGCCACGATTCCTTTAGGTTCTTTATAAATAGTAACCATCCTTTTGGTTTCAGAAGTAAAAGGTATCTCGGTAATTCGGGGATTGACGCTGCAAATCCGGTCAGTTTCCAGCCCCGCCTTCCTTGCAGCTACAATGAAGGCTCCTTCCGTAGGGTCTCCCTTTATTTTCCATATATCTTCATCTTTATACAGTTTGGTGTCCGTACACAGGTTGGTAGATTGGAAAAATTTGAATAGCTCCGCATCTTTTGTATGATCTACACGTTTTTTATCATGGTAGAAGCTGCCTTCAGGTTCATAGCCAACACCTGTGATGTCAATGATTCTTCCATTTATGTAAATCTTTTTCAGGGTCATTTCATCCTGTGTCATTGTGCCAGTTTTATCCGAGCATATAATGGTCGTACATCCCAGTGTTTCCACAGCCGGCAGTTTTCGAATCAGGGCATGCTTTTTCACCATCCGGTTAACACCGATGGCAAGGGAAATTGTGACAACTGCCGGAAGCGCCTCGGGTACTGCAGCTACTGCGAGGCTAACACCCCAGATCAGCATTTCCAAAGGCTCGTGACCTCTGAAAATTCCCATTACCGCAAGCACAAAACACAGCGTAAGTGCTCCAATAGCGATCCATTTCCCCATCTTGTCCAAATTAACCTGGAGTGGAGTTTTTTCAGCCTTAACTTCCCTTAACATAGTGGCGATACTGCCGAATACAGTATTTTTCCCCGTGCCGACCACCACTGCTTTTCCCCGGCCATAGACCGCCACAGTGCCCATTAAAGCCATATTCAGCCTGTCCCCTATCTGAACATCCCCTGGAATGGCAGTTTCGGATTTATCAACAGCTACAGATTCTCCAGTCAATGCAGCCTCATCCGTCCTCAAATTTTGCGACTCAAGTATGCGCGCATCAGCAGGTACCCTATCTCCCGTTCGTATAATAATGATATCTCCGGGAACAATTTCTGCGGATGGTACATCAATTTCCTCTCCATCGCGCAAGACGGACGCCAGAGGAGCTGCCATTTTTTTTAATGCTTGAATTGCACGCTCGGCCCTGTATTCCTGAATAAATCCAAGGCCTGCTGCGAACAAAATAATAATGAAAATAACGATGGCATCATTGATTTCGCCAAGAAATGCAGAGATGATTACAGCAATCAGTAGAATAATAATCAGGATGTTCTTAAACTGTTCGATAAGTAATAACCAGGTTGATATCTTACCTTCATCTGCCAGTTCGTTGGATCCATATTTTTCCAGCCGTATTGTTGCCTCTTCCTGGCTTAACCCGTTTGGATTTGAATCCAGAGCGGCAACTACATCAGAAGAAGCGAGATTATGCCAGGGCCTAATGTTCTGTTCCGTTATGTCATGTTTTGTGGATGCCTGTTTATAACTCTTTTTCAAATTTACTGGTTCCTTAATTGTGTTGAGTTCGAGTTGAAATTATATCATCCGGTGATTGTCAATCCAATTGAAAGACACAAATTATATCGTATATAATGCCGTGGCATTTTTTACCGTCGTATTCACAATGATATAATAAGCGACACGTGGAGAGGTGACCGAGTGGCTGATGGTGCCGCTCTCGAAAAGCGGTGGGCGAGAGCCTCGTGGGTTCGAATCCCACCCTCTCCGCCGTAATATCTTATTAGGAGAGGTGCTGGAGTGGTCTAACAGGCGCGCCTGGAGAGCGCGTGTAGCTTTTTGCTACCGTGGGTTCGAATCCCACCCTCTCCGCCACTCAATGTAACATTTGGTGATGATATGACCGATGTCATAGGGTCTCCCCGAAAAATCGGATTGGCGCTGGGCAGTGGTGCCGCTAAGGGTATTGCTCATATAGGTGTGATCAAGGCTCTCAGGGAAGCCGACATACCTATCGACTTAATCGCCGGAACCAGTATGGGCGCATTGGTCGGTGCGTGCTATGCTGCCGATGCACATATTTCGCTGCTCGAAGAAATCGCTCTGACCTCAAACTTACGTAAACTAGGTCAATTACTGGACCTTAAATTTTCTTTTCTACGCAGTGGAGTCATCCAGGGAGGCAAGGTCGAAAGTTTTTTAAAAAAGATTATCGGTGATAAAGATTTTGCAGAATTGGCTATACCCTTTTGTGCAGTAGCTACCGACATCAGAACCGGCAATGAAGTAGTCATTAATCAGGGACCTCTCGTAAAAGCAGTACGTGCAAGCATATCAATCCCTGCCATTTTCGTTCCAGTGAATTATGACGGGCGGTTCCTGGTAGACGGAGGCACAACAAATCCCGTACCTGCGGACGTGGTCAGATTTATGGGGGCCACTTTCACAATCGCTGTCAATGTGTTAAACGATCCTAAAAAACGCAAACATCTAGGTTTGACCGGAGACAAGAAATCCAACAAGCCTCCCTCTTTGATTAACACTTTGATACAATCGCTCTATATAATGGAATACGAAATCATACGCGCCAGCATATTAAAAGCAGATATTATTATCGAACCGGATGTCAGTCATATTGAAGCTTATGAGTTTTACCGCGGCGCCGAGGCTATTGAAGCCGGCTATAAGGCTGCCGTTGCTGTCATCCCCGAAATAAAAAATCTACTTGCAGAATATTAATTTTCCAATTGGATTCCCAAAGTTGCCCTTTTCCTATCTCTGATATTTCTGGCTTTTAAAGAGCTATGTTAAAATTACGCGATATATAAATAATGAAGAAAGATTTACAATACTGGGTCGGTTTCTCTAAGATTCCAGGTATCGGAAGGGCTAAGATCGCATTGCTGAAAGACCGATTTAAAGGTCTTGAGTATGCATGGAAAGCTTCATTATTAGAACTAACGCAAGCAGGCCTTGATCCCAAGCACGCTGAGATTATTGTTCATCACAGATCCAAGATAAACTTAGATCAGGAAATCGATTTACTGGAAAAATTTCATGTGGATGCAATTACATATGAATCTGCCCAATATCCGAAACTGCTGAAAGAGGCGGGTGATTGCCCGCCTGTTATCTACATTCGTGGCCAATTGAAACCTGGTGACGAATGTAGCCTGGCGGTAGTGGGTACCCGGCGTTCGACAGCATACGGAAGGCAGGTTACAGAGGATCTCGTAACAGACTTGGCGCGCAATAATATTGTGATTGTCAGCGGCCTGGCCAAAGGTATCGATTCAATAGCACACCGGACGGCTTTAGATGTAAGCGGCCGGACAATCGCAGTATTTGCCTGCGGATTGGATATTGTATATCCACCGGAAAACATAAAGCTCGCACGTGAGATAAGTGAAAAAGGAGCCCTGGTTAGTGAGTATCCCCTGGGCACTAAACCGAAAGCTGATAATTTTCCGCGTCGAAATAGAATACTAAGTGGCTTGAGCCTCGGTGTGCTGGTCATAGAATCCGGTGAAAAAGGCGGTGCGTTGATTACAGCAAAATCGGCCATTGACCAGAATCGGGAAGTCTTTGCAGTACCCGGCAATATTTATTCACTTATGAGCAAGGGATCCAACAAGCTTATACAAGAGGGCGAAGCTAAACTCGTTCGAAATTTTATGGACGTGATTGAAGAGTTGAATTTAAATTTAATCAGCCAGCAACTTGAAATGAAGGAAACCGTTGCGGAAAATGAAATCGAATCAATTATAATAAAATGTCTCAAAGAAGAACCGATTCATGTGGACGAAATTTGCCGTCAAACCGGTTTGGAAACATCGAACGTTATCAGTAATTTAGCTCTGATGGAGTTAAAAGGATCGGCGCGTCCTATCGGCAACATGTGTTATATACTAAACAATAAAATAAAATAGCAATGGATAGTATTTATGTCAGATAAACTTGTAATTGTTGAGTCACCTGCCAAGGCGAAAACTTTAAAACGAATACTCGGTAATAACTTCATTATCAAGGCCTCTATGGGGCATGTACGTGATTTACCCGAGGACGAGCTTGGTATACAAATTGACCAGGAATTCAAACCTGTATATAGAGTTATCAGTGAGAGACGTTCTCTGATAAAAGAGATAAAAGCACAAGCCAACAACGCATCAGCCATATACCTGGCAACTGATCCGGATCGTGAAGGGGAGGCCATTTCATGGCATCTTGTCGAAGCTGCCAATTTGATCAAAGATAATATCCCCATCAGGCGTGTAACATTCCATGAAATAACCAAACAGGCTGTTGAAGAGGCATTCGAAAACCCGCGCTCCATCGATATGAAGATGGTTGATGCGCAACAGGCCAGGCGTATACTGGACAGGCTTGTAGGTTACAAGCTCAGCCCTCTCCTATGGAAAAAGATCCAGAAAGGGCTCTCAGCTGGAAGGGTACAATCTGCTGCCCTCAGGATTATCGTAGAAAGAGAGAGGGAGATTCTGAGCTTCGTTCCCATTGAGTACTGGACCATCCAGGCGGAACTAACCAAACAACAAAACCGGAATTCAGTTTTCCGCGCCAGTCTCATCGGCGATATCAATGGAAAAAAGCTGCCAATTTCAGATAAAACCAGCTGCGACAGAATTCTAAGCGAATTATATAAATCTGAATATTCCGTTATATCCGTCAATAAGAAACAGGTCTCCCGTCAACCGGCACCACCATTTATTACCAGCACATTACAGCAGGAAGCCTGGCGTAAACTTCATTTTACTGCTAAAAAAACCATGTTTGTGGCGCAACAGCTTTATGAAGGGTTGCCTATCGGTGAGGAAGGTGACACTGGACTAATAACATATATGCGTACGGATTCCACTCACATGGCTGCTCAGGCAATTGAAGAAACGCGGAATTATATTGTTAGCAAATTCGGCGACAAGTTCTTACCTGCACAGCCAAGGACTTTTGGTAAGAAGGTAAAACTGGCGCAGGAAGCCCATGAAGCCATAAGACCAACAAAAATATTCAGAGAACCAGCTCTCATTCAACAATATCTTAATAGAGAGCAGTTCAAGTTATATGAACTTATCTGGACAAGGGCAGTTGCCAGCCAGATGGCTGCGGCTTTGTATAATACTGTTACAGTAGAGATTGGAGCAGTATATGGCAATTCCGGCACAGGATACTTGTTTCAGACCAACGCTTCCACACTAACCTTTCCAGGTTTTATGTCCCTGTATATTGAAGGGAAAGATGATGAAAATGACGAATATGAAGGAAAACCGGCAACTTTACCTGACCTGAAAGAGGGTGAGAGTGTTAAGCTCGTAGAATTATACCCGGAGCAGAATTTCACGCAACCTCCGCCAAGATATACCGAAGCTACATTAATTAAAGCCCTGGAACAAAAGGGCATCGGCAGACCGAGCACCTATGCTCCCATTATCTCTACCATTTCGGACAGGAATTATGTTTACAAGGAAAATGGCAAACTGCGCCCAGAGGATATCGGCATGGTAGTCAACGATCTATTGGTGAGCAATTTCTCAGATATCTTGGATCTGAATTTTACTGCTAAAATGGAAGACGAGCTGGACGAAATAGCTAAAGGCAAAAGAAAATGGAACTCGGTCATTAAGAGTTTTTATACGCCTTTTAATCGTGACCTGGAAAAAGCACAACAAAACCTGAGCAAGATTGTAATTCCTTCTGATGAATCCTGCCCTGAATGCGGCAGGCCAATGGTAGTAAAAACAAGCAGGTATGGGAAATTCCTGGCATGTAGCGGTTATCCAAAATGTAAAGGAAAAAAAGCAATAGCAGCCAAAACAGAAGCGCGCGCAGATAGTCAAACCTCTGAAATAGCAGAGCTTCCCCAAGAAGTTTTGAGTCAACCCTGTCCTGTGTGTGGAAAACCCATGATTTTAAAAACGGGGCGATATGGGAAATTCCTCACGTGCTCTGAATATCCGCAATGTAAAGGGAAAAGAACCATCAAGAACGATGATGGCACAGGGGAAGCATCAGCCGACCGGACTGCCGGCGAAACAAAAACATCGAAACAGAAATGCCCTGAATGCGGTGAACCTATGGTCATTAAGATGGGAAAATACGGTAAATTCTTAGCATGCAGCCGTTATCCTGAATGTAAAACCACGAGACGGCTTTACAAATTCGGAAAATACAGGAGGGCTAAGAAATAGCTGCTCCAATGTGCCATCGGACTACTTCCCGAAATTATGCGACATCTATCTGATAGGGAACCTGCCGTATAATCGATACTACTGATAGGCCATGCTGGATAGAATTCAAGCACTGCGTTCCCAGATCAAGGGTAATGACCTTGATTGTATTCTTATCGGCTCTTCAGCTAACCGCCGCTACATATCGGGATTCACTGGATCTGCAGGGTGGTTACTGATTTCTGCGAATATAGCAATTATAGCTGTTGATTTCAGGTATGTGGAACAGGCAAAAAAGGAAACGAACGGGCTGGAAGTATTTTACGTAAGGGGAGACATTGCCTCCTGGTTACCGGAAATATTAAACAGCATCGGGATAACGAGGCTGGGTGTTGAGTCGGAGCATCTTTCAATCAACTTATACCAGCAACTGGAAAATACTATAAAAACATCCTGTCCCCAGATTAAGATTATTGCCACAAAAAGCGTTATTGAATCTCTGAGAATGATAAAGGATGAGACTGAAATCGAGTACATAGAGAAAGCTGCCGAAATAGGTGATCAGGCTATGCAATATGCCAGGGAGCACATGCGGCCAGGAATTTCAGAAAAAGCCCTTGCCTGGGAACTCGAGAGCTATATGAGACAGCGAAACAGCGAGGCAATCCCTTTTGAGATTATTGTTGCTTCTGGTATAAATGCAGCTTTACCCCATGCCAGGCCAACGGAAAAACAGATTGGCAAAGGCGACACTGTCACTATTGATCTGGGAGCCAGAGTCAACGGGTATTGCAGCGACATCACACGCACTTTTATTATTGGCAATGAAGATGCCACTTTTAATAAAGTCTATAATATAGTTCTGGGTGCCCAATTGACTGCACTGGCAGCCATTGAAGCTGCTATGAGCGGCGAAGCAGTAGACGGTTTAGTTCGTGAGATAATTACGAAGGCAGGATATGGTGAGGAATTTGGCCATGGACTGGGACACGGAGTCGGCCTTGAAACTCATGAATTGCCCAGGCTGGGGACCAAGAGTAACGATATCCTCAAGGAAAATATGGTTTTTACAGTTGAGCCTGGTATATACATACCGGGGTGGGGTGGCATTCGGATAGAAGATACGGTTACAATAAAGGATGGCAAGATCAGGTCTTTGACTTCGGCAGATAAATCGGCTCATATTCAGGGAGGATAAGATACCATGATTGACGCAGGAGAGCTTAAAAAAGGTATTACTATACTATTAGATGGACAGCTTTACCAGGTGCTCGATTATCAGCATATAAAAATGGGAAGGGGCTCGGCGCAAATTCGTATCAAATTACGCGATGTTAAAGCCGGGCATATAATAGAAAAATCGTTTCAAGCAAGTGAAAAATTCGCTAAAGCTTTTTTAGAGAGGCGGCCTGTTCAGTTTCTTTACAATGACGGTAGCATCTATCATTTTATGGACTCTGAAAATTATGAACAATTCGCGGTGGATAAGGCCCTCCTTGGAGATGCACTAAATTACTTGAAGGAAAACATGAATCTGGAATTGCTTACCCATAAAAACGTTGCCATCGGTGTTGAACTCCCCATAGCCGTGGAACTTAAAATCGCAGAGACCGGGCCGGGTTTTAAGGGAAACACTGCCAGTTCCGGAAGTAAACCGGCGAAGATGGAGACCGGTATTACGATCCAGGTTCCGTTCTTTATTAACACAGGGGATACTATCAAAGTCGATACAAGAACCGGCCAATATCTGGAAAGGGTTAGCTAATTCTTGATTAGAGCTGATTTACACGTCCATACACACTATTCTATTGACTCGTTCATGTCCCCTGAAAAGCTCGTTGAGACCTGTCTGAGGAAAGGAATCAATTGCGTTGCTGTAGCTGATCACGGTACTACAAAAGGCGGAAGAGACGTAAGCAAGATCGCCCCTTTCAAAGTAATTATTTGTGAAGAGATAATGACGCCCTATGGAGAGGTCATGGGGCTTTTTCTGCAGGAAGACATTCCCAATAAATTAACCCTTGATGAGACAATTAAACAAATCAGAGAACAGGGTGGGCTGATATGTATCCCCCACCCATTTGACCGTGTTAGGCCATCGGCGTTCAGAAATACTGCTGTTTTAGAATCGATTATCGATAAGATAGATATAATCGAAGTCTTCAATGCCAGGAGTCTTTTCCCCGGCATTGAAAAGAAAGCCGCAGAATTGGCTAATAAATATACCAAATATAAAAGTGCCGGTACAGACGCTCATAGCCCGCTTGAGATTGGCTATGTACATGTAGATATGGATGATTTCAATACCAAGGAAGAGTACCTCGATTCCTTATCCAGAGCGAAGATCTACACAAAAAAATCAAGCCCGCTGATCCATATTCTAAGCTCGACAGCGAGGCTGACCAAGCATAAAAAGTAGGGGATAGTCGTTTGCTGAATATTGGATGGTATTCCACTGCCAGAGGAGAAAGCTCGAGGAAGCTGCTTCAGACAACCGTGTCTAGTATCAAGAGCGGGATTCTGAACGCCAGGATATCATTTGTATTCTGCAGCCGTGAACCGGGTGAATCCGAGAAAACCGACCTGTTTTTCGAATTGGTCAAGGGCTATAGTTTGCCCCTTATATGTTGTTCGGTGAAAAAATTTGCCGATGCATACCAGCAAAAGGTCGGCATAAAGGACGAAAAGCTTCCAGTTTGGCGGCTTGAATATGACAGGAAAGTGATGTCGCTGATCAAAGGATTCAAGGTGGATATTGTCGTGCTTGCAGGTTATATGCTAATTGTCGGCGATGAAATGTGTAAAAAGTACAATATGATTAATCTTCATCCCGCCCTGCCCGACGGACCGAAAGGCACGTGGCAGGAAGTAATCTGGCATCTAATAGAGGATAAAGCTCGTGAATCGGGTGTCATGATGCATTTGGTTACACCGGATCTGGATAGGGGGCCTGTAGTAACTTTTTGTAAATACCCAATTACCGGCCCTCAGTTTGATAACCTATGGGAATCTGTAAATACCGCTCCAATCAGCGAGATAAAAAGCTTACAGGGCGAAGGAAATGAGCTATTCAAAGAGATAAGGCATGCTGGATTCATAAGGGAGACGCCCTTAATAATACATACGCTCAAATCGTTTGCTGATCTAAAAATTAAAATCGACCGCGATAAAAGACTGGTTGATCATCACGGTCATCCTATCAACGGTTATGACCTGACGGAGGAAATTGATAAGATTCTGGCCAAATAAACTGACGGAAATCACCGTATCTCATTAAAATAAAGAGGGGAGACGGTACCGTCTCCCCTCTATTTTGTAATAACGGCGTTTACTATTTTTCCTTCTTTATAGAAGCGGACAGGATGTCATCAATCAGGCCGTATTGTACAGCCTGCTCGGCGTTGAAATAGATATCTCTATCCGTATCCTGGCGAATCTTGTCCAACGGTTGTCCTGTATGCTGTGCCAGAATTTTGGCGACAAGCTCGTCGAGTCTTTCGAACTCTTTCGCTGCTATTTTAATGTCTGTGATCTGCCCCTGCGTGCCCGCCCTGCCCTGGTGCATATGTATAGTAGAGCTTGGCAAGGCATATCTTTTACCCTTTGCGCCGGCGCAAAGCAGAACCGTCCCCATACTATAGGCAGAACCTACACATATGGTCGATACATCCGGCTGAATCAGTTGCATTGTGTCGTAGATAGCAAGACCGGCAGTTACGACACCGCCGGGAGAATGAATATACAGGCTGATATCCTTCTCAGGATCCTCCCGGGCAAGATACAGCAGTTGTGCTACCACAAGATTCGCTATTTGGTCATCGACTTGTGTGCCAAGAAAAATGATTCTCTCTTTCAATAGAAGTGAATAGATATCAAAGGCCCGTTCACCCCTGGCGCTGCTCTCGATAACCATGGGTATTATATTCATCGGTGATCTATCCATATTGTTATGCCTCCCTGATATATATATTACTCTTCCGAGCTGGTGACAATATTTGTAATAAACTCCATTGTTTTGTTAACAACAATCATATCTCGTAATGACGCCTGGGTTTGCGGCAAGCTTAATAAGTTATTCAATTCAGCTAATTTCTTCTCATCACCCTTGGCCATCTTTTCGACAGTCTGATTGAGCTCTTCGTCAGTTGCATTGATATTTTCCACTTCAGCTATTTTGTTGATTATCAAGTATGCCTTTACTCTTTCAGTGGCGGTGGTTTTTAATTCCTCGCGATGTTCATCATAGGTTTTCTTAATGTTTTTAAGATAGTTTTCCAGTCCCTTCACGCCATCCGAGAAATTCCTTGCTTCCTCGCTGATTAAGTTATCAATCTCCTTTTCTACGAGTACAGGAGGGAATTCTATTGTTGTCTGTTCGATAAGTGAACTCATTAGCTTGTTTTCGAATATTCGGTGTGCCTGGTCGTCAGCCCTCGTTTGTAATCCGGATTTGATCTTTTCTCTCAAATCGGGAACGCTTTCTCCGCCCGCATTTTTAGCAAATTCATCGTTAACTTCCGGTAAGACTTTAACCTTTATTTCATTGATTTTTACCTTGAAATGAGCCTCTTTTTCTGCAAGGTCTTTTATCTCGTAGTCCGCAGGGAAAGTTATGGAGAACTCAGTTTCATCACTTTTTTTCAGGTCAACCAGATGCTCGGAAAATCCCGGAACCGGGTAATTCGATTCCTTGCGGACCTCGTGTAATACGCCCTTTCTATCAATCAACGTCTCTTCATCTTTTTTGCCTTCAATATCGATGGAGACAATATCATCAAATTGAATGTTCCTCTCCACCGGTTCCAGGGAGCCCATCTGCAGGCGGAGTTGCTCAATTACTTCATCGATCTCTTTATCTGTGATGTCCTTTTTCTCAGGTTTCAGCCTTAAATCCTTATAATTTCCCAGTGTTACTGCCGGTTGCACAGGTACAATTGCTTTAAATATAACGGGGTCTATCTTGAGCAATTCTATCTTGGGATCAGCAATTGCCGCGATAGATTCCATTTTTAGAGCTTCTTCATAGGCTTCCGGGATTAAATGTTCCAGAGCTTCCTGGAAAATTGCCTGCTTTCCAACATGCTGTTCTACAAGGGATCGCGGAGCCTTGCCTTTACGAAAACCCGGAAGAGTAACTTCCCTGGAAAGATGTTCCAGAGCCTGTTCCATATATTTATCGGTTTCAATGCCTTCCATTTCAACATTCAGCGCAACCTGACTGTTTTCAATTTGTTCAGAGGAGATTTTCATATCTATTAGCCACCTTGAATTATTATATCATTCAGAATTTGGTCTTCAAAAAGACCGCCCTTTGTTACCGGCATCCATTATTTTTAAATGCAACTCTTTTAACTGCTGATCTGAAATAGAAGAAGGGGCGTCGGTCATAACATCCATAGCCGCCTGGTTCTTGGGAAATGCAATCACGTCTCTTATTGACTTACCATTGGTAAGCAGCATGATAAAACGATCAATACCTGGGGCTATGCCACCGTGCGGAGGTGCTCCATAGTCAAGCGCCTCCAGAAAACCACCGAATTTATCCTCGATTTCCTGTTTTTCATATCCCAGTATGCCGAATATTTTTTCCTGTAACTGCCTGGTATGTATCCTGATACTCCCACTGGATAATTCATAGCCGTTGCAGACAATATCATAATGTCTTGCACGCACCTTACCCGGAGCAGAGTCAAGTAAATTGATATCTTCTTCATGTGGAGCGGTAAACGGGTGATGCATGCACTCCCACATATTTCTCTCCTCACTCCAATCGAATAAAGGGAAATCCGTGATAAATACAAATGCCATTAAACTAGGATCGCAAAGGTTGAGCCGCTTTGCCATTTCACGTCGAAGCTCGTCAAGTACCTTGTTTACTATATCCGTACTCCCTGCAACTATCAGAATCAAGTCACCTGGTTTAGCTTCAAATATTTGGACAATCTGTTTGATATTCTCATTACTCAGGTATTTTGTTACCACGGATTTAAGCTGGGAAGTCAGTTCCTTTTCTGCATCACCAGATGGCCATGCCATTGTAATAAGCCCCTTTGCGCCCAGCCCTTTGGCGATTTCAGTTAGTTCATCGATTTGCTTATGGGTATAATCCGCACATCCGGGCAGGCAGATACCCTTTATTACTCCATCGGCATGAACTGCAGTTTTAAAAACAATGAATTGACTGTCTGCCACAGCGGTGGAGATGTCTTTTAACTCCAGGCCGAAACGGATATCAGGTTTATCGGTGCCGTATCTGCTGATAACATCTACATAAGACATGCGGGGAAACGGTTTAATAACTCGGACATCAGGCTTAATATACTCAATCAGCGAAGTAAACATCTCTTCAAGTAATCTCAGGATGTCTTCCTCTTCAACAAAGCTCATCTCCAGATCAAGTTGAGTGAATTCCGGCTGTCGATCGGCACGCAAGTCTTCATCGCGGAAACATCTGGCAATCTGGTAGTATTTTTCAAATCCGGACACCATAAGAAGTTGCTTCAATTGCTGCGGTGACTGGGGTAATGCATAAAACTTACCTTCATGCACACGGCTAGGCACCACATAATCACGGGCCCCCTCGGGTGTGCTTTTAATTAATATCGGGGTTTCGATCTCTATAAATCCTTTCTGATCAAGGAAATCACGCATATATTTAATCACCCTGTGCCTGAGGAGCATGTTATCACGCATGCCTTGACGCCTGAGGTGAAGATACCGGTATTTCAATAACAGCGATTCATCAACTTCGACTTCTTCATTAATATAAAAAGGTGGCGTCTTTGAAGCATTATATATAGTAATGCCTTCTGCAATTACTTCGATTTCACCTGTGGGCAACTTGGCGTTTTCGGTCTGGGAAGGCCTCCTGCAGACCTGGCCTGATACTTGTATAACATATTCACTTCTTAGACTAGTGGCAGTCATATGCGTATCTTTGGATAGTCCTGGATTAAAAACAACCTGTGTAATCCCGTCGCGATCTCTCAGATCAATGAATATCAATCCACCAAGGTCCCGCCGACGATGCACCCATCCGGCTAACGTAACATGCTGCCCGATATGTTTTATACGCAGTTCTCCGCAATTATGGCTTTTTAGCAACAGTTCCCCTCCTCGAAGTACAAATTATATCTTAATACGTTCGAGGTATACAAAACCAGGCCGCGAAAGCAAAACAGTGACCTTAATAATCAATGATATGACTTATTTGGAAAGCCGACAGGTTTATTATTGTTTGTATTTAGCCCTGAGCTTTGGTTTTTCGATTTTGCCTGTCGGGTTTCGTGGAATCTTATCAAAAATAACTTTTCTGGGTACTTTATGACGAGCAAGATTCTGCTTACAAAATTCAAGTATCTCTTCTTCAGTGATTTGAATACCCGGTTTGGGATCAACAACGGCCAATGCTATTTCACCCAGCCGTTCATCAGGAATACCGATAACAGCAACGTCGTATATTTTATCGTAATTATGTAAAGCATCCTCCACTTCAACCGGGTAAATATTTTCACCGCCTGTGATAATAACGTCCTTTTTCCTATCTACAAGATAAATGAACCCTTCCTCATCCATGGTGGCCATATCACCTGTATACAACCAGCCCTTTCTTATTGTCTCTGCGGTCTTTTCGGGATTCTTGTAATATTCTTTCATTACGCCATCGCCCTTAACGAGTAATTCACCTATCTGGCCGCAAGGAAGGTTGTTTCCCTTATCATCGACTATTTTAATTTCCCAGTTGAAACCGGGAACTCCGATAGCCCCGACTTTCCGCTCATTTTCTATACCCAGGTGGACACAACCGGGACCTGTGGATTCGCTGAGCCCATAATTCGTATCATATTGCATAGAGGGGAAATATTTTTTCCAGCGCTTTACCAGGGCGGGTGGGACCGGTTGTGCACCAATATGCATCAGCCTCCAGCAACTCAGATCATAATCACTCAACTGTATTTCTCCGTTTTCTATAGCCATCAGGACATCATGAGCCCAGGGAACGAGTAACCACACAATAGTGCCACGTTCACTGTGTACAGCCTTAATAACATTCTCAGGATTAACTTCATTTAGCAGTGTAGCCCGGCCTCCAACAATAAGACTGCCGAACCAGTGCATTTTAGAGCCCGTATGATACAGCGGTGGAATCAGAATAAAGTTGTCCTGTTTTGTTTGATGATGGTGAGCGTATTCAGTAATCGCAGCACATTTCAAGTTGTCATGAGTCAGTAATATCGGTTTGGGCACACCTGTGGTGCCCGACGTGAAATAGAGGCTGCAACTGTCCCCACCATTGAAATTAACACCCGGCTGCACACAGGAGCGCCGGTTAATCAAATCACGTAAATTGCTCATATAACCTGGAGCGTTGCTGATATTGACAATATATTTTTCTACATTCGGTATTTTACTCTTAGCTGCATCAACTCGTTCGATAAATTCCTCTCCGAGTATAATCAGCGTAGCTTCCGAAACATCGGCACAATACTTGAGATCGTCGCTGGTGAATCTAAAATTCAACGGAACAATCCACGCACCGGTGCGGAGTATACCGAAATATACGACCAGCCAATCAATAGAATTCATCATCCAGTGAATGACTTTATCGTTTCTTTTAATGCCCAAGTCCAACAAAGCATTGGCCACCCTGTTGGCTTCATCATCAAACTCTTTCCAGGTTACCTCTCTCCTGTAGTTCTTACCAGGTCTGAGTTCGATAAGCGCAGGATCAGACGGATATAATCTGGCATTCCTGGCCAGCATTTCGGGTATAGTGATCATTCAGATACCTTCATAATTACTTAAAAATGACCCGTGATCAATATCATTAAATCTGTACAGGCTTCAAACAATATAATATATTAATATATGGAAATACGATAGTGTCAAGGCCGGTGGAATTCGTGCTTTCTGTCTGCTGATACCCTGGACTGCGCGCTTGATCCCTTGTTTTCTCGCTACAAGACATAGATAATATCTGTAGAAATAACCGGGCAATATATTAGGAGGTGGCTATGGCAATTTATCTGGTGCTTTCAACATTAACAGGTGAAGGGAGGAAATCCCTGGAAGAATACCCTGAGAAGCTTAAAGAACTAAATAAGGAAGTGGAATACATGGGAGTAAAAATACTGGCGCAGTATGCCCTACTCGGCCAGTACGATTTTGTTAATATTGTCGAAGCTCCCAGCAATGAAAAAGCCGCTGAACTGGCAATCCATCTGTCGGCAGGCGGTTTACAAAGCCTGACCCTGGCAGCTATTCCGCTTGAAAAGTTGATAGAACAACTTAAGAAGAAACCCCAGGTTTTTTAAAAAATCCAATCGCGGGTGTTTCCATTTGAATTTAAGGGTGATTCGTTATTATAATAGTTCTTCGTGTTTGATAAGCGAGAGGCAGTTTCTTTCCTATGGGTAATATAAAGAAGTTATTGTCGGGAAACGAGGCTATTGCTCTGGGGGCTTACCATTCAGGTATCGCTGTAGCCACGGCCTACCCTGGCACCCCAAGTACGGAAATCCTGGAAAATCTGTCGCAGTTCAAGGATATCTATGCCGAATGGTCCACCAATGAAAAAGTCGCCATGGAAGTAGGGCTTGGTGCCTCTTATGCAGGTGTACGCACGCTGGTCTCGATGAAACACGTGGGATTAAATGTAGCCTCCGACCCGTTTTTGGCTGCAGCAACAACAGGTATACATGGCGGTTTGGTTGTTGTTTCGGCGGATGATCCGGGGATACATAGCTCGCAGGGTGAACAGGACAATCGCTATTATGCCAAACTGGCAAGGGTCCCCATTGTCGAGCCGGCCGACAGTCAAGAAGCATATGAATTCATAGGAATCGCTTTTACCTTAAGTGAGCAATACGATACGCCGGTACTCTTCCGTGTTACTACCAGAGTTGCTCACTCCAAATCCGTTGTTGAACTGGATGACGCACTGATCAGGCCGCACCATAAGAAATCCTTCTATCATAATGTTGAAAAATATGTGATGCTGCCGACTCATGCGCGTAACAGGGTCCCCCATATGCACAGGCGCATGGCTGAGCTTATTGAATATGCTGAAACAACACCGTTGAACCAGATAATCGATGGGCGGAGCAAGCTGGGTGTTATTTCCAGTGGTGTCAGCTACCAATACGCCAGAGAGGTCTTCCCTGAAGCTCATTTCCTCAAACTGGGAATGGATTATCCTTTGCCTCCTAAGATGCTGCACTCTTTCGCTGCACGGGTCGATAAGGTGTTCATTGTTGAAGAGCTGGACCCGTTCCTTGAAGAAGCTATTAAAGAACTGGGTATTCAAGTTGAAGGGAAAAAGTTCATTTCACGTGTTGGTGAACTGAATAAAACAATCGTACGACATGCAGCTGAAAAAGCTGGCTTGATAACAGTGCCTAATCAGCCCTCAGATATTGGAGCTATACACAATTTACCGGGGAGGCCGCCATTGTTATGCCCGGGATGCCCGCACTCCGGCGCCTTCTTCGTACTGAGTACCATGGGTCAACGCGCTAAAATACTTGATGCGAGCGGCAAATCTCAGGGAGAATCAAAGCTTATTATTACCGGTGATATCGGATGTTATACCCTGGCCACTTATCCGCCTTTACGAGCCATGGATACTACCGCCTGCATGGGAGCCAGCATTGGACAGGCAATAGGTCTGGAAAAAGCTGGAGTCAGCAGTAAAGTCGTGGCAGTTATTGGCGATTCAACATTCATGCACTCCGGTATCACAGGTGTAATTGACGCAATATATAATGCAGCAAAAATCGCAATTGTTATTCTTGATAATGGCACGACAGCAATGACCGGACATCAGGATCACCCCGGTTCAGGTATTTCCGCTCAAGGGGTTGTCACCAAGGCTGTAGATATCGAACAACTCGTGCGTGGTGCAGGAGTAAACGACGTCAAGGTAGTGAATGCATTCGATATTAAATCTATCCGTGCAGCTTTGAAATCTGCATTGGATAGTGAAGAAGTCTCCATTGTCATCGTCAGGGGCAAGTGCGCTGTGAGGAATAAAGCACGTCAAAACAGCCGACGGGTTGATATCCAGAAATGCAACGATTGCGAAGTTTGTCTGAGGATAGGCTGCCCTGCAATTTACAAAGAAGAAGGGAAAATAATAATTAACGCTTTAACCTGTATGGGTGATCAGTGCGGTATTTGTGAGCAGCTGTGCCCGAAGCAGGCAATTGGTATTTTCAGAGATAGCAAATAATAGGATATTATGGTGGAAAAACAGGATATATTGTTAGTGGGAGTAGGCGGACAGGGAATAATTCTCGCCAGTGATATACTGGGTGAGGTGGCGCTGCAAATGGGACTCGACGTAAAAAAAACAGATACTCTGGGTATGGCGCAGCGCGGTGGGAGTGTTACCAGCCATTTGCGAATCGGAGAGAAAGTCTGGGCGCCTTTAATAAGCCTTGCTGAGGCAGATATAATTATTGCATTTGAAAAGCTTGAAGCGGCCCGCTGGGCTCATTTCATCAAACCGGAAGGCATGGTTATTATTAATGATCTGGCTATACCCCCCCTATCAATCTCTCTGGGGACTCATCAATACCCGGGTGATGAAGAAATCCTCAATGTATATAAGCAAAGAACAGATAGGATTCACCTAATTCCAGGGTCAAGGCACGCAGACAGTATTGGCGATATCAGGACCCTCAACATATTCATGTTAGGATTGTTATCTGCTGCTCTGCCTTTCCGTATTGATAATCAATTGTGGGAAAAAAGTATTGCTGCATTTATACCCAAAAAGATCGCGGACTTGAATATGCGTGCTTTCAATGCCGGCAGGGAGGTTGCTGAAAGTGTCAATATCTGACAATGTTAAAAAGCGGATGGCTGAGGGGTCGTGGATCAGGCGCATGTTCGAAGAAGGCAATATCCTCAAGAAGAAGCATGGTGAGCATAATGTTTTCGATCTCTCACTGGGGAACCCGATAGTGGAACCACCTGCGGAATTCAGGCATGCGTTAAGGAGACTAATTGAAAATCCCCGGGCAGGCATGCACAGATACATGGAAAATGCAGGTTATGAGGAAACGAGAGAAGCGGTAGCCAGGCAGGTTGCCCTTGAAAACAATTTGGAAATTTCTCCATCCGATATCATTATGACTGTCGGGGCTGCCGGAGCCATCAACGTGATCCTCAAGACTATTCTCAATGCCGGCGAAGAAGTTATCGTTTTTGCCCCGTACTTCATGGAATATGACAATTACATTGACAACCACGGTGGCAAAACCGTAGTAGTGGCCACTGACAATGCTTTTCTTCCCGATTTGAACTTATTAGATAAAGCTATTAATAATAAAACAAAAGCCGTCATCATCAATTCTCCCAACAATCCTACAGGCGTTGTGTATGGCGGTGATTTTATTAAGCAACTGTGCGCCGTTCTCGAAAAAAAGGAACGTGAATTTGATATACCAATTTATCTAATTAGTGACGAGGCGTACAGCAGCCTGATATATGATAATCTCAGTTACGTACCTATTTTGAGGTATCATCAGCGGTGCTTCATTGCTACCTCTCATTCCAAGGACCTGGCATTGCCTGGTGAGCGAATCGGATATATCGTGGTTCACCCGCAAATCAAAGATAAAAGTGATTTAATCAGCGGGCTGATATTTTGTAACAGGATACTCGGATTTGTCAACGCACCAGCATTGATGCAAAACATCATATGCCATTTGCAGCATATTACCGTATCCATTCCCGAGTATCAGGAAAAGCGGGATTTCATGTATAATAGCCTGACTGCAATGGGGTATAAAGTGATTAAGCCGCAGGGTGCTTTCTACATGTTTCCCAAAACACCGACAGAAAATGACATTGAATTTGTCCATGCGCTTCAGCAGTCAAACGTCCTGACTGTGCCTGGCAGAGGCTTTGGTAAACCGGGTTATTTCAGGATCTCGTATTGTGTTAACCACAAAACCCTCGAGGGCTCTCTTTACGGCTTTAAAAAAGCTGCCGAGCAGTTTAGACTCTCTTAATTAGGGTGGTTTACATTTGAAAAACCGCCCGCCCGATGTGAATTATTATGAATGATGCCCTTACAATTCCGCAATTGATAAAAGCAAATCACCTTAAATGGAGTACTAAAACCGCTATTTGTGTTAAGAAAAGGGGCATCTGGCATCAATTTAGCTGGAAAGAATATTATGAAAAGATTAAGTATTTTTCGCTGGGCTTGATCAGCCTGGGTTTGAAACGGGGGGATGTAGTTTGTATTATCGGTGACAACGAGCCTGAGTGGTTTTGGGGAGAATTTGCAGTGCAAGCTGCAGGGGGCATAGCAACCGGCGCTTTTGTCGATTCCATCCCCTCCGAGCTGAAATATATTGCCGGTCATTCTGGTGCAAGTTTTGCAATAGTAAATGACCAGGAGCAGGCAGATAAATTCCTGGAAATCTGCGATGAGCTTCCGGCATTAAGGAAGGTTGTCTTCTGGGATGCCAAGGGACTGAATAATTACGATCATCCCTTGCTCATCAGCTTTGAGAAGGTAATGGAAGAGGGCCAAGCATTCGACAGTGCCAATCCCGGACGTTTTGAGGAAAACATCGCACAGGGCCAGCCTGATGATACCGCTTTTATTTACTATACTTCCGGTACAACCGGGCTGCCAAAGGGCGCAATTCTCACTCATCGAGCTTTGATACAGACAGCTCGCGGCTTCACCAGTGTTTATCCTCTCTTTAAAGAGGATAACCTGGTCTCCAATTTCCCGGCCGCCTGGGTTGGTGACAGCTACTTTGCCACCATCCCTCATATCCTTACCGGAGCTCGGCTCAATTTTGCTGAAGAACCGGAAACAATAGCCGAGGACACGCGAGAAGTGGGGCCGGATTTTGCCATCTACGGCCCCAGACAATGGGAAAGCCTGGTCAGCGAGATTCAGGTCAAGATGACCGATGCGCACCCACTGAAGAGATTTTTCTATCACATGCTACTGCCCGTCGGCTACAAGATTGCCGACCTGAACTTTCAAAATAAGAAGCCAAACGTTTTCTGGAATGTCCTTCATTCCGTAGCTTATTACCTACTGCTGCGGCCTCTAAAAGACCGGCTCGGTTTGAGCAAGGTAAGATTTGCAGTCACCGGCAGTTCCGTTTTGAGCCTCGATACCTTCAGATTAATCCATGCAATCGGGATAGAGCTTAGGCAAACTTATGCCAGCACGGAAGCGGGTTTTATATCGTCACACACTAACGGAGAGATCGATTTTCAAAGTGTTGGTCGTCCGGCGCTTGGCGTGGAAGTAAGGATAGCTCTGGACGGAGAATTGCTGGTACGGAGTGATTGCCTCTTCAAAGAATATCTAAATGAGCCGGAGAAAACAAAAGCAGTAAAGATCAAAGGCTGGTGTCATACCGGCGACGCGGTAAACATCAATGACAGCGGCCACCTGATATTTCTTGACCGTCTTGAGCATATGGTAACTCTGGTGACCGGCGCCAGGTATGCGCCGCAATATATTGAGGGCAGATTGAGGTTCAGTCCTTACATAAAGGATGCCATGGTAATTGGCGGCAAGGATAAGGCCTTTGTGTCTGCCATGGTCAATATCGATTTTGCCATGGTAGGGAAGTGGGCTGAGCGCAAGGGTATCACATATACGACATTTGTGGACCTCTCCCAAAAAGAGGAAGTGGCTAACTTGATAAAGAAGGACCTATCCAGGGTAAACAGCTATTTGCCTGAATTGTCCAGAGTAAAGAGATATATGCTTATGCACAAGGAATTCGATCCCGATGAAGCGGAATTGACCAGAACACGGAAGCTCCGACGTGAATTTATGGAAATGAGGTATAAGCCGCTGATCGAAGCAATCTATAACGGTCAAAACAGTATGAATGTCGATGCTTCAGTCACCTATAGGGACGGCCGCAAAGGAATGGTATCCACCGGCATTAAAATATGGGATCTATAAGTACAAGAATATGGATATATTGATTCAAAATATCATCACGGGTACTGCAACTGGCATGGTATATGCACTGATTGCTCTTGGCTTTGCTCTAATCTGGAAGTCCAGCCGTGTTGCTAACCTGGCGCTGGGACAACTAGTACTGATATCCTCCTGGTTTGCTTACAGCATGCTCGTTCAATTCAAATTTCCTTTCTGGCTGGGAATGCTATTGACCATCGCCTTTGCAATTCTGCTGGGCTGGTTGATTGAGAGGCTGGCATTGCGACCGCTTATAGGACAGCCAATACTTTCACTTATCGCCATTACACTGGGACTGGCCTATTTTCTGGAAGGTTTAACCGCGTTTATCTGGCCGCAGGGACAGGGTAATCTGCCCAAAGTGTTCCCACAGACGTCATTCCAAATCGGTCCTGCCATGATTCAACAGGAACTGCTGTGGGCCGCCGTTATCTCGTTAATTCTATTTATTTTGCTATCGGTCTTTTTTAAATATCACAGGATGGGCATTGCCATGAGGGCTACAGCTGATGATCAGCTGGCTGTCCAAGCCTGCGCCGTGCCTGTAAATCGTGTATTTTCCATGTCGTGGATCTTTGCCTGTGTCGTAGCAGCTATCGGTGGTGTCCTGATATCCAGTATCGCAGCCATCAACTATGGACTGGTCGAGACTGGCTTCAAGTCATTTTCTGTGGTTATCCTGGGTGGCATGGAGTCGTTTCTGGGTTGTATTGTGGCCGGCCCCATTATCGGATTGTGTGAAACCTTCGGAGGCTCGCAATTCGGCTCAAGCGTTAAAGAATTAATACCGTTTATAATCATCGTTATTGTAATCATGATAAAGCCCTTCGGATTATTTGGTGAAGAGAGGATTGAGAGGATTTAATTATGAGTCTGCCATGCGGTATACGTAATTTTTCATATCATACCGATATAGCCATTATCAGGACCAAAACCCAATGGGTATTATTCATATTGTTCATGCTGGCACTATCTGTTTTACCCTTTTACCTGCCTCGATCCTGGTTCGACACGGTTAATTCCATCGGTATTCTGCTGATTGCAGTAGTAGGTTTGAACATCCTGATGGGATATTGCGGCCAGCTATCATTAGGTCATGCGGGGTTTATGGCAATAGGCGCATTTACTTCAGCCCTGCTGACCGGCAACCTGCATGTACCTTTTCTACTGGCGCTTATTATTTCCGGCTTATCTGCCGGGCTAATCGGCCTAATATTCGGTATCCCTTCCTTGCGTGTGAAAGGATTTTATCTGGCCATCGCAACGATTGCGGCCCAATTCATCATTATTTGGATTCTGCAGAACTGGACGGATATTACCCACGGCTCCAACGGATTAGATGTTCTACCAGCCTCAATATTCAATTGGCAGTTTGACAGCGAGATCAAACAATTTTATCTGATATTTACCTTTACCATAATCAGCGTTCTATTTGCGACCAATCTGGCCCGTAGCCGCATCGGCCGCGCCTTTATTGCCATCAGGGATAACGATCTGGCAGCAGAGGTAATGGGAATCAATGTCTTCAGGTACAAGCTTCTGGCCTTCTTTCTGGGCTGTTTTTTAGCCGGCATAGCCGGATCCTTATATGCGCAGTATAGAGGTCATATTTCTTATGAAGACTTTACATTTCAGCAATCGATACTTTATATAGGTATGCTCATCATTGGAGGCCTCGGAAGTTCATTGGGACCTATACTTGGCACGGTAATCATAGAGACATTGCAGAAGTCCTTAACTAACACCATAGCGCCATGGCTTGAGCATACGATGACCTTCATGCCTACTGGCTTTTCTTCCGGCCTTAATTTAATGTTATTCGGTCTGGCCATTATTTTGATCTTGATTTTTGAGCCAAGAGGCTTGGCCCATTTATGGGCATTGTTTAAATCTTCATACAGGATGTGGCCATTTTCTTATTAACTATTTTATATACAATTGTAAATTTGATATAATGTATCTTCTTTTACGAAAAAAGTGAGGAGGTTTAAATGAAGAAGTCCCGCACAGTCCTGGCAGTCACATTGATACTTTTACTTGCGTCTCTGGTTACCCTGGTGTCGGCGTGCACAACCCAACCGCCGGCAGAAAAGAAAGCCTTTAAACTCGGCTTAAGCATCCCCCTGACAGGCCCTGCAGCCGAAAAAGGCGCCCCCATCGGCCATGGCCAACTCGATGCATTTAAATACATTAATGATGAGTTGGGCGGAGTTGCCGGCTATAAAATCGATCCGGTCTGGTACGACACAAATTATGATTCACAAAAAGCTACTGACATCGCCAAGCAACTTATGACGGACGGATGCCTGTTCTTTACCGTAGTTGCTTCCAAAGATATGAGTTCGTCACAGGTAATAGCCAATAACGCCGGATTCCCCGGCATGGTCTGCTTCAGTTCCCCGTCAAATACCCATCCCCCGGCACACATCTATGCCCAGCTTCCGGACTATGGCGATGATTGGACTGCTTTCACAAAGTATTACTTGAAGAATATCTGGAAGGGGCAGGGCAAACCCAAGATGGCACTGGAACTGCTAAGCAATTCTACAGGCTTCGGCGTCAGGGATGCAGCCAGAGCTATGGCAGATCAGCTTGGTATCGAGATAGTCGATACTGAACAACATACTGCAAAAACTATCTCTGAAACGGATGCGCTCAATAGAATCAAAGCCAAGAATCCTGACATACTATTTATCTCAAGTACTCCTGCTCCTACGGCCATCATCCTGAAAAATGCGTATGATCTTAAGATGATTCCAGGAATGACTGTAGCCTGCGCACATGCCAGTTTTACCAAAGCCCTGATAGATGCGGCGGGAAAAGATATTACTCAGGATGTATTCGGCGTTTATCCTACAGTAAACTTTGGGGATGACGTCCCCGGCATGGCCAAAATGGTGGAGTACTGCAAGGCGCAGCATCCCGAGTACTTGGGAAACAATGATTATCTTGTTGGCTGGGCATCCAGCCTTGTCAATGCGGAAGTTCTAAAACAAGCCATACAGAATTCTAATGTCGAAGATCTTCTAAAAGGAGATGCTACCTCTTGGAAACTGGCAGAGACCAACGGCTTTATGAAAGTTAAAGGCTATGATGTAGGCGGATTGCAGGGTCCCGTGGATTTCTCCGATACTCTTGATAAGCGCGGCTCGAAATCCGTCAAGATATTCCAGATACAGAATGGCCAGATGGTTTCACTCTCCGGCTGGGTTGATGCACCCAATATTCAATATGAGACCTTAGATTGGTTCGGTAAATAAGTTTAATTCCAGGTGAAATGTTAAAACTCAATAACATTGAGGTGTCATACCTCAATGTGGTAAAAGTATTGCACGGAATTTCGATCACAGTCGAGGATGGCGTTGTTGTTGCCCTTCTCGGAGCCAATGGGGCCGGAAAGTCGACTACTCTTAAGGCGATTTCCGGCCTCCTACGGATTGAAGAGGGCGAGATTAATGACGGCACTATTGAATGGGACGGAATCCGTATAGATAAGAAAAGTGCTGTCGCCATTGGTAAACTGGGTATAGTACAGGCGCTGGAGGGCAGGCGGGTCTTCGAACACCTCAATGCTGAGGAAAACCTTCTGGTAGGGGCTTTCAGCCGTTCCAATATTCAGGATGTGAAGGCTGACTTGCACATGGTCTATTCATATTTTCCCCGTCTGGAGAGCCTAAAACACAACATTGCCGGTTACCTGTCAGGCGGAGAACAACAAATGCTGGTTATCGGCAGGGCCATGATGGCTGCTCCCCGCCTGATGATGCTGGATGAACCGTCGCTCGGCCTGGCTCCCATGGTAGTTGACCAGATATATGGCATCATTAAGCGATTCAATATGGATAGAAAAACCGCCATTTTGCTGGTTGAGCAAAATGTGCGCGTTGCTTTGAACACTGCACACTACGGATATGTGATGGAGAACGGGCGGGTGGTGTTGGACGGCTCAGCCGACTACCTGAAGGGTCGTGAGGATGTGAAGGAATTTTACATGGGTATTTCGGCTTCCGGCGAGAAAAAGAGCTACAAAGACGTCAAACACTATAAGCGGCGAAAACGGTGGCTTTAACAGGATGATAGGGTGACCGCTTTCCTATTTTTCTCCCAGGTATGCCGCAATTACTTCAGGATTCTTTGATATCTCCTCGGGTATCCCTTCAGCTATTTTGCGTCCGAAATCCAGTACAATAATTCTATCGGCCAAATCCATAACTACTCCCATATCATGCTCAATGAGCACAATAGATTCGACTCCATCTCGTAACACGGGTGTAGCAGGATAAGACTCACCCTGGCCTTCGAAAATGTCATAAATAAATCGGACGATATCCTCTTTCTCTTCGAGGTTCATCCCGGCCATGGGCTCATCCAACAATAAAACCTTCGGCTCCAAGGCCAGCGCACGTCCCAATTCCACTCGTTTTCTGAGTCCGTAAGGCAAGGATCCGACGATGCTTTTTCTTATGTGCTCGATCTCAAGAAAATCTATAATATCTTCCACGGTTTTTCGATGTTCCAATTCTTCCTTTTGCGCGGGCCCGAAGTACAGGAAAGTGCTTAAAATATTCTGCTTCATCAGGACATGCCTGGCCGCCATGATGTTATCCAGCGTGCTTAGCCCCGAATAAAGCTCGATATTCTGGAAAGTCCTGGCGATCCCCATCCTGGCAATTTTATCGGAACGTATCCCATTGATCTTCCTTTCGTTGAATAAAATCTGCCCTTTCTGAGGCTTATAGAAACCATTGATGCAATTCAACAGGCAGGTTTTACCCGCCCCGTTGGGCCCGATGATAGCCAGCACCTCGTTTTTTTTGATCTCCAGATTTATGTCGGTTAGAGCCTTTACACCGCCGAACCAGAGTGAAAGGTTCTTGATACTTAAAACTGTTTCTTTCCCATTCATAAACGTAATACCGAAATTTGAAATTTTATGTTACCACCAAAGCCATATTATTGAAAGTCTTGATCCACCTTTTTGCCCTTGGCTTCAACGCTCCGGAATTTTTGTTCAATTCTCCTGTCCTCGTCCGTTATCTGATAATTGGTAAAAAATTCTTGTCTGAAATCAGCAAATTGACCGGCTTTGATGGATTCACGGATTTCGAATATTAGCGAATTTATGAAAAACACATTGTGAATTGTGGCCAACCGGTATGCCAGCAGCTCTTCACTTTTAAAAAGGTGATGCACGTACGCAAGGGAAAAATTTCGGCATGTAAAACATGTGCACGATTCTTCTATTGACTGCATGTCATCCTTATATTTTGATTTCTTAATATTAATTCTACCGGTGTGGGTATAAAGCGCACCATTCCTTGCCACTCTGGTCGGCAGTGCACTGTCGAAAATGTCTATACCTTTGCTGATGCCTTCAATAATATCTTCCGGCGATCCCACACCCATTAAGTATCTTGGCTTGTCCGACGGTAAAAATGGAACGGTATGTTCGACAGTCCCCCACATTTCAGACTTTTTCTCACCCAGGCTAAGACCACCTATCGCGTACCCGGGGAAATTTAAAGACACAATGGCCTCCGCAGACATTTTACGCAGATCCTGGTTGACACCGCCCTGAATAATTCCGAATAAGTGCTGGCCCGAATCAGTGTGAGCACGAATACACCTGTCCGCCCATTCTGTAGTTATTTCCACTGCACTTGTCAAATCGCTCTTTTTCCCCGTGCTGGAAGGGCATACATCCAATGCCATAATAATATCCGCGCCCATTTTTTCCTGTAATTGAACAGCATATTCAGGTGTTATGTAATGCTCACTGCCGTCGATATGGGAGCGGAATCTCACGCCATTACTATCGATCTGCCGCAAAGATGACAGGCTGAAGATCTGGTATCCGCCGCTGTCTGTGAGAATGGGTTTATCCCACCCCATGAAATTGTGAAGGCCACCGGCTTTCTCAATGACCTCAATACCCGGCCTCAGGTATAAATGGTATGTATTACACAGTATTGCCTCAATGCCGATCTCCTTCAATTCCTGCGGTGAGAGGCTTTTCACCGTTGCCTGACTACCGACGGGGAAAAAGATCGGTGTGGTGATTTTCCCGTGCAGAGTTTTTAACTGGCCAAGTCTTGCCTTCGTTGTGGAGCAAGTATCAGTTACCTTAAAGGGCTCAGCGATCCTCATCTCAATATCTACGACACTGCCATACGTTTCTGCCAGTATGAAATAAATCTACTCAAGGCCTTTACTGCTTCGGCAGTTGTTTCAAAAGTCGGAACTTTCGCCTGGATAAGCCTGGCCTTCTGCTGCGCCAGCGTTTTCCAGCGTTCATTTTGCAGGTCTTCATACCCCGGTTTTGCCCCGCACAATACAGCAATCACCGGTGTTGATTTTTTAGCTGCCAGGTTTATGATATCCTCAGCTTCCATTTTAATAATGCTCGACCACATGTCGGGTGTCAACGGATTATCGTCGGAAACCTGGATTATTACAACGTCAAAGTCACCGCTTTCTACGAATAACCGATGTGCCTCCATTGCCTTGAGTGCACTATCGCCCCAAATTGAGAAGTCCATCGGATTGCCTAACCAATCCCACAGGTCAGGTACTACGCTTTTTAATTTGTTCCGCATATCCTTCGAGAGGGGCGGCACGATCAGGCCTGCCTCTTCAGCAAGGTCGGCTGACGTAACGCATTTTCCGCCGCCGCCGCCGATGATACCTACCCGTTTTCCCAACACAGGCGGCAGATATTCAAACAGCATCAACAAGTCGGTCATCTCATTGAGGTCATTAACCTCGATTGCTCCCGTCTGCTGGATTACTTTTTTCCAGATATTCTGCGAACCAGCTACTGCGGCTGTGTGAGAAGTCACTGACCTGGTTCCGGAATCACTTTTGCCGCCCTTGATAACTACAACAGGCTTTGTTTTGCTCGTTTCAGCTAAGGAATTGATGAATCTCTGGCCGTTTTTTACTCCTTCAAAATAGGCTGCAATTATGCTGGTAGAGGGATCATTTCGTAAGTAATCAAGGATATCACTCTCATCTATCTGCATGGCATTGCCATAGCTTACGGCTTTACTGAAACGCAGTCCCAGCAAGCTGCCCATTTGTATCAGCAAAGTTGCTGAACCTCCGCTTTGGAAAACCACACCGATGTCACCGGGCTGGCGGGGAAAATCATACCCAAAGGCTATACCTGCGGACGGGCTGTAGATTCCCATACAGTTGGGACCTATCAGCGTAACACCAAGATTATCAGCAGCATTTTGAATTTGCTTTTCCAACTTGGCCGCCTGCGGTCTGCCCGTTTCACTTAACCTGGCAGTAAAAAGGTGCACGATCTTCACCTTTTTTAATGGGCATTCTTTAAGCAGTGGAATCACCCTGCTGTTTGGAACGCAGCATATGACAAAATCGACATCCGTTGGCACGCTGAGCAGACTGGGATAAGCCTTTAAACCCATGATTGAAGACTTGGACGGATTTACTGGATAAATAGTCCCTTTATAGCCGTAATCCAGCAAATGCCTTAAGAAATGGTAACCGAAAGAGAAAGGTTGTTCGGATGCCCCAACTACAGCTATACTCGATGGATTAAAGGCACAGTCAAGAGCCTTATGTACGTTTATTTGAGCCATACATCTATAGCCATTACTGTAAAGATAATGCCAAGATACGGAAATGCTGATAGTTTATACATACGCCATGCATTCTTTGAGGTAGGAGAAATCATTAACTTAATATTGGCGTATATCATTAATATCCCCAATAGACCGGCAACTATTAAATACATCCAGCCAAATAGCCCGGTAAGAACATAAATTAATATTGACACAATAAATAACGCTGCAGAAAGAATCGACAGCAGTTTGATAACAGCCTTATCTTTCCAGCTCAGGGGAAAGTACCTCAATCCGGCTGATTCGTAGTCTGAGCGATTCGCCAGCATTACAGTCCAAACGTGCAAGGGAGTCCAGAAAGCAATAAGGCAGAAAAATAGGATTGCTTGAATATCAATAACGGGCTGTTTGGTAATAGCATACCAGCCGATTAAAACTGGGGCACTTCCGGCAATTATACCTAAATAGGTGCAGGATATGGTCTTCCTCCAGGCACCCGATGCAATAATGCCTATTAATCCGATAAGAAAACATACAGGGTAAATTATCCACGCAAGGACCAGTCCCGCAACTATCAATACCGCTATTAGAGGTATCACTTTTTGAGCTGGCGCTATCAGTCTGGACGGTAGGGCTCTGCCGCATGTCCTTTTCATCCTGGCATCTACGTCTCTATCCAGGTAGTTTGTCAACCCGTTTACTCCCGCACTGCCCAAAGTGATGGCAATCAGAGTAAGCAAAATGTCTGAAATAGGAAAACCGCCTTTTATTGAACCTGCAGCAATAATTGAGGCGCAGACACCTATATAGACAAGTAAGCTTGTTTCCCGCGGCTTAAGAACGTTAATATAGTCAAGCAAACCGGATCGAGTTTTGGTTGCTGTGTTCAATGCTAATCTGTCCCTGAAATGCATTCCCAGGCAGAACTAAATAATCTTAATATGATATAACGTTTTATGGATATCAGCAAAATTATTGCAGGCTTACCTATTTCGTAATTAAGTACCATATACTGTCTTCGGGTAATACATACTCCGCGGACTCAAAGTCAACAGAATTAATCAAATCCCTTACTGGCAAAGTCCGTATAGATAATCAACGCATTGAATATCAAGATGATAGTTTGAGAGTATCCAGATAATCCTGCAGAATTACCGATGCAGCAGCAGCATCCATCTCTTTCTTTAGTTTATCCTTTTTCTTGCCGGCCTCCCGCAGCTTCTGGTTTGCAGATACGGAAGAAAGCCTTTCGTCTTGCATCAGTATAGCTATGGATGATCGCTGTAGTAATTTGTCTTTGAACAGGAGAACTTTCTCTGCCTGCTTTCCTATAGTGCCGTTCAGTGAATAAGGAAGGCCTACGATTATTTTGTCGACATTATATTTCGTAGCTAATCCAACTATCTCGGTAATCGCACTATCATCGTCCAGCCTGATTATCGTTTTTAGCGGTGTTGCCAGAGTACAGGAGGGATCGGATAAGGCGACCCCTATTTTACGATCTCCTATATCCAGTCCCAAGTTTCTAGGCATTTTTACCATCCAGGAAATCTTTGATTATCTGGGGAACCGTGCCAATAGCATCGGGGAGTTTTTCTTTATATTTAGCTCCAGCCTGGGCTGTCTCGGCTTTACCTCCACCGCTGCCACCGGCTATCTCTGCCACTTTCTTAATTATTTTTCCGCTGTGCAAACCTTTCTGAATAAGATCAGGCGTAATCGTAGCCACAAAATAAGGTCTATCCTCATATACAGTCGCCAGTACGATAACAGCGCTCTTCAGCTCTTCCTTTAAAAAATCCCCCAGTTGCAGTAACATCGACATCGGCATGGAGGAGACCTGAGCATGAACTATTTGCACCCCGCCAACTTCCCTGGTGTTTTCTTTGACAATTCCCTGAACCTCATATCTGGCCAGCTCTTTTTGCTGAGCTGCAATCTGTTTTTCACAGTAACTAAGACTATCAACTATACTCCTGATTTTTTCAGGTATCTCAATAACCGGAGCCCTTAGCTCGTTCGCTGCTTCGCTCAGGATAGATAATCTTTCATTGACGAAGGACTCAGCTCCCCTGCCGGTTACAGCTTCAATTCTGCGTAATCCTGTTCCTATGCTGCTCTCATTTACAACGACAAAATAGCCTATTTCTCCCGTGGTTCCTACATGTGTTCCTCCACAAAGCTCGGCACTAACCCTGGGTTCTCCTATTCGAACCACCCGGACAACATCGCCATACTTCTCTTCAAATATAGCCATGGCTCCATCCTTAACCGCCTTATCATACGAACATGATTCGGTAGCTACCGGTAAGTCTTTCCTGATAACTTCATTTACAAAAGCCTGGATTTCTTTTAGCTCTTCACTGGTGATGCTTACCAGGTGTGTGAAATCGAAACGCAGCCTTTCCGGGGCAACCAATGATCCTCTTTGCGAAACATGACTGCCTAATACTTTTCGCAGCGCTGCTTGAAGTATATGTGTCGCTGTATGATTCCTTGCAATGTCCAGACGGCGTTCTTTATCGACAGAAGCATCCACAGCATCTCCAATCGAAATTGTGCCTGCAACAATATCTCCCGAAATCGCTATTCCCCCGTTCGGCAATGATGTGGAATTGGTTACCCTGATCTCACCCGATTTCGATTGAATCGTTCCGGTATCACCTACCTGTCCACCCATCTCACCATAGAAGGGAGTCCTATCTAAAACAAGAGTTACACTTTTGCCCTTATTGGCCTGATCAATATGTTTAGCTGTTTTATCGTCGATAATCTGGATGATCTTTGATCTTGTCGATAGCTCATTATATCCAATGAATTCTGTAGGTTTTATTTCTGATCCAAGTCCAATGCTGGTAGAAAATTCCGCTGTAAATTTATGACTTGATCTGGCACGTTCACGCTGCTTCTCCATTTCCGCTTCAAAGCCCTTCTGGTCTATTTCTATACCGTGGTCATGGGCAATCTCCAGGCTCAGCTCAAACGGGAAACCGAAAGTATCCCAAAACTTGAACACCTCTTCGCTCAGCAGACAATTCCTCTTCTGTGCTTTAGCATCAGCTATGGCCTTTTCACACAGATTAATACCCGCATCAAGTGTATCATTAAACTTTTCCTCTTCATTTCTGATAACATCGAAAATGAGTTTTTTATTTGTGACAAGTTCCGGGTAAACCTTCCCCATTTTGTTTATAACAACGTCCGCTATTTCGCCAACAAATACTTTTTTTATGCCTAATTTGTGCCCCAGAAAACACGCCCGCCTCAGTATCCTCCTCAGTACATAGCCCCGCCCCTCATTGGACGGCAAAACACCATCCGCAATAAGAAAGGTGATTCCACGGCTATGCTCGGCGATGATTTTTAAGGATTTATCTATTGATCCATTTTTGCCGGTAGTTTTGCCTGTCAGTTGTGCAAGTTTCTTCAGCATGGGCTGAAAAAGGTCCGTATCATAGACCGAGGGATCATCATTTGAAGCAGCAACTATCCTTTCAAGTCCCATGCCCGTATCGATATTCGGTTTGGGCAATTTAGTCCGGGATCCGTCGGGAGCCTGGTTATATTCAGTAAAGACCAGGTTCCATATTTCGGAAAACCTTCCACAACCGCAATCAGGTCCGCAATCGGGCTTTCCACAGCCAAACTTGTCACCGAAGTCATAATGGATTTCACTGCATGGGCCACATGGGCCGGAATCACCCGCAGGTCCCCAGAAATTGTCTTTTTCGCCCAGGCGTACTATTTTTTCAGCAGGAAAATTAATGCTACGCCAGATATTATATGCTTCATCATCGTCCAGAAAGATCGTGACCCAGAGCTTCTCAGGATCGAGCTTTAATCTATCGGTAACAAATTCCCACGCCCACGCTACTGCTTCTTTTTTAAAATAGTCACCTACACTGAAATTCCCCAGCATTTCAAAGAAGGTTAGATGTTTATTATCGCCCACTGAATCAATATCGGTTGTCCTGAAGCACTTTTGACACGATGCCAGCCTGTGATTGGGTGGTTTCATCAGGCCGAGAAAATACGGCTTGATCTGCACCATGCCGGCAGTGGTCAGAAGCAAAGTTGGATCGCCATGTGGAATCAACGATGAACTCGGTATGATTTTATGTTTTTTTTCATTGAAGAAGTTTAAAAAAGTATCGCGAATCTGGTTGCTATCCATGTACAATCTCCTCGCAGCATTTTATTAAAGTACGACATAGAGTGTCAATTGATTATGCATAGTTTGGTGACTATTTAAAATGGCGCGTCACCGCTTTTTAACAACTTCCGTACATGTGCTAAAATCACATAATCAGGAGCCTTAGATGCCAATCTACGAATACTGGTGCGGGAATTGCAGACGAAAACTCGACCTGTTCTCCGCTACGTATACTACTGAAGTCCCGCACTGCCCGGAATGCCGTAAGGATTCTTTGCAGAGGTTGTTTTCTTCTTTTTCCACGCAAAAATCATATAAAGATGTTTATGATAGTATCCTCTCTGATACACAGATGACGAAAGGTTTGCTGCATAATGATCCGCAAGCCCTGGTTGAATGGAATAAACGCATGAGCGGCGGTGAGCCCGTAGCGCCGGAATACAGGGAAACAATAGAAAGGATGGAAAAAGGCGAAATGCCCAGCTCCGGGGACAGCGCATAGCAGCTCATTGCCAGAATCAATATCAAATACGGAGACCTGATATGCCGGTTTACGAATTTTGGTGCAAACACTGCGGGGATAAAGTCAGCCTGTTCATGAAAATATCTTCTTACGATCCAGATCCTTTGTGCCCAACCTGTGAAAAAAAAGGACTCACGCGTATTTTTGCAAACATAGCTATCAGAACATCACCCGATTCCAGCCTGTCAAGCTCTGATTACTACAAAAACCCCGGAAATATCGGCAAACACCTTGAAAAGCGCTTTAAGGATATGAATATGGAAGTACCCGACCAGATTAAGCAGAGTATCGAGGCAGCCCGTGGAGGGCAGCTTCCAGAATCTCTAAAGGATATTAGTAGTGCATCCGCGGATTCTTCGTATCATTGATGCTAACATAAATCGCGTTAGTGAAGGACTGCGCACACTGGAGGATGTCGCCCGCTTTGTAATCGAAGACCCCGACACCAGCCGTCAGCTTAAATCTATTCGTCATAAGATCAATCATTTAATTCATAAACTCGATCCTGAGCTGGTTTTTTCAAGACAGGCGGAAAGCGATATAGGAGCTGATTTCGATATAACTACCGAACATGCTACCCTGCCTTTGATGGTGAAAGCCAATGCCAAAAGAGTGGAGGAAGGATTGCGCGTCATGGAGGAACTGGCCAAGTTACCCGAATTAAAACCATTACGGATTTCCACAAGTATAAAAAGCGTTCGCTATTCAGTTTACGTACTGGAAAAGACAATATCAGCAAGACTTCTGCGCCAGGATGTTCTGGAGAGATTCAAGGGACTGCATATTCTGATCAATCTAAACAATGTAGAAATCGATAATTTGACACCTTTAATATCTGAAATTATGGGGTGCGGTATAAGCGCAGTTGAATTGGCGGGGCAACCGCGCACCATGAAGAATCCGGCGATGTTACGTCTGCTCAATGATATCAAAGGACTATGCTCTGCAAGAACCACTCTGCTTGTTTTACACGATCATCTTGATCTGGCGCTTGCCTGTCATCCGGATTGTTTTTGTATGAGGGACTCATCAATTTCTGCACAATTGCTGAGGCAACGATTTCCTTTTCATACTTTGATAGGTTGCCGAGCCGCAACTGCCCTACAGGTAAAAAATGCGGTTCGCAGCGGAGTTGATTTCATATTTATGGAAAGAACTGTGCGTGATAATCAGGCAATCGCCGAAAAAGCGTCCATCAGACATTTTAAAAGTATGATTTCGCAGAATTCTTCATTACTTCCAATCGTAGTGAAGATGGGTACCGCTTCCAACAATATATCAACTTTCCTCAGTGCAGGCGCGATCGCTGTTACAATTGATAGCACAGCGTTACCCGGAGATAATATATCCAAAGAAATAAAAAGAATGGTGAGCAAAATTGAAAAAGAAGGAAGAACTGTCCATTAAATTAGAGACCATATCTGAAAAAATCCGCCATGATTTCGAAAAGAAAGATGCTGCCCGGGAATCATTATTGAAAAAGAGCCGAGAAATCATACGTTTCAGTTCAAAGGCTATCCGCGCGCTACATCGCAGGGAGAAAAGCGAAGCGCTCCAGTTGATCGAATCAGCAGCAGCGTTAATCCGCGAAGAGCAGGGTAAGCACGGCAAAACGCACAGGGAATTGCTCAATGCCAATTATTTTCTGGATTCCTGCAAGGAATACGCCGAAGCTGCGATCAGTTATGGTATTGTCATTGAAAACGATGTGCCGGATCCTGATGCACTGGGAATTCCATATCACGCATATTTAAATGGCCTGGCTGAGTCAGTTGGGGAACTGAGAAGATATTTACTGGATAGTTTACGCAGAAACGAACCGGCTCGTGCAGAGGATTTTCTTAATGCTATGGACAGCATTTATTCAATACTGGTAACGATGGATTTCCCTGATGCCATAACTTACGGATTAAGACGAAACACGGACAACGTCAGAGGCATTGTTGAAAAGACGCGGGGTGAGCTGACCATCACGGCAAACAACAGTTATTTACTGCAGAAAATCAGCATATTAGGTGATAAATTAGGCACTTTTGCCGATAAGATTTAGCTTGACTTACATCGTCACCACTGATACAATTTCGGATTTGGTGGGTATACGCTTGTAAAATTGCGTTACCATAATTAATCAAATAAGGAGGTACTATGGTACAAATTCCCCCGATCTTTTGGATCGTTCCTGTTGCCGGTGTACTGACACTTGCGTTTGCAGCATGGCTGATCGTAAGTATCATGCGCCGACCCACGGGTACGCCAAAAATGAAAGAAATTGGCGACATGATTTTTGAAGGTGCGTGGGCGTTCCTTAAAAGGCAGTATGGCACTATCGCTATATATACGGTGGTAGTTGCTATAATCATCGGTGTAATTGTGGCGGTGCTGCCGCCGGAGGAAGCGTTACAGAAAGCCGGCTATGACCCGATCTCAATCGGCTGGCATACTGCGCTCGCCTTCCTGGTTGGTGCTCTTTGCTCCGGCGTATCAGGTTTCATAGGTATGTATATTGCCGTGAAATCCAACGTCCGTTGCGCAGCCGCTGCGCAGAAAAATCTCACCGAGGCCGTGAAAGTAGCACTTCAGGGTGGCGCAGTATCAGGTTTCCTGATCACCGCTCTTAGCCTCATTGGAGTTACCGTTATCTTCTTTGCATTCGGTGGAGCTAACACACCTGAGTTATCTCCCCATCTTATAGTTGGCTTCGGCTTCGGCGCCAGCTTTGTCGCGCTCTTTGCCCAACTCGGCGGTGGTATCTACACCAAGGCCGCCGATATGGGCGCTGACCTGGTCGGCAAAGTTGAAGCCGGCATACCCGAAGACGATCCCCGCAACGCCGCCGTTATCGCTGACCTGGTCGGGGACAATGTCGGTGACTGCGCCGGCCGTGGGGCTGATCTCTTCGAATCAACTGCCGCCGAAAATATCGGCGCCATGATCCTTGGCGTTGTTGCATATATTGCAACCCACAATGTGGCATGGGTACTCTTCCCTCTCTGCGTACGTGGTTTTGGTATGGTTGCCAGTATGATCGGTATCATGCTTGTGAAGGCAAAAGAAAATGAAAATGCCATGAACGCACTCAATCGCGGTTACTATGTAGCCATAGTCCTGTCAATAATTGGCTTAGCTATCACCGTATATTTCATGCTCAACAACTGGTGGCTCTTCGCAGCTGGCATCGTGGGTATCGCCGCCAGCATCGCTATCATTTTTGTTACCCAGTACTATACTGAATCCCGTTATAAACCTGTTAAAGATATAGCCGAAGCTTCTAAAACCGGCCCGGCCACCAATATCGTAGCGGGTGTAGCGGTGGGCTTTGAAACTACATTCGCCACTGCCATCGTTATTGGCACATCCCTGATACTCGCCTATTGGTTCGGTACATTGAGCGGAGTACAGGGCGGTGGAGCATTTGGCACCGCCGTGGCAACCATGGGTATGCTGATGACCTGCCCCTATGTACTCTCCATGGATACTTTTGGCCCCATTACTGATAACGCCAATGGCATCAACGAAATGGCAGGAGCAGGCCCTGAGATCCGCAAGATTACGGATAGACTGGATGCGGTAGGCAACACCACCAAAGCTCTTACCAAGGGTTATGCCATGGTTTCCGCCGGCCTGGCTGCCTTCCTGCTGTTCCAAGCCTATCTTGACAGGGTGTCCTTCCTCAGGTTTGGAGAAGCCGGCAAGTTCGCAGTTGTAGATATCGCCCGCATAGAAGTCTTTGTGGGTGCTCTTCTAGCTGCTATGATTGTCTACCTCTTCAGCGCATGGGCAATCAAATCCGTTGGTAAAACTGCCAGCAGCATTATTGCTGCGGTCCGCAAGCAGTTCCATGATCATCCCGGAATTATGGCCGGCACCGAGAAGCCCAATTACGGTGAGATCGTTGACATTACCGCCAAAGCCGGCTTAAGAGAGATGATAGCTCCGGCATTATTACCGGTATTAGCACCTGTTGTCATCGGATTACTCTTTAAATATCTGTCTCCGCAATTTGATGCCGCGCAGGTAGTAGCCGCACTGCTGATGGTCGGTACTATCGCAGGCATTATGCTTGCCTCTTTCATGAACAACGGCGGAGGCGCCTGGGATAATGCCAAGAAGATGATTGAAGACGATCAATTGAAAGATGACAAGGGCAATATCCTCGGTAAGGGTTCTGACGCTCACAAGGCCGCAGTAGTTGGCGACACAGTTGGTGATCCATTCAAAGATACCGCTGGTCCCTCACTTCACGTCCTGGTAAAGCTCTTAGCCACTATCACCCTGGTACTCTGCCCGATCTTTGTCTAATACCCAGGATATAGCAGAATAATTAAGGGGCAATCACCTGATAAAGGGATTGCCCCTTTTTTCACGTCCTATTGTGGTCTCCGGACCATGTCCCGGATAAACCACTGTATTGTCTGGAAGTACATATAATTTGTTCTTGATGCCAGCGAAAAGTTGTTCCTCACTGCAGCCTGGAAAATCAGTTCTTCCTATCCCATAGTTGAACAGTGTGTCGCCGCTGAATACAACACCCTGTCCGTATATACTTATCCCGTCAGGGCTATGGCCCGGCGTATACAATACTTTAAAATGCAAATCGTCGATATCTATGCTGTCTCCATCTTTAAGCAAAATATCAGGCTCGGGAATTGTTGCAGAACTCCCGGACATAGCTGCCATTAACTTGGTAAAAGCGCTGGTGGTGGCTTTTAAGGCGCTTGTGCCGACGGCGAATTTGGCTCCCGTCGCATCCTTAACCTGTTTAAGGGCGCCAATGTGATCAAAATGGGAATGCGTTATAGCAATCAGGGAAACTGATAAATTCAAATCTGCCACCGTTTTTAGTATCAGTTTCGGCTCAGCTCCCGGGTCGATTATCATACCCTTTCCCGTCATCTCTGAACCTACAACATAACAGTTGGTAGCAATAAAACCGACAGTCAGTGTCTCAACTATCATATAGATCTCCCTGAATGCTTATTTCAAAGGATAATACAGGGAATAGACACTGTGAGGCAAGTCGCGTATTAGAAAAATGTGCCGGCTATATGATGTAACTGTATTTACGTTATGTAGACCTGATCTCTTCGCGCATAAATCGAATATAAGCTACCGCAAAACAGATAGCTGTTATAGCCAGTAAACTCACGAGTTGCGGCCACACAATTATCAGGCTTTGCCCCAGGGGCAGGGGTGCAGGATTCAGTCCGGAATATATGCCAATCATCATCATCGTGGGACTGGTACTTCCCATCTGTGGTAACAGGATTGCCTGAACGCTTTCTCCATAAAGATTACTGGGGGATATTCTGCTGATATTCCGATACAGCGTATCAAAACTGGCCACTTCTTCAACTGTGGAGTTCTGATCGACTGGTATAACGGAACTGGCTATCAGACCGGCTATCAATGTCATAAACAAGAAAAGAAACAACCATACGGCAATTGAAGCCAGGGCAGAAGTAGCTGTTTTTCTGAACAACACAGAGAATAATATGGAAAGGGACATCCAGAAAGCCCCGTACAGGATACTGATGAAAATAAATACAAAAAGCCTAAGTACCTCTTCAGCTTCAGGAGGAACTCCTATCATCCTTAGACCTAATCCTGCAACGAGAGTAACAACGCTGATAATCAGTATCGACAGCATGACTACGCCGGCAAGAAATTTCCCATTGATAACATCATCGCGGTACAAAGGTTGCGTAAGCAGCCGGCTAAGATTACCGCTCGTCCGCTCGCTGTTGATGGCGTCAAATCCTAATGCGATACCAACAATAGGGATAAAGATAGATAGAAAGAGTAAAAAGGAAAACGGAATGTTGCTACCCGAAACAATAAAAAGATGCAGGAAGACAAAATCTGTAGAGTCGCCGACGCTGCTTCGTATATTCTGTGCTGCTATATAGATCGTAGCTATTCCCGCAAGGTATACCAGCATGAATAATATAATGAATCTCTTGCTGTTAAAGTTATCAGCCAGCTCTTTCCAAAAGACCTCTTTAAAGCCTGTCATGATTAAGACTCTTTAAAATACTCCATGTATACTTTTTCCAATTCAAATTCCTCGACCTTCATTTGTACCTTTAAGCCGGTAGTACTAGCTACTGCGTTCTCGACTTCTTTGCTAACATCTTCAGAGGCAGTAATCACTGTCGCATCATGCACACAATTTATGTCAACTACTCCGTCTATGGACTTAATATTTTCCAACAATTTATCCGTGGGCTGTGAAATCGGTAGTATGATATTGAATTTGCCTTTTCTGAATGCTTCTCTGCCTAATTTTTCTACTGATCCGCTTGCCACCAATTTTCCTTTGGAAAATATGCCAACCTGTGTACAGATTTTCTGTATTTGATGTAATTGATGAGACGATATCAATACAGTGACTTTCTGTTTTGCCATATCTTTAATAATACTCAAGACCTGTTCAGTTCCCTCAGGATCAATGCCCGATGTCGGTTCATCAAAAACCGCTATTTTGGGACTCTTTATCATTACATCTGCAATGCCCAAACGTTGTTTCATTCCATGGGAATATTTACCCACCAGCTGATCTGATACAGAGGATAGACCGACTTTTTCCAGCACTTCAGTAATCTTGGCGGCAATTACTTTATCCTGGAATCCGTTTAATCTCCCTGTATACTCCAGGTTTTCTCTGGCGGTCAGGTCGTCGTAGAATCCCACTTTTTCAGGCAAATAGCCTGCAACACGCTTAACCTTGATCGGTTCGCGTGCCGGATTATATCCACACACTCTGACAGTACCGGAAGTTGGCTCCGAAAGGCCCATAATCATAAGTATGGACGTCGTCTTTCCAGCCCCATTTGGACCCAGCAGCCCAAAGATTTCACCTTCGGCAATTTGCAGGTTGAGGTTATCAACCGCGATAAACTTGCCATACAACCTGCTGAGGTTCTTTGTTTCAATTACAAAATCGTTGGTCATATTCCTGGTTAACGTCGCCCGAATCTGATAAACATCACAGCCAGCAGCAGTACAACTAATACGACTATGCCAACTCCCACCCATCCCCAAATCGTAGGTGTCAGGGCAGTAACCCTTATCTGTAGATTACCATAAGCATTCTTGGCTTCGGGTTGAGCTTCAACACTCAGCATATAATCACCGGCAATAGTTTTCTCGGTGGGCCTAATTGTAACCTGTACTTCTTTTGATTCACCGGCAGGCAGCGATTCAATTTTTTCAGGATTAAATGTAACGGTCCAACCACTGGGCCGGTTAGTGGACCTGGATTCAACGGTAACCTTTTCCAGATTTCCGGACCCTGTATTATTGATAACAACGGTAAAATTGCTGTCCTGTCCGGCTGTAGCTTCGGTATTCAATCTGCCGTCGGGAGTGGTGATTTTCATGTCATAGTTAACCGTGACAATAGCAGTAAGATTTATACTGGACTTGATATCGCCGGAACTAACTTCAAAAGAAATCGGATAATTACCGGGTGTTGGGACTTGCCATACATATGGTACTACCACCAGTTTGATTGATTCCGGGTAGCTTTTGGTTGGATCAAGACGAATTGCGGCGATTTCTCCACCTGTTCCACCGTACCCGGGTGTTATTTGAGCCTTAAATCCTTCGGGAATGGTTGCTTTTAAGTCAAATGTTCGAGGCTCCTTCCCTCCGGAATATAGAACGCTGATATCCCAGCTATAATTTACACCGGCATAGCTGCTCAGTACCGGATACTGGCAGGTCAATTCGATTTTTTCAGCATCGTCCTGAAATACAACTGGTGAACTATCTGCGTTTGATTGTGACAGTATAGCCATAGCAGGTGAAATCATCACCAGATTCACTGCCAAAGATAATATGCACAGGCAAATCAGAACGATTGATATACCGCATTTATTCATGAGCACAGACCTCCAATATTAATCAGGATCATAATAGTAATGAGATAAACACTTACGGCAAGTTACGTTACTCAAACGAAGATATAATTTAACTTAAACATCATCAACTGTCAAATCAATTTACATATATAACGTGTATCGGTTGCATCTTGATTTATTGAGTGGTTATCAATATACTAAAATCGTGGATTTGAAATACATGACGGAGGTTCAATAGATGGCAGAGGTTGAAATTGGCGTTATTTCTGACTTTTTTGCAAGACCGGTTGTAGCAGCTGTGGAACTTTCCGGAGAGTTAAAAGCGGGAGACAAAATACACATCAAGGGACACACTACCGATATGGAGGTTGTCGTCACATCAATGCAGATTCACAACCAGAACGTATCGGAGGCAAAAGCTGGAGACGCAATCGGCATTAAAGTCACCGACAAAGTACGGCATGGTGATAAGGTATTTAAAGTAACCGATTAACTATTTTCAGCCAATATTTTTAACGAGATTTGCCATTTCAATTGCATTGGTTGCGGCATTAAATCCCCGGTTACCCGCTTTAGCCCCTGCGCGTTCAATTGCCTGTTCAAGAGTGTCAGCCGTAATAATACCCTGAATAACTGGTACCCCGGTTTCCAGGCTTAAACGTGCGATGCCCCGATTGACCTCCGAAGCCACGTATTCAAAATGAGGTGTTCCACCACGTATAACTGCCCCCAGACATATAATAGCATTATATTTTCCTGTCTCGACAAGTTTCTTAACTACTAAAGGTATCTCCAGACTACCTGGTGTCCAGGCTATATCGATATCCTGCTCACTCACTCCGTGGCGTAAAAGCGAATCCTTAGCACCTTCCAGCAGCCTGCCGGTGATGATTTCATTGAAACGAGAAATTACTATACCGAATTTTAATCCCTTGCCAACCAATATACCTTCAAAGCTTTTTGCCATCGGCAACCTCCTTAAACTACATAGATATTCCTATTCATCAATAGCCAGCAAATGACCCATTTTTTCCTGCTTGGTTTTTAAATAACTTTTATTATACTCTGTAGGCTCTGTTAACAACCTTACGCTTTCAAGCACCTTCAACCCATAGCTTTCCAGGCCAATAATTTTCTTGGGATTATTTGTCAACAAGCGAATCTCATGCAGACCCAGGTCTGCTAGTATCTGTGCTCCAATGCCGTAATCTCTGAGATCGGGTTCAAAACCTAGAGCAAGATTAGCTTCTACAGTGTCCAGGCCCTTATCCTGTAGTTCATATGCTTTTAGTTTATTGTGTATACCGATACCCCTTCCCTCCTGCCTCATGTAAAGGAAAACTCCTCGCTCTTCTTCTGCAATCATCGCCATTGCTTTGCGAACCTGTTCGCCGCAATCACATCTGAGACTGCCGAAAACGTCGCCAGTAACACACTCGCTATGCACGCGCACTAACGTGGGTTTGCTTACCGTCAAATCACCTTTTATTAAAGCTATATGCTCATCGGCATCCACGGTACTTTTATATGCCATGATTGTAAAATCCCCGTAAATCGTAGGGAATTTGGCTTCAGCCACTTTTTGGACCAGCCGTTCATTTTTCCTGCGATAAGTGATCAAATCGGCAATACTAACAATTTTAATGCTGAATTTTTCTGCTATGGACTCCAGTTGCGGTAATCTCGCCATGGTCCCGTCTGGATTTAATATCTCACAGATTACACCGGCCGGATATAGTCCGGCCATGCGGGCTAGATCAACAATTGCCTCAGTATGACCTGCACGTACCAAGACGCCTCCCTCTCTTGCTCTTAACGGGAACATATGCCCTGGCCTAGCAATATCTTCGGCTTTTGTTTTACTATCAATTACTGCTTTAACTGTTGCAGATCGATCATATGCTGATATCCCGCTGGTAGTCCTGTTTTTTGCTTCAATAGAAACCGCAAAGGCTGTGGTAAATTTCGATGTATTTTCCTGTACCATAGGGGGAATTTGAAGTTCATCCAGTCTTCGGCTGATAATGGGCAAACAAATCAAACCGCGTGCATGTGTTGCCATAAAGTTGATCGCCTCTGCAGAGATTTTCTCCGCCGCAATAGCCAGATCACCCTCATTCTCTCTGTTTTCGTCGTCAACAATAATTACGAATTTCCCTGTCTTAATATCTTCAATTATTTCGGGAACTGGTGATAGTGACATCAATGTTTACCTCGCTTTTAAATAATCATACTCGTAGAGCAGAGATGTTAAATCTTCCTGACTCTTGGCAGTATAAAACTTTTCGATGTATTTGGCAATTATGTCAACCTCCAGATTGACTCTCTCCCCACTCTTCATATTGCCCAGATTAGTGTTTTTCCTGGAATAAGTGACCAGTGATACAGCAAAAGACGACTGCCCGCAGTCAATTACAGTCAGGCTCACTCCATTTACCGCAATAAAGCATTTTTTTACCAGATATCTCGTCACTTCGAGAGGGGCACTGATATTTGCTATTACCGCCTCCTCCTGTGGAATCAAAGAGATGAATTTCCCTATCCCGTCTACATGGCCCTGAACAAAATGGCCGCCCAGACGTCCCTGTGTTGACAGAGCGCGTTCCAGATTGACCTTATCCCCTATATGTATATTACCCAGATTTGTTAATCTTCTTGTTTCCGGCATTATCTCAACCGCGAAACTTCTCTGCTCAATTTTAATCACCGTGAGGCAAACGCCGTTTACTGCTATGCTGCCCCCCAATTCCAGGTCTGCCAGTACCTTGTTGCCTTCGATTAGAAGACTGCCTTTGGCAGCGCTTTTTATTGATCCTATCTCTTCGACTATTCCTGTAAACATAAAATCTACTCTGCAGTATAACCACTGATCAGCAAATCATCTTCAAAACGTTCAATTTTTATTCTATGCAGGTGAAGCGCATCGATAACCTTCTCGACGCCCGTTCCACCAACTGCGGTCTTAGCTTCCTGACCTCCAATAATTATAGGCGCGATAAAAGCAAGGATTTTGTCTACGAGATGCTGATCAAAAAACGAACCGAGCAATCTACTGCCGCCTTCAATCATTACAGTGGTAATCTGGCGCTGACCCAGCAGCCTCAGCAACTCTTTCAAATCAATCAAACCGTTCTGGGATTTAACGGCTACATATTCAGTCCCTTCGCGTTTAATACTAAACTTATCCCTATTCACGTATTTGTCCGACACTGCCACCAAAGTCTTACCCGGCTCAGAAAATATGCGTGAAGAAGGTGGAACCCTTCCTTCACCGTCAACAATAACCCTTAACGGCTGCAGCTTTGCTCTGCCCCCTTTCCCACTGTAACCCCTGGTAGTGAGCTTTGGGTCATCCATGATAATAGTGTTAGCACCTACCATAATAGCATCAACGACATGACGCTGGCCGTGCGCGTAGTTCCTGGCTTCTTCACTCGTTATCCACTTTGAGTCACCGATTTTTGTGGCAATTTTTCCGTCTATACTCATAGCGAATTTTGCAACGACAAACGGGATCCCGGAAGTGATATATTTAAAATACCCTTCGTTTATCTCCTTTGCCTTCTGTTCGTATTCTCCCAGATAGGTTTTTACACCCGCTTCCTCCAGTGCCTTGATTCCTTTGCCAGCAACCATCGGATTCGGATCAATAACAGCAATATGCACTTCTGAAACGCCTGCATTTATTATTGCATCGATACAAGGCGGCGTTTTACCAAAATGGCAGCATGGCTCCAGCGTGACATACATGGCTGCTCCGCGAGCCATCTCACCAGCTTGGTTTAATGCCTTTACTTCAGCGTGCTCCAATCCAGGTTGCTGTGTATGGCCTAATCCGACAACAATTCCATCCCTAACCACAACCGCGCCTACTGCAGGATTGGGGCTAGTGTATCCCAAGGCCAGCTCAGCCAGCGATAGGGAATACGCCATGTAATCAGGAGGTCTGCTTAGCATTCTATATTTACAACAATCGTCAATACCAATTATTCGGCCAATTTCTGTTTATAAAGCAGTCATTTCTAATTAGTACCTTACCAGGCCTGCAATAGAAGCAAAAATATTCTCGTCAGATATCTGATCCTAGAATGACAAATTCGGAATAGAAAGGAAGAATGGAATATTGCCGCTTCCAAATCAATATTGCGAGTTCATTTTAACACCCGGTTTTAGTTCTTCGCAAACAGCTTTGTCCTCCTGAATGATCGTTAGTGTCAAAATATAAAGGATATTTTTCAGTTTATTTCGTATACCATATCCACCGAAACTTGAAATTCCAGTTCGCCTGCGCTAATAGGAGTCGGAGCCGCGGGTGCCATATCGGTTGCTGAATACTTCATATAATTTTGCCGCATTGGAGTAGTATAGACACTGCCTTCAGAGACGTAGAGTACCTTGCCCAGATTAATACCGGATACCTGAGATATCTGCTTGGCTTTTTCCATCGCGTATTGCACTGCTTTTTCACGCGCTATTTTATAGAATGGAGTAGGATCGTCAACTGTAAAGCTAATTCCATTTATCCTGATAAGATCGCCGCCTGACTCTGCCGCACTGTCAATAACTGCCCCTGCCTTATCTACACTTCTGATCTTGGCCTGCACAGTATTCGTTACACTGTAACCGAGGATAATCTGGGTGCGCTGTTTATCATCCCACTGAGTAACCTGCTGAATGTCGAACTGCGTGGTCTGGATGTCCTTGTCAGCAATTCCACTATTTTTCAAGACATTCATGATCCGCCCCATAGCTTCAACAGCTTCTTTCTGCGCTTCAGCTACCGTGCGTTGTTGAGATTCTACTCCTATGGATAAAAGTACAATGTCAGGTGCTGCCGTTGTTTTTCCTAATCCATTCACCCACAATCCGACATTTTGCTGGCTTATAATGATTCCTGGTAATGCCGCGAGGTCACTTGCAGCTAATACTTTGCTCACTTCTGACAACGGTAAAGGGCTGCTCTTTTCCGGTGTGCAGGCTTGCCCGAATAATAAAGTTAAAGTAGTTAACAAAATTATGGCTGGTAATAACACGGTCTTTTTCATACCTGTCCTCCTAACTTATACTTGGTCCTTCAACTGATCCCGCATAACCCGGTACATCAGCTATGGGAAAAATCTTAAACTTAATTCCCAAATAAATCAATTAATTGTCAATCGATCAACGCAATAATGTTTTTATTCGGCCTTATTAGCATAAAATTCAAATTTATCTTATAATTTTTTGGATTTTCCGTAAAAAAGATATGGTGACCTAAATTGAGGATCTTTCGCGAAATGGTGATCACACTGCTGATTGCAGTTGTTATATATTGTTCACTTCAAATCACAATTAAGAGTTTTAAAGTCTATAATATTTCGATGTTGCCTACTATCCAACCTGGCGATCACATCATTTTAAATAAGCTTGCGTATAAATTCGGTATCCCCAAACGGGGAGATATTATTATCTTTTACTCTCCACGGCACCAGGAAGACCTGATAAAACGTGTTATTGCCATTCCGGGGGACAGTGTCGAAGTGAAGAAAGGAAAGGTACTGGTTAATGGGCAGGTTTTGAATGAGCCGTATATCCTGGAGCAGCCTAGATATACCATGTTTGAGCAAACGATTGCGCCCAACACGTATTTCGTACTAGGTGACGACCGTAATAATAGCGATGACTCACATAATGGCTGGACTGTACCGATAGAAAACGTTATAGGCCAAGCCTGGCTGGTATATTGGCCGCCTGATAGATGGCGAATTGTCCAGCATACTTCTTCATATATTGGGAAAGCAACTTTCCAGCCTGATAGGTGCTTATGTCTCAAGCAGTTTTAGAGATATTTAAAAAAACCGGGGCATTACTGGAAGGACATTTTTTGCTAACTTCAGGATTGCATTCGCCCCATTATTGGGAAAAATTCAGTGTGCTCCAATACCCAGAATTCACTGAACAGTTATGTCGCCTTATCGCTAAACACTATAAAAAGGTAAATATCCAGCTTGTCGCCGGGCCAACGACAGGCGGAGTGATACTGGCATATGTTACCGCCAGATACCTTCGAGTGAGAAGTATCTTTGCGGAGAAAGAGGGTAATAGACGTATTTTTCGCCGTGGTTTCCAGATAAAACCGAATGAGAGAGTCCTGGTTGTGGATGATATCTTTACAACAGGCGGCTCAGTACTCGAAGTAATCGATGCCGTTAAACAGATGGGGGGAAATGTCATTGGTGCCGGAGTATTGGTTGACCGCTCCGATAAACATATTGATATCGGGGTTCCTCTTTTTAGCTGCTTGAAATCAGAAACTCCAACATATCGGCCTGATGAGTGTCCGCTATGCGCTGAAGGTGTTCCACTTGTCAGACCCGGCGGTTAAATTCAGCAGCAATTACTACTTAATTACTCTGGCATTAACGGTGTAGTGAGGGCTCGTTCCGTTGGGAACTAAAGCTGAAAAGCCATGTGTACTTCCGGGACTGATTTCTAATGGATAGCTATCCAGAGGGGCAATTACTTCACTTAAACCTGGTTTGCCGGCTATTTCTATCGTAAGAATCACCTCAATATCTTTTATATTCAAAACCGTGTCACCGGTGTTTCTAATCTGGCCTTTAATATAGGTCTTGGTCTCCGGTGGATGTTCTTCAGATGACCATCTTGTGTCCAGTATTTCTATCTTGCTGGTGCCGGGCTGCAGGCCGATATCGAAAGATTTTTCTTCGGAAATTGCTTCATTTCCGGCCGCATCCATTGATCTGACTTGATAAAAGTAACTGGTCTTGGTTTTAAGTTCAGCCAATACGATGGAATGCTGCTTAACCATAGCTTCTTTTGATGATGTCGGCTGTGAGTAGTCGCTTTTTTCCCGATAATACACCTGGCTCGTAGACAGCTCATCCGTATTCCACTGTATTTCGACAGAATTGTAATTAAGATTGATTACTTTAATATCACTGATTTGCGGTGCAGTGGTATCCGCGATTACCCGTTCAACGGGATTATCTGGTGTCGTATTATCAATGACAACAGGCTGCCCGGGTTTTTCAAACAGCTTGATTAGAAAATATATACCAGCCCCGATGACAACGAGAATCAGTACTATTCCCAACAATAGCGGTACCGGTGATTTTTTCTGTGGGGAAAGATCGGTAGATCCCAGTTTCTTATCTTCTGCTTGTTGCTGTTTTGGAAACCATGTCAATACGTTCCCGCAATACTGGCAGTTACGATCACTGGCACTAACTTTTGAATTGCATACCGGGCATGAATAATTAAACTTTTACCCACATTTCTTGCAATAAGGAGCCCCTATGGAATTCTGGGCCCCGCACTTATAACAGCTGAATGAGTTCTGCATATTTTCGAAACGTTATTGCTTTGCATTCTTATTTTAAATGCATACAGATTTCAATTCAAATATTTACTGTTTTCCAGGCTTTCGATGTTTGAAATGGGTGGCAATAATTAAACATTGGCAGTCATCATTTTGAATATTGACACTCAATTCACTAAAAAGCTAAAATGTCATCCGCGCCGAGGTAGCTCAGATGGTAGAGCAGTGGACTGAAAATCCACGTGTCCCCAGTTCGATTCTGGGCCTCGGCACCACTCCAAACACAGTCGAGCCGAAGTGGCGGAATGGTAGACGCGGCAGTCTCAAAAACTGTTGAGGGGCAACTCTCGTGTCGGTTCGAGTCCGACCTTCGGCATTTATCATCGATTTACATCAACCAAATCCATTTATACATAAAAAAACTGCCAGGCAAAGATTTGCCTGGCAGCCATTATTTCGCTGAGCGGAAAGGTTAAACTTAGATTAAATACAAGATACTGGCAGCTATCAGAAGCGAGATAAGCAGAATGCCATCTACCAGAATTCCACTGAACAACACCACTAACTTGCGATCCTGGTTCATCTTCTCAAATACTTTTTTGTTCATCATCTTAATCTCCACTTCAGTTTTTTTATTTATACTTATTTAACGGAAGTGAAAACAGAAAGGTTTAGAGAAGATTTAAAAAATATTAAATTTTACGGCGGCTTTTTTAATTGACCCTCGTGGAATTCTATGATACGCTAGTCTCGGATTGCCGAGTTGTGTAGTGGTAGCACGATGGACTTTGGATCCATTTGCCCAGGTTCGAATCCTGGCTCGGCAGCCATTCATGTAACAGGCTGGCTATGTAAGTTTCACAACGACGTGATTAAGCTGAATCTATTTATATAGCTGTAGATTAGAAATTAACCTTGTCGGATCCTTTCAATCTCAATGTTTTCCTGGTCTCCTCCGGTGTAGCAGGTTCAAGGCTCAGTTCACGCATAATTCGTATTATTTTTTCCACATGTTCAGCGCTGCTCTTAGCCAAAACGCCTTTGCTTATATACAGGCTGTCTTCAAGCCCCACTCTCACGCTCCCACCCATAGCAAGTGCTACGGCGCAGATAGGCATCTGATATCTGCCCGATCCTATCGCCGACCAGGTAAAGTTATCTACTCCGATAGCCTCTCTGCATGCATTCACAAGAGTAACCAGGCTGTTAACCGTTGACGGCACTCCGCCCAGTATCCCGGTAACAAACTGTAAGTGAACAGGTGGCTTCAGATGACCCCGGTTGATCATGAAAGCCACATTATTCACCATTCCGAGGTCATAAAGCTCCAGTTCTGGCTTAGTCTCATTTGCAGCGAAAATCGATAAAAATTCCCGCATTGTTTTAAATGTATTGGGGAAAATATAATCCTCACTGGCAAGCATGGCTAATCTTTCCCAGGGATATTTCCACTCTTTTATCTTTTCAGCACCCGGAAAGACACTGAAATTCATAGATCCGAAGTTCAGTGATGCCATTTCCGGTTTGAATGTTATTAGAGGCGTTGCACGTTGCTCCGTGCTCATACCCATGCCACCCCCGGTTGATAAGCAAATTACTGCGTTTGTTTTGGCCTTAATGCCGGTTAATACTTCGCGGAAAATATCCAGGTCAGGAGTCGGCATGCCGTTTTCCGGGTTGCGTACGTGAATATGTAATACTGCAGCACCGGCTTCTGCTGACCTGACGCCATCCTCGATTATCTGTTTGGGATTTAACGGTAAATATGGCGACATGCTGGGATAATGAACTGAGCCGGTAAGCGCTGCAGTCACTATTACTTTTTCCTGCGGCATTCCATCACCTCCCGATTTGGTTTATACAGCCGTTTCGTTGGCTAAAGAATATTGCTAAGCACCAAAGAAATTACCAAAATATTCTAATATCGAACCTGAATCAGAGTTATGTTAAGTAGTCGATGGCTATCCCCTGAAGGGTTTGATTTGCGTACCAGTCGCTCGGTATACGCTTTTATGACCCTTCGACTAACCTGAAGATAGCCTGCAATTTCTATGGTAAATGTTAATTAATGCCCCTTTAAAAGTCAATGAATCAAATTCCTGTTGCATCCGTTTGTTTAAGATTTATTATAATGCTAATATAACCTCCTGGTGAGCCAATTGAGGTGGTTACAATTGGCTCATATTGATTATTTAAGAGAATCTGTTGAAAATCGATCTTCATATTCATACGAGCAGGTTGTCCCCTGATAGTAATTTAGACCCTGACGACGCGATAAAGAAAGCCCGCAGTATGGGGCTTGACGGTATTTGCTTCACCGAACATGACCGAGCATGGGATTCATCAGCGATAACCGAGTTGAACACACTGCACAACTTTCCTGTTTTTCGCGGAGTTGAGGTCATGGTAAAAGAAGGGGGAGAAGTCCTTATCTTCGGACTGAATATCAATTTCACTACAGTCATCAGTATCAAAGAGCTCCGCAATCTGGTAACGGATGCCGATGGCTTTATGATTGCTGCACACCCTTTTCGAGGTTTCCCCTGTAACACGATAACAGATTTCAATATTGCATCGGATATCGTCATGAAAAGACAGGTATTCGACTCTGTCGATGCGCTTGAAGGCTTCAATGGACGTAATCTTGAAGGAAACAATATCCTGGCCTGCCAGCTGGCAAAAAAGCTTGGATTGCATACTTCTGGTGGCAGCGATGCCCATTTTTCCGATGAACTCGGAAAATGTGTTACTATATTTCAGAAGCAAATACGAAATGAAGTTGAGCTCCTTCAAGAACTGAAAGCAGGAAGGTTTAGAGGTTCATTGAACCATCGTTGAAATGTGATGATCATTGCTGGCATTACAGGTACAATAGGAACTGGTAAAAGCACTGTAGCAAAGATGTTTCAAGATCTGGGAGCTTATCTGATCGATGCAGATGCATTAGCCCGCAAAGTTGAAGAACCCGGACAACCGGCATGGAAGAAAATCGTTAATCACTTTGGTGAACATATCTTAAATAGTGATAAAACTGTAAACAGACAAAAATTAGCTGATATCGTGTTCAACAATCCGGACGAACTTAAGAAGCTAAATTCGATCGTTCATCCGGAAGTTCTCAAGGAAGATGAAAGGCTGGTCAGAGAAAGAAGGAAAGAAACGCCTGATTGTTTGGTGGTGAAGGATATACCACTTCTGCTGGAAATCGGGCCTGATGTTGCCAGAAGGCTGGTTGATAAAATCATAGTTGTATTTGCATCACCGGCCGTGCAGTTGCAGCGGCTTATCAACAGGGGAATGAACGAGGAGGACGCATTCAACAGGATTAATAATCAAATTCCAGTTCACGAGAAGACGAAAGTCGCAGATTATATCATCAACAATGACGGTACTCTGGAAGAAACAAGAGCACAGGTACAAGCTATTTACAATAACCTGATGTCCGGATAAAATATCGTTCTGCTACAGTTTTGCCGATATGCAACTGTGCATTGTATAATATCACGGTTATTTTCTAAACATTGTAAACTTGAATTCATCGATCTCAGGCTTTCATTCCTCGGTAGCTCAATGGTAGAGCGGGCGGCTGTTAACCGCTAGGTTGTAGGTTCGAATCCTACCCGAGGAGCCAATTTTTCAGATATATCGATTTGTATATATTGTCTATAATATTAACGGGTTGTGATCAGTGATGATCACAACCCGTTTTGATCGAATCAATCCGCCGGATTATTTGTTGCTGGTTAGAGACTCCGCCACAAGCTCTGCAATATCGAATGCCTTCAATGTTTCCTCGGCGCCTTTTGCCTTGATAGCATCTGTGAACATCTGTACACAGTAGGGGCAGGCAGAAGCTACGATTTCTGCACCTGTTTCTATTACCTGATCGATTCTCGTTTCACTTATGCGCTTGCCTATACGTTCCTCCATCCAGAACCTTCCACCACCCGCGCCACAGCAAAAACCGTTATTCTTTGACCGTTCCATTTCAACAATAGGCAATTTACTGATTGATCTTAGTACATGCCTTTGCGGTTCATAGATATCATTGTGCCTGCCCAGATAGCATGAGTCATGGTACGTTATCTTGTTCTCCTTCACTATTGCAGGCTTTATCTTACCTTCATCAATCAACCTGGAAATAAATGTACTGTGGTGAATCACTTCAAAATTGCCATCGAACTGCGGATACTCATTTTTTAACGTGTTAAAGCAGTGGGGACACATAGTAATGATCTTCTTAACATTGTAGCTCTTAAACAACTCGACATTCTGAGCTGCCAGTGTCTGGAAAAGATATTCATTGCCCAACCGTCTGGCAGGTTCGCCACAACACATTTCCTGGGCACCCAATATACCAAAGCTGGTTCCTGCAGCCTTCAGGATTTTGGCTGTAGCAATTGCAATCTTGGTACTTCTTTCTTCAAGTGAAGCCGCGCAACCAGCAAAAAACATGTATTCGACGTTACTGTCTTCAGATAATTGCTTTATATCCAGACCCGTGGTCCAATCAGTCCTGGTAAGCGTTGTACCTTTACAGCTGTGCCCCCTGGCTTCTATGCACTTAAGTATGGCTTCGCCTGTTTCCGGTACCTGGGCAAGATCCAGAACAAGATGACGTCTCATATCAACGATTTTATCGATATGTTCTATAAAAACGGGGCATACATCCTGACATGCCCGGCAGGTTGTGCAGGACCAGATTTCATCTTCGGTAATAACTCCACCCACCATAGCTTTCCCACCACCGTCACTCGCTTCTGCAGGAGCGGAAGACTCACCGTTACCTCCGGCTTTCGCTTTAGTTTTCTTGGCTGCAAGCAGTGCTGGGCTCCTGTCCAGCCAGTGAGTTTTGAGATCCTGAACTACTTTGCGTGGTGAAAGCGGTTTCTCTGTCAGATAAGCGGGGCACCTATCCTGACATCGCCCGCAATTGGTACATGCGTCCAGGTCAAAAATCTGTTTCCATGAAAAATCTTCGATTTTACCAATGCCGTAGGTCTCTGCTGTTTCCAGGTTAACATAGCTCAAAGCACCTTTTGGCCTCGAAGTTTTAAAGAGTACATTTACAGGAGATATCAGTATGTGAGTTAACTTTTCCCATGCAAGAATAATGTATGCTACTGCACCAATAGTGATTATAACGTGGGAATACCATAGAATCTGATACCACAGCACTCTGGTGGCCTCAGGTAGTTCGGAAAACATGCTGGCGATCCAGAATCCTACAAATCTTGCCTGTCCCCATTCCGGATGAACATAAAACTCGGGCTGTTGTAACCCAAGGCTTTCCGGGACAGCAGCTATCATTCTGAAACCCTGCAGGAAAAAGCCGGAAATTACGACTATCAGGATTAAAAGCAGGGCCACACCATCATCCAATATGGTATTTAGCCTTTTCGGTCTCTGAATATATCGCCGGACAAATGCCATGATCAGGCCGATTATTACCATCAAACCGGCAATATTCCATAGTCCCCCGAGATACATATATACGGGTCCATGAATAAATGCTGCGTGGAAGGGCTCAAATACGTAATGATTTAAGAAATCCAGCCCGGCACCTACGAACAAGAGACAGCAACCGACAAAAATGAGGAAATGCATAATTCCGGGATATGGGTCCCTGAAGAAACGCCTGTGAAATACACCGTCCAAAATCCCAATTTTAATGAACTCGCCTATCCTGCCTCCGGGATTATCAAAACGGTTGTCAGGTTTGCCCAACATCCACATCTGGTACCGTTTATAGACGGCATATCCGATTAGTAAGACAGCTACAACTGCTGCAGAATAGAGACTGATCTGAACTAAAAAGGGAATCTGCCAGAATATTTCTCGCGATGCTTCCATGTCACTCCTTCCGCGGTTATTTCTGTGAAAACCGCTATATTATAGCACGTTTTATACTACGCTCCATCCGCTTTTTAACCTAGTTATTACATTAATAAATGCCAGGTCATCAGGCACCGTAAAGGGCAATACTTCGCTATTTAATTCAATTCCAGCCGGTTGTAAAATGCCGGCCTGCGCGGGTATACAACTTCTCGATCGATTCAGTGGGGATATCAACAGATCCTATCGCTGTTTCGCGTCCATCTAGAAAATGATGGTAGTCCGAACCACCGGTCGTTAAAAGACCATATTTTTTCGCAATGCCGACCATGTTACTTATTGTGGACTCGTTGTATTCCCCGTAGTAGGCTTCCAGACCGACCAGCCCTGCGTTTTTCAGATCAATAATCAATTTATCCAGGTGATCTATATAGGCCGGATGCGCCAGTACCGGCAGCCCGTCTGCCCTGAGAATAATGGCCACCGCGTCCGTCGGTTTGACCTTGTCTCGCTCAACATATGCCGGCCCATTTCGACCGATATAGCGATCGAACGCTTCTTTTTCACTCTCAATATAACCTTTCTCAAGCAAAGCCTGTGCAATATGCGGCCGGCAGATAGATTCTCCCCTGGCCAATTCCTGTACCCTGGCCCATTCAATATGCAGATCAAGATCATTCAATTTATTAATCATTTTTTGAGCCCGTCCCACTCTGGATTCACGTATTTTTTCCAGAGCCGCATTCAGAGCCCTGTCATGATAATTAATAAAATATCCCAGGACATGTACTTCACCAGATATGTAATCAGTATTGATTTCTACACCAGGTATGACTTTCAATTCCGGATACTTCAATGCCGCAGCGGTAGCTGCTTCCACGCCGCTAACACTGTCATGATCGGTTATGGCAATGACTTCAATTCCCTTTTTGACAGCAAGGTCAACCAGTTCGGCAGGAGTCAGCCTTCCATCAGAAGCCGTTGTATGTAAATGCAGATCAAATTTCACGATTCTGATTCCTCTCTTCGAATCCGCTGAATGCTTCTTGCCTTGCCGTCCTGCTCGTTAATGTTCAGTAAAATGGCATCCATGGCGGTTTTACCCTTCCCGACAGAAAGCCGATGCGGCAAACCGTTAATAAAGCTATTGAGCACATTATCGATATCATCACCAATGATCGAATTTACGGGACCTACCATCCCAATATCAGTGACGTAAGCTGTTCCCAACGGCAAAATGCAACTATCAATGGTCCCGATGTGTGTATGTGTGCCAAGGACCGCGCTCACCCTGCCATCGAGGTATCTTCCAAGCGCTACTTTTTCCGATGTAGCTTCAGCATGAAAGTCAATGATTATTATCCTGGGCAATGGATTCAATTCGGCTAATAGCGCATCCATTGCCCGGAAAGGGCAATCGTATTCTCCCACGAAAACACGACCGATTAAATTAACTACGAGTACATCTTTAGCAATGATGTAACCCCGCCCGGGCGCACCTGGAGGAAAATTAAGCGGCCTGATAACAGGTAGTTGCCCGTTAAGGTACGGTACAATCTCGCGCTGCGCCCACACATGATTTCCCGTGGTTATAGCATCCACTCCCGCCGTCAATAGCTCCTGTGCAGTCTGGGAAGTAATACCAATGCCGTGGGCAGCATTCTCGCCATTGGCAATGACAAGATCAACTCCATATTCAACAGTCAAGCCTGGTAAAAAATGCTCCAGGGCTCTTCTACCAGGCTTGCCGATAATATCGCCAATTACCAGTATGTTCAAAAAATTATACCGTCTAAGTCACTTGGCGTAGTCCACAGCACGTACTTCGCGCATAACCGTGACTTTTATTTGTCCGGGATACTCCAGGCTCTCCTCTATTTTCTTTACAATATCGCGCGCCAGACGCATAGCTGCAAGATCATCTACCTGTTCGGGTTTAACAATTATACGAACCTCTCTACCCGCCTGGATAGCAAAAGCCTTTTCCACACCGGTAAAACTGCTGGCAACACTCTCGAGAGCTTCAATTCTTTTAATATACTGATCAAGGGATTCACGGCGGGCGCCGAGTCGTGAACCACTGATTGCATCGGCAGTAGCAAGTATATATCCCAGAGAGCTTGTTGTTGTAGCTTCTCCATGATGTTCTGAGATTGCCTGAACCACATCCATGGATTTATCCCATTGCTTGACAAGGTTTGCCCCTATCAGGGCATGCGGCCCTTCAACCTCGTGGTCGACTGCCTTGCCGATGTCATGCAGCAAAGCAGCTCTTTTTGCAAGGGTGACATTAGCGCCAATCTCAGCTGCCAGCATCCCTGCAATGTGAGCTACTTCCAGACTGTGAGTCAAGACATTCTGCCCATAGCTTGTTCTGAATTTTAACCTGCCCAGCAGCTTTAGCAACTCGGGATGCAAACCTTGCACACCGGCTTTTCTTGATGCTTGCTCACCC